>DJBG01000107.1:736-16157 GCA_002429965.1 Hungatella sp. UBA5982
AGATTCTATTATAAGAGCCTCCATTTTTTTTGCGGTAATGCTGCAGGATTCTCCATGAGATCCCTTGGCATAACGCCAGCACTGGAAGTAGCTGGGATGGCGGTTCGTATCCGGGGCCTTGTTAAACACAAGGCTTGCACCGCAGTACCCGCATTTCAGGAGGCCGGAGGCCCAATGCTTGCAGTCTGACACCTCCCGGCGTTTCACGGGCCTGTATTCCCTTTGCAGCCGCACCTGATTATCTTTAAAAACCGATGTCACCGTTTCCCTGGTCTCATGCCTTCCATGAAAGGAGATGTCTTTCCAGGAGACGATACCGTCATAGAACCGGTTTCTTAAAATGCGATCAACCGCCCGGCGGTCGAACCGGTTTCCCCTTTTGGTCAAAAAACCCATTTCGTTTGCATTCCTTGCGATGGCAGACAGATCCATGCCATCATGATAGGACTGGTGGATATATTCCACGATCTTATATTCTTCATCATAAATGAGAAAAGGCTTTCCTTCTCCCACCGCACGGTATCCCAGGCAAGGAGAGGCCTGATAGCCTTCTCTTAAAGCTTTTTCAGTCATACCTCTGGTGACTTCCCCGGATAAGTTGATGGAATAGTATTCATCAAACCATTCGATGATGCTTTCAATGAGACGGCCGAACATGCCTTCCATAATGGGTTCGGATACGCTTTTAATGGTCACGCCGCATTTTTTCCGGAGAACGCCTTTATAAAACATGCTCTCTTCCTGGTTTCTTGCAAAGCGGGAAAATTTCCAGAGATAGAGATACTGAAAGGGAGAGGGCTGGGACTTGGCAATGGAAATCATTTTCTGGAATTCCTTCCGGTTGTCGGCACGGCGGCCGCTGATCCCCTTTTCTTCAATAAATATAAATTCTTCCGGAATTAAAATCCCATCGGCTTTCGCCGCCTTTTTTATTTCTCTCAGCTGTGCATCGGGAGAAAGCTCCGTCTGGTCATTCGTGCTGACGCGTACGTAAGCAGCTCCGATTTCCGTTGTTTCATCTTTTTTCAAAATCCATCCCCTCTTTCCGGCGGTACCTGGAAAACATCAGGAAACAAGTACAATCCGTGTCACATACATTTTACCAGGGAGGGGATGGAAATATGAACAAAAAACCAATAATTGAAAATTACGTGGAAATTGACGGGAAAAATGTTCTTATGGATTCTCTGCCGGAGGAAAAGCGTAAGGAAATTGCATTGATGATTCAGGATAAGATGATGGAGTCCATCGGATTCAGAAGAATAACCGCTTCAGGATGATGCCGGTGGGAGAGGACAGGCCCAAAATGGAGGGAGCCGGCAAGATGGGGGGATCCTGCCGGCTATGTATGAAAAAAAGTTTAGTTTAAAAGGTTATAGCCTTTTGCATTTATTAATATAACGGGGAAATATGATAAAACTTTGATGAAATTGTGAACACTTTATGAAGATTAACGCTATGTATACCATCGGATGCAGATCAAGGTCAGACATTGGGCCCGCAGTCCTGAAAAGGAAATAAAAATTCCGGGATTCCTCTTACATAAGGAGCGATATCGTACTGCTGATAATAGATGACAACTCCAGAGGGTTTAAGAAAAAATCCATTGATGTTAAAGTTACCGCGCAGGAGAGCCGCATAGTCATCAAAATATTGGGAAGGAGATGTTTTCGTCTGTTCTTCTATCTGCTGCTGGATCCCTTTAAAAATATAATCCGTAAACTGGGGGGTGTTTGGGAAGAAATCAATGAGGTTCAGCTGTTTGCCGGTAGAAAAGTCCCATGTTTGGGAGTCCCGGGTTGTATTTCCATGGGCTCCTCCCAGATAAGTATATTGATCGGTGTAAAGGCTTGAGGTGCAGTCCTTATTGTATGTGACCTGATAGACTGATAAAAACTCATAGCTGTTAAAGGGAAATTGATTTTTTTGCACGAACATTGCCTGATCAACGGCCTGGGGGTAGAGCACGGTGCGGCAGTAGTTTTCGGCCTGTTTGGACCGAAACTCATAAAACTTATTGATGCTCTGGGCAGAGGTGGAGCTGCATGTGGTGGTAAAATATGGATAATGGATTGTATAGGTAAAAACAGTGATCCCGTTGTGGCGCATAATATCTGTCAGCGTTTTTTTAGAGATTGTCTGCATAGGAGCCTCATAAAAGGAATGTTTCTATAATATATGGGTAAATTGGTTTAATTATGAGCTTAAGGAAAGGCCAGGGATCTGGCTATCTGTTTCTGAATTAAGGTGGGCCTGATGGAGAAATGGGAGCCTCCATGCGTTATCTTTCCCAGCGCTATGCCATGCCTTATAAGGAATGTAAAGGACTTTTGACAGATATTGGAACGGAGGAGTTAGCTCACTTAGAGATTGTAGCGACCATTGTTCACCAGCTGACAAGAAACTTAACGCCGGAGCAGGTGGTAGATTCGGGCTTTGGTCCTTACTACATTGACCATACCACAGGGATTTGGCCTCAGTCTGCAGGGGGAGTCCCGTTTAGTGCCACCGAATTCCAGTCAAAGGGAGACCCAATTACTGACCTTGTGGAGGATATGGCGGCAGAGCAGAAGGCAAGGAGTACTTACGACAACATTCTTCGTGTTGTGACTGATCCTGAAGTTTGTGATCCGATTCGTTACTTGAGGGAACGGGAAATCGTTCATTTCCAGAGATTTGGGGAAGCTTTAAGAATCACCCAGGATAATCTGGACAGCAGGAATTTCTACGCATTCAATCCGAGCTTTGATATTAGAAACCAGTGCTGATAAACCAGGCCGCAGCGTATATCCTTAAGCTGCGGCTTGTTTTTCTGCGTCAATTTACGTGGTTTTTCCGCAAAAATTTCCTTTATTCGATTGACGGAGGCTGTTTATACTAGTAGAATAATAGACAAATATACAAAAGAATGGGGCATTATTTATGGATAACAGACATAGTATTTTGACAGACACTCTTCCGGATCAGGCTGTTTTCGCTCTGGATATTGGAACCCGGAGCATCATCGGCATGGTGGGCATGCCTGATGGGGACAGAATTCATATCGTTGCCATAGAGAGAGCCGAGCACACAAAACGGGCGATGATTGACGGCCAGATCGAGGATATCGACCAGGTGGCAAAGATCGCTGGCCAGGTTAAGGACAGGCTGGAGAAAAAGCTGGGGTGCAGGCTTGATAAGGTCAGTGTAGCAGCTGCCGGAAGAGCGCTGCGGACCGAAAGCGTGACCTATGAGATGGAGCTTCCCAGGCCCCAGAAGATCGATGCGGAATCAATCAGCCGCCTGGAAGCAGGTGCAATCAGCGAAGCAGAAAAATTATTTATGAATAGAGAAGACAGGGAATCAGACCGGCAGTTTTATCTGGTCGGATATACGGTAAGCCGTTATTATCTGGACAACTACATGATATCCAATCTGATCGACCATCATGGAAGGGTTTTAAAAGCTGACATCATTGCAACCTTCCTTCCCACAGAGGTAGTGGAAAGCCTTTATGCGGCCATGCACAAGATCGGTCTGGAGGTGGCAAGCCTTACCCTGGAGCCGATTGCCGCCATCAATGCGGCCATTCCCCAGAATATCCGCCTGTTAAACTTAGCCATGGTGGATATAGGAGCAGGAACCTCCGACATTGCAGTCTGCAGGGATGGCTGCGTGACCGGCTATACCATGGCCATTCTTGCCGGAGATGAGATCACAGAGACTATTATGAAGGAGTATCTGGTCGATTTTGATACCGCAGAAAAAATCAAATCAGAGATTGATGAAGGGGCGGAGATTCATTTTACGGATATTCTTGGATTTGAACAGATCATAACAAGGGAATCCATCTTTGAGTGCATTAAGGAAGCGTCTTCCAGGCTTTGTGAGGAGATATCGGCAAAAATCCTGGAGGTAAACGGCGGGGTGCCGTCGGCAGTCTTTCTGGCAGGGGGAGGGAGCANNCCGGCTTAAAGGAAGGGATCGTAGAGCATCTGAAAATTGACCCAAAACGTGTCGCTATTGCCGGCAACAATTTTAAGATCAACGCCTATTCCGATGAGTATGACCTTGAGAATCCGGAATTTGCCACTCCTCTTGGAATCGTCATATCCGCAGGCTTCAGCATTGTCAATGACAGCTTCCGTGTCATTTTAAATGACAGGCCGGCGAAGCTCTTCCGGAGCGGCAGCTTTACCATAATGGATGTGCTGATGATGAACGGCTACAATTACCAGGATATGATCGGACGTTCCGGCCAGAACCTGGTGGTGAGTGTTAACGGAAAGAGAACGGTTTTTTATGGAGAAAAAGCGGAGCCGTCTGTATTAAAACTCAATGGAGAAGAAACACAGCTTTCCGATCCGGTAAATACAGAGGACTGGATTGTATTTGTACCTGCCAGCCGTGGAAAAAACGCTTCCGCTATGCTATCCGATGTGGCAGAGCTTGGAAAAGGAAACAAGGTGCTGGTAAATGATGAGGAGGTAAAGGAGGATGTACCTCTAAAATCCGGTGACAGCATTGAAATAGAAAGCGCAGCAGCCGGAACAAAGGAAGAGCCGGTACAGAATGCCGGAGTTGAAAGGATGGAAGAAGCCGGATCCGGCTCTCTTAATACGGCTTCAGCAGCCCCAGTTCCCCAGGCAGGGAATGGAGAAGGGGAAAAGAGCCGTGGGAGCAAGGGGAAAATCACGTTCTTTCTGAATAACAACCCTCTGACTCTTCCCTTAAAGCCGGATCACCACCCCTATTATCTGATGGACATGCTGGAATATTCCGGACTGGATTTTAAAAATGTAACCGGACAGGTAGTATTGGAAGTAAATGGGGAAAACGGATATTTCCAGCAGGAATTACATAGCAGGGACCGTATTATGATCTACCAGGTCAAATAGGATTTGAAGGAGAAGGATTAACATGTTGAAGGTAACGAAAAGGGATGGCGCGGAAGCGTACTTTGATTTGTCAAAGGTCAAAGAAGCCATGAAAAAGGCATTTACTGCAACCGAAAAGTATTATACGGATAGCATTGTGGAATTGCTGGCCTTACGGGTGGCTTCCGATTTTAAGGATAAGGTAAAGGAAGACTTAATCCCTGTGGAGGATATCCAGGACAGTGTGGAAAAGGTATTGGAGGAGACCGGATATACGGATGTGGCAAAGGCATATATTCTGTACCGGAAACAAAGAGAGAAGATCAGGAGCCTGGGAGCCACCACTCTTGACTATAAGGATGTGGTGGATAATTACGTTAAGGTAGAGGACTGGCATGTAAAGGAAAATTCCACGGTGACCTATTCCGTGGGCGGCCTGATCCTTAACAATTCCGGAGCGGTGACGGCAAATTAC
Source organism: Hungatella sp. UBA5982 (assembly GCA_002429965.1). Classification (GTDB taxonomy): domain Bacteria; phylum Bacillota; class Clostridia; order Lachnospirales; family Lachnospiraceae; genus Lacrimispora. Next base: position 6,068 of record DJBG01000107.1, read on the forward strand.
TTGCTTTTTGAAATTTATGACAAGGAGATTGCTGATGCCTATAATAGGGGCGATATCCATATCCATGACCTTTCTATGCTGACAGGATATAGCTGCGGCTGGTCTTTAAAAAAGCTTCTGCTGGACGGACTGGGAGGAATTACGGGAAAGATTACGGCCTCCCCTGCAAAGCATCTGGCTACCCTGTGCAACCAGCTGGTTAATTTTCTTGGAATCATGCAGAATGAATGGGCTGCGTCCCAGTCCTTCTCTTCCTTTGATACATACCTGGCGCCTTTTGTCAGGGCTGATGGCCTTGCCTATGACAAGGTTAAAAAATGCATGGAGGCTTTTGTGTTTGGAGTGAACACGCCAAGCCGTTGGGGAACCCAGGCGCCGTTTTCCCATATTTCCCTGGATTTAACGGTTCCTGAGGATATGAGAGAGGAAAAGGCCATTGTCGGAGGTAAACGAATGGACTTTACCTATGGGGACTGCCAGACCGAGATGGATATGATAAACCGCGCGTTTTTAGAGACTATGCTGGCTGGAGATGCAGGCGGCATGGGATTTCAGTATCCGATTCCGGTTTACGGGCTGTCTGAGGATTTTGACTGGTCGGACACAGAGAATAACCGCCTTTTATTTTCCCTTGCTTCCCATTATGGAACGCCTTATTATTCCAACTATATCAGGGGCGGCCACGCTCCGGGGGATGTGAGGATCTCCTATCATGGCGTGGCACCGGATCTTACAAAACTGCGCAATAAAGCAGGAGGATTCTTCGGATATGGGGAGAATACCGGGTCCATTGGCGTGGTCACCATAAATCTTTCCCGGATCAGCTTTTTATCTTCCGATGAACCGGATTTTTACAAACGTCTGGACCAGGTGACGGATATTGCAGCCAGATCCTTGAAGATTAAACGGGATGTCATCGGCAGGCTTTTAAAGAATGGGCTCTATCCTTATACGGCCTGTTATCTGGAAAACCTGGAGAACCATTTTTCTTCCATAGGCGTTATTGGAATGAATGAGGCAGGGCTTAATGCTTCCTGGCTAAAATCTGGAATGGAATCCCAAAAGACAAGGGATTTTGCGGCAGATGTGCTGAAGCATTTAAAGAAGAAGCTGATTGGTTATCAGCAGGAGTACGGAAATTTGTACTGCCTGGAAGCGACCCCGGCGGAATCGGCGGCCTACCGCCTGGCAATGATCGACAGGCAGGAATTTCCGGAGATTAAGACAGGGGGAAAGGCGGGAGATACCCCTTATTATACCAACAGCACCAAGCTTCCCTCCGATTTTGAAGGAACCCTTAAGGAAACCCTTGAAAACCAGAATGCAGTCCAGCCTCTTTATACGGCTGGCACCGTATTTTCCATGTATATGGAAGAGGAGGCAAAGGACTGGAGAAGAATCCGGGATTCTTTAAGGAAGATGGCGGAAAATTATGATATTCCATACTTTACCTTTACACCGGTGTATTCCATCTGCCAGACCTGCGGGTATCTTTCCGGAAGAGAGGAAACCTGCCCCAAATGCGGAAAGCAGACAGACGTATACAGCAGGATCGCCGGTTATTACCGTCCCGTACATGACTGGAATGAAGGAAAAATCCAGGAATTTAAAAACCGGAAAATGATGATTTTGGAAGATTAAAATCAGAAGCCGGACATACATAGTGAGCAGGATTCCATGACAAAAATCCCGGTTTTCTTTAAGAAAGCCGGGATTTTTGGTTTGCGTGAGCAATGAGCCGGACGAATATTAGAACAGGAAGCGGTTCCCTGGAAAATTATAGATAAATAAAAATATTATTGTTTGTTAAAAATGTACATTGAAAAAAGAGATGGGATATGCTAGCATATATACAAGGTGTTAGATTTGTATACAAATTTTATAGTTTGGATACATTTCAAAACACGGAAAAGATGAGATAACTGACCCCCATATAATAAGCAAAGGAGAGATTAATCATGAATTTAGCAAACCAGTTTTCCCTTGACGGAAAAGTTGCATTAGTCACAGGCGCTTCCTACGGCATTGGATTTGCCATTGCAAAAGGTCTTGCAGAAGCAGGCGCAACCATTGTTTTTAATGATATTAAGCAGGAATTAGTTGATAAGGGAATTGCCGCATACAAGGAAGAGGGAATCAAAGCTCATGGTTACGTATGTGACGTTACCGATGAAAACGGCGTAAACGCTATGGTAGCCCAGATCGAGAAGGAGGTCGGCGTAATCGACATCCTGGTAAACAACGCAGGTATTATCAAGCGCATTCCCATGTGCGATATGACTGCTGAGCAGTTCAGACAGGTTATTGACGTTGATTTGAACGCTCCATTTATCGTTGCTAAGGCAGTTATTCCGTCCATGATCAAAAAAGGCCACGGAAAGATCATCAACATCTGCTCCATGATGTCCGAGCTTGGCCGTGAGACCGTTTCCGCATATGCGGCAGCAAAGGGCGGCCTTAAGATGCTGACCAAGAACATTGCATCTGAGTACGGTGAATTCAACATTCAGTGTAACGGTATTGGACCTGGCTACATCGCTACCCCACAGACAGCACCGCTGCGTGAGACTCAGGCAGATGGTTCCAGACATCCATTTGACCAGTTTATTATTGCTAAGACTCCGGCAGGACGCTGGGGAGAAGCAGAGGATCTCTCAGGTCCGGCTGTATTCCTTTCTTCTGACGCTTCCAACTTTGTCAACGGGCATATTCTGTACGTGGACGGCGGTATCTTAGCTTACATTGGCAAACAGCCGCAGTAACAGTTAGATTTCAAGATTCAGGTCCGGCTCTTTTTCATGAGCCGGCCCTGGTGTTAAAAAATATGACCATGATGTCTGCTTTCAGGGCGGAGGTCATGGCATATTTTTTAACAGGTCTAATATAGAGGACGGAGAGGGTTCAATGGAAGGAAAGACCAAAACCTATAAAAACCGCGGCGAATTGGTGTTTGAAACGTTAAAGCAGGAGATTCTGGACCTGGAATTAAAGCCCGGACAGATCATCAGCGAGAATGAAATCTGTGAACGGTTTGGCGTATCCCGGACGCCTGTCAGGGAAGCGGTGAGAAGGCTTCAGGAACAGGGCTTTGTCAATTCGGTGCCATATTCCGGCACACAGGTAACGCTTTTGAATTTAGATACCATTAAACAGATGATATACATGCGTGTTGCGGTGGAAACCATGGTCATGCGGGATTTTATGAATATGGCAACGCCTCTCTGGATGGAGGAAGTCCGGTATTTGATCCGCAAGCAGCAGGCTCTGATTCAGGAAAAAGGATTTGAACCGGAGCAGTTTTACCGTATGGACGCGCAGATGCATGCCATTTGGTATCAGGCTACCGGCAAACAGAAGCTTTGGGATATGATACAGGCCCAGCAGTTACATTATACAAGGTTCCGTATGCTTGACTTTGTAACTGAAACAGATTTTACCAGAATCATCAGGGAGCACACTGAAGTTTTTGAACTGCTGGAGAAAAAAGACATCGAAGGCCTGGAGCGGTCCCTCAGAGAACATCTGTGTTACAGCATGCAGAGAATGAAGTATCAGATAGAAGTAGAATATAAAGACTATTTTGAGCAGGAAGAGCAGGAGGACTGATCATGGCGAATGTATCAATAGCTGTAAGAAACCAGAATGGCGGTGTAAAGGCATCCGTATTGGGAGAGGATCAGGCAATCCTCGTATTTGAAGGGGAATACGAAGAAGGAGATGCTATTGTATTTTCAACAGACAAACCAGGCGCTCATTATGTGGTACGCATTGATGACTGCATGGATGAATCCTTTGTCTATCTTACAAAGGAGGAAGTGGTTTATACCATACCCTTTGAAGAGAAAAAGATTTCCTATAACCCGAAAGCCTTTACAGGTGAGCGTCATTATCTGACCATTCGGGAAGCTTTTGACCATGAAGCAGGCATTTACANNAGATACGGGCTGTTTCCCTCATGCCTTTGCCAATGTGGAAACCAGAGGAGAAGCGGTGTTTGCGGCGCGCAATGCCATTGACGGCGTTCTCGCCAACGAATCCCACGGTGCATGGCCTTATGAATCCTGGGGAATCAACCGACAGGATGATGCGGAAATGACCCTGGACTTTGGCCGCCCTGTCGATTTTGATAAGATTGCTTTGTATACACGTGCGGATTTCCCGCATGATAACTGGTGGGTAAAGGCCAAGCTTACGTTTTCCGACGGAACTGAAGAGGTAGTGGAAATGGAAAAGAGCATGAAGCCTCACCTGTTTTCTTTGGAAAGAAAGAATATCACATGGGTGAAATTGAGCGATCTGATAAAAGCAGATGATCCTTCCCCATTTCCGGCCCTTACCCAGATTGAGGTATACGGAAAAGATTCTCAGTAAGAATAGAAAGAAAAGTGTCAGAATGATCCTGGATGACGGACATTCCGGCACTTTTTTATTTATGATCTTCCTGATCCATTATTTTTGATTCTTTATTTATGATTCTTTATTTCTGATTCTGGCATTTTTGAGAAAAATTAGAAATTCCTCTTTTCCTTTTTCGTTTATTCAGGTAAAATATAGGGAGTGGTCATAAATCACTACATAAGGAGGAAAACAGATGGAACTTTTGTTTCTGGAGCCTGTGTTTATGGAAGCCATCTGGGGAGGCACCAGACTTCGGGACGTATTTGGTTATGAGATACCAAGCGATACCACCGGAGAATGCTGGGCTATCAGCGCCCATGAGAACGGGGAATGTAAAGTTGCGGGAGGAATATATGACGGCAGGCGGCTTGGCAGCCTGTGGAAAGAGGAGCCGGATTTGTTCGGGAATTATCCCGGGGACAAGTTCCCGCTTTTGGTCAAGATCATTGATGCAAAAAAAGATTTAAGCATTCAGGTTCATCCCGACGACAGCTATGCGAAAATTCACGAAAACGGTTCCCTTGGAAAAACAGAGTGCTGGTATATACTGGACTGTGAACCAGGAACTGAAATTGCAATCGGCCATCATGCCAAGGACCGGGAAGAAATGGAAGCCATGATACGTGATCACCGGTGGAAAGAATTTATCCGGACCGTTCCAATTAAAAAAGGAGACTTTTTCCAGATTGATCCTGGCTGCGTTCATGCCATCAAGGGAGGAACTCTGGTATTGGAGACTCAGCAANNAAGCAGCGATATCACGTACCGCATATATGACTATGACCGTTTGTCCAATGGAGAACCAAGGCAGCTTCATGTAGAGCAGAGCGTTGCTAATATAAGGGCGCCTTTTAAGGAAGAACAGGCGAATCCGGAAACAGAGAAAGTACCAGGCGCAGTGCACACCCATTTAGTGACCTGCCAGTTTTACTCAGTAGATAAATATGATATTGACGGCGTCTTTACGAAGGAGCTTGGAAAATATTTTACCAATGTAAGCGTTATAAGCGGAAAAGGCTCGGTGAACGGAATTCCTCTGGAAGCAGGGCAGCATTTCATCGTACCGGCAAAAAGCGGAGAGTGCAGATTTGAAGGAAAGATGTCTATCATCTGTTCCAACCCAGTGTAAAAGGAGGCAAATGAATATGAGACTTGGAGCGTTAGAGGCAGGCGGAACAAAGATGGTTTGTGCTATAGGCAATGAAAACGGTGAGATTTTTGAACGTGTTTCCATACCTACAGAGACACCGGAAATCACCATGCCGAAGCTGATCGAGTATTTTAAGGATAAGGAAATAGAAGCCCTGGGAATCGGCTGCTTCGGCCCTATTGACTTAAACAGGAGCTCGGAGACCTATGGTTATATCACCACCACGCCAAAGCTTGCCTGGGCCAACTATAACATTGTGGGNNTGTGGGAGTCTTAAAAGATGCCCTTAAGGTTCCGGTTGGATTTGACACAGATGTGAATGGGTCTGCTCTGGGAGAAGCCACCTGGGGGATTACAAAGGGCCTTGAAAACAGCATGTATATTACCATCGGTACCGGCGTTGGAGCCGGGATCATTACCAATGGAACGCTTCTTCACGGCATGCTCCACCCGGAAGGAGGGCACTTGCTGCTTTCCAAACATCCGGACGACGGCTATGAAGGAAAATGCCCTTATCACAAGACATGCCTGGAAGGCCTTGCCTCAGGACCTGCCATAGAAGCCCGGTGGGGGAAGAAAGGCGCAGAGCTGGAGGACCAAAAGGAAGTGTGGGAATTAGAGGCATATTACATCGCTCAGGCCCTTGTAGATTATATTATGGTTCTTTCTCCCCAGCGTATTATTCTGGGAGGAGGAGTTATGCATCAGGAACATATGATGCCTTTGGTAAGAGAAGAAGTGAAGCGCCAGCTGGCCGGATATATCAAGACAAAAGAGCTTGAAGACATAGAGGATTATATCGTTCTTCCCAGCCTAAATGATAATCAGGGCATCATGGGAGCCTTAAAATTAGCTGTTAATGAATATCAGCTGGAAAAATAGAGTATAATTGCCATCTTTCTCCTAGTGAAATTCCATTTCCTGTATGTTATGATACATTTTGTAACAGAAATGTAATAATTATGTAACAAATAAGGAGGATATTACCATGAGAAAATTACCAGTATTCGTTTTAGCAGCAGCAACCGTACTTACTGTAGCAGGTGTTCCTATGACTGCTCAGGCAGCAACCTGCCCGGTGTCATCAAGCAATTGCTATACCATTTCAAATTGCTTTGGACAGTCTGGGGATATCAACAGCATTTTAAGTAAGCTTGGCTGCAACAGCGGCAACGGTAATAGCTGCAGCAACGGTACGACCTGTACCAATGGTTCCAACTGCACCGACGGATCAACCTGCACAAAGGGTGCTACCTGTTCCGGCAGTGACTGCTCCAACAGCAAGAACAGCACCTGTTCCAGCGGTAAGAACAACAGCTCCTGCTCCAAAACCAAGGGCGCAACCACTAACAACGGACGTCAGTGCAAGTCCTCTTACGGATCTTGGAGATAATTATTTTTTACGTTTTTTATAGGTCGGACCGTTTGTGTCCGGCCTCTTTTCTATTGAAAGATCTTTGGATTCCGCATTAAAAAAAACAGCCATAAGGCCAATCCTGGCTTGTGACTGTTTTTAGGAAAATCATTTGTTTCCTTCGTTCACAATTTCCTCCAAAACACTGATTAAATCGTAAATGGTGTTAATTTGTACGTTTCGCTCCAGGATTTCATTTTTTAAATCGATGGAAAGAGTCTCGAATTTGGCCTGGACTGCGGGAGCTATATATGACATGTTCATCACCTCATTTTTATAATGCGCAGCCATGGAATGTATTATGCGTGTAAACGCTGTTTTTACATAAATCTTATGTAGCCGGACCATACTATTGTTGAGGTGATGGAAATGGAGAAGAATAGCCAGGAAAAGCTTTCCCAGAAAAATAAAAATGATATGAATCACGGCATGTCAGAAAAAGGCAAGCCTGAGAACCAGAATCAGACTCATAATTCCCGCCGGGAAGGCATGGGGCCCAATACAAAAAGAAAGTCGGATTAATTCTTTAAAGGGATGGAAACCAGATGCCTTGGTTTCCACCCCCTTGAGGTTTCATATTTATGATCGGGCAGTTTTACAGTACTACTTATCTGAAGCAGAAGAAAAGAAGTCAAAACCAAAATGAGTTATCTGTCTTTGGTATGGCGGCGGCTGAGAGTTGTTATTGCTTCTTTCTGCCGCTGCTTCGATAAGCCGTTCTGTAATAATAATATATGTATTAATACAAATTTTGTGAACAAGCTGAAAGAACGCGTATTAAGGGAAGGGCGGAAGCAGAGCAAAGGAGAACTTCCGCCCGTATGATGTTACATATATAATAACGGGAATAAATCCGTTTTGTGACGCGGATTAAAGAATTTTTTAAATCTTATTTGAAATTATGCTTATTTACACTTTATTTGTATTGGATTTTCAGGGTGTCCTATATGTATTTAATGGCTCTGAAAGTAACCTTTGCTAAACAAAAAGCTTAAAGACATCCCCATTATTAATCCCATTCCCAAATTGTTTATTACAGCCCCGAATATTAGGCCCAGACTAAGTCCCAGAGCCAGACAGTCCTGGTATGTACTGTTCTTGTTATTTGAATTCAGCATCATATGTACCTCTTTTGCATTTTTAAATATCTTACCTCAGTTATTGGGTCAAGTACACTGGTATTTTTTGAGAATGAAAGGATAGAACACCTGGAGAAGGACAGTGAGAGAGTATGAAAGTAAGGATTTGGAGAGGTGAAATAGCCGCAGGAGCGCTATTTCACCAAATCATTATATTCAGGATGTTTTTCGAACCATTTGACAGCATAGGAACATGTCAGGATAGCTTTTTTATTTTCAGAACGTAATTGTTTTGCTACAGCTTCCATAAGTTGTCCTGCCACACCCTGACCTCTAAGAGAATCATCTACATAGGTGTGATTGATATTTACGGTATACTGGTCAACTGCTGGTGAAGTAACCTCGGCGAGTAAGTTATTATCGGAATGATAGAGAGCGATTTTGTTTGAATCATATGTGAAGTCCATTCGTGTTACCTCCTCTTTTCTTATAAAGTCATTATATCACTTACAAATGTGAAATCAAGGATATTTAAATATCACTTAATCGAAGAACGGGGAACTGAAGAACGCGGCAGAAATGAAGCTTAAAGGGAGCACTGCTGCCAGTGCGCTGATAGGGCAGAGTAAAATATATAGGTGGGCGTCCGGAGTTCCGGGGCCCACCTTTTATACCTTACATTCTACGGCTAATTTATCATCTCGTATACCTTTAAATACAGGCTGCCTAAAGCTTTCTTTTTCAGTAGGCATTGATTCCACTATACAAACGAGTTCCGGAGCCAGCCAAACACAATCCTCGTTTCCAGGCGGCACATATCCGAAAGGGGAGTAATCAATTACTTTATATTTATACTCGTTTAATACCCTTAAGCTTACGCCGAGTGTGACATGACCCTTATATACAAGCACTTCATTATCGTATTGGCCAAGAACTAAACTGGTAAAATTATTTTCTTTTAAAATATATCCACATATCACACAATCGTCTGTAGACATTATCTTACATTTTACCCAGTCTTTGGTACGTTTTCCTTGCCAATATAAACTATCTTTTCTTTTTGCAACGGTACCTTCGAGACCTTTTTCTTTAACAAGCTCAAATAATTTTATTCCGTCATTTTCTATAAACCTTGAAACAGAAATTAAATTATTCTCAATTACAACATCAGTAAGATATTTTTTTCTCTCCATTAAGGGAAGCATAGTAATATCCTTATCTTTATAGTATAAGATGTCATAAGCTATGACACTGGCTGGATATTTATCAGCGGCTAACTTTATTTTAAATGAATTACTCATCAACGCCCGTTTTTGCACCTCATAGAAATCAGGTATACCATTTTTGAGTACAAGCAATTCGTGGTCAATGATACATTTCGTTTTAACCTGTTTATATAAACTTTCCAGCTCTGGGAATATGGGAACCATGAGTTTATTTCTTTTGTTTCTCATATCTGTTTTCGTGTCCAAAAAAGACAAAGTCCTGATACCGTCCCATTTTATCTCGTAGATAAAATTTGGAGAATCAAAAGGATCAACCATTTCCGAAATCAGCATCGGGCTTATATTCTTGCTTTCAAAAATATCCATTATGCTAACCCTTTGTTACCCTTTGTCATTTCAACTGTTTTCTTCATTGCTTCCATTAGATCGATGATGTTGTTTGGACTCTCTTTGTCAACATTTACGANNGGCAATTTTAGATTCAATTGCCTGTCGAAGTTTTTCCTGATATTCATCATGATATAAACCAGGGTCAAAAGTAGACGTCATAGAGTCAATCATTGTCTTTGCCATATCTATTTCTGCGTTGCTGACCTCTGCTTTTGCAGATGCCACGGGCACCGCTTGTATTTCTGCCTGATAATAAAGAGTCTTTGCAATAATTCCTTCTTTCGTTGGATATAGTACGATAAGATTTTCTGTCGTGCCCAGGACAGTTTTTGCAATTCCTACTTTTTCCTGGGCCAGCATTGCCTCTCTTAATAGCTCGAATGCCTTTTCTGCTCCTGGTTCCGGGACAACATAATAATTCTTTTCATAATAT
>DJBG01000039.1:0-3224 GCA_002429965.1 Hungatella sp. UBA5982
TAAAGGGTCTCTACCGGCACAAGTATCTTCCTTGCTTGCCAATCTGATGCTTGATAATTCAGAGGTAGAGGATCTGTCCTTTGCGGCGCTTCGATATGAAGATGGTTCTGTGGCAGAGGTGACAAGCTCCGTCGTGCATCACGGTGGTGAGCAGGGAATTACGCTTCAGTGCGAGTATGCAAAAATAGCCGCCCCCTGGTCCTGTGCGGCTGAAATTACACAGGAAAACGGATTTCCGGTACCGGAAAAGAATACGGAACTTATGGGGAAACTGGAACAGGCATATAAAGACATGGAAGATCTGGAATATGAAGGCCACACCGGAGAGATCGATGATGTTCTTTGCGCCCTCGAGTGTGGGACCAGGCCATTGATTACAGGGCTTGATGGAAGGAAGACCGTGGAACTGATTACGGCAATCTATAAGGCCGGATTTGAGAAACGGACCGTGTCCCTCCCGATTAGGCCGGATGATGAGTACTATACGGCAGATGGAATCGGCAGGCATGCCATCCGGTTCTATGAAAAGGCTGCGAGCATAGAAAATTTTGTGGCGGCGGATATATCCGTCGGAAATTATGGGGAGAAAAAGTAATGAAGGTAAATCAAAAAGACGGGATGAATTATGCCCCTAAAGGAAAACCGGATCCGGTTGTAAAGAAAGGGGAATTTATCATAGCAGCCATGGGGCTGGACCACGGGCATATTTATGGAATGACCAACGGACTGTTGGAAGCCGGAGCTACATTAAAATGGGTGTATGATCCGGACCCGGAAAAGGTAGAAAAATTTTTGGATGCCTACCGGGAAGATGGAGTTATGGCAGCAGAAAGTGAAAACCAGATACTTTCAGACCCGGAGATAAGCCTGGTGGCGTCGGCGTGCATCACCTCAGAGCGTGCGGCACTGGGGGTAAGAGTCATGGAAGCCGGTAAGGACTGCTTTGTGGATAAAGCACCCCTGACCACTCTGGAGCAGCTGGAGATGATAAAGGCCGCAGTAAAGAGGACCGGCAGAAAATATATGGTAAGCTACAGTGAAAGGCTGCATGTGGAAAGTGCAGTGTATGCAGGGGAACTGATCCGTGAAGGAGCAATCGGAAAGGTTATTCAGGTACTGGGGCTTGGCCCGCACAGATTAAATCCCACTTCCAGGCCGGATTGGTTTTTTGAAAAAGAAAAATATGGGGGCATCCTGTGCGATATCGGAAGCCATCAGATTGAACAGTTTTTGTATTATACTGGTGCGAAAGACGCAACGGTGGTAAACAGTGAGATCGGAAATTACAATCACCCGGAATACCCGGAGCTTGATGATTTCGGTGACGCCACCCTGGTAGGTGACAACGGAGCCATGGGATACTTCCGGGTGGATTGGTTTACGCCTGACGGCTTGTCTGTCTGGGGAGACGGAAGGACCTTTATCCTGGGAACGGAAGGTTATATTGAGCTTAGGAAATATGTAGATATCGACAGGGAAGGTGCGGGTGATTTTGTGTTCTGGGCGGATAAGGCCGGAGAGTATTCCGTCAATGTCCGGGGCCGTGTAGGTTTTCCGTTTTTTGGACAATTGATCCTGGACTGTATCAACCGTACCGAACATGCCATGACCCAGGAACATGCCTTAAAAGCGGCGGAGCTGTGCGTAAAGGCGCAGATGCTGGCCAGAAAAGTAAAATGAGAGGATGAAAAGCATATGCTTAGAATCGGGATTGCAGGACTTGGTGTTATATCGGAAATTCACAGGAAAGTTATTGGCTCTCTCCAGGGGGAAGCAAAAGTAACTGCAGTTTGCGACTGTGATATCCGGAAAAAAGAGAAAGCCCTGGATGCTGTATTTTATACGGACCTGGCACAGATGCTTAAAATTGAAAAGCTGGACTGCCTGCATATCTGCCTGCCCCATCATCTGCATGTGCCTGCGGCAAAGCTGGCAGCTTCTATGGGAGTTTCTGTTTTTATGGAAAAACCGGCTGGACTGAATACAGAGGACATTGACTCCCTGCTTCCGTTTGGGGAGGCCGGCCGCATTCATCTGGGTGTATGCCTCCAGCACCGTTATGATGCTTCTGTCCGGAAGATGCTTAAGATTCTGGAGGAAGGAAGCTATGGGAAACTGAAAGGCTGTAAAGCTGTGGTCACATGGAACCGAACCGGGGATTATTATAACAGAGATCCCTGGCGCGGTAAAACAGCGGAGGCCGGCGGCGGTGTGATGTTAAGCCAGGCAATTCATATCATGGATTTAATGGAGTTGTTTTGCGGAAAGCCTGTTTGGACAAAAGGAATGACAGGGAATTTTTTTTTGGAGGACATAGAGGTAGAAGATACGGCATGCAGCTTTACGATGTTTGAACATGATGTCCATGGAGTATTCTACGGTACGGTTACCCATTGCAGGAATTCCAGTACCGAACTTGAGATCACAACGGAAAAAGGAATCTTTTTTCTGAGGAACGACAAATTGACTGTTTTAGAGGATGGTCAGGAAACCGTCTTAGCAGAGGAATGTGAAGAAAGCAAGGGAAAGGATTATTACGGTTACAGCCATTCCCGCGCTATCCGGGAATTTTATCATATGCTGGCTGGCAACGGAGGATCTTTTATCAGTCTTGAGGAAGCAAGAAAAGTCAGCGTTCTGATTGATAAGATTTGGGAATCAGCGGAAACTGGAAAACGGGTATATTGGTGAGGCTTTGATTATGAGACAAAAAAGTGAAAGAGAACGCAGGCTTTGGGCTCAGTTTGATGCCCTGCAGCTGGGAAGCGGATGGGCAGAGGAAGATATCGAAAAGCCCCAGATCCTGATTGAAGATGTATATGGAGATTCCCATCCGGGAAGTGTCCATTTAGACCGGCTGTCAGATCAGGTTAAATGGGGGGTACTTTCCGCCGGCGGATATGGCGCACAGTATCATGTGACAGATATCTGTGACGGCTGTGCACAGGGACATGATGGAATGAATCTGGTATTGGCATCAAGAGAAGCCATCTGCGATATGGTGGAAGTTCATGCCGGTGCAGTGCCTTGGGATGGGATGGTTCTTTCAAGCTCCTGTGATAAATCGGTTCCGGCCCATTTAAAAGCAGCAGCGAGGATGGATATTCCAACGGTTTTTCTACCGGGAGGAAGCATGAGGCCGGGGCCTGACATGACTACTTCCCTGGTGGCAGGAGATATATCCTTAAGGGAAAAAAGGAAGAATGAAATAACAAAGGAGGAGA
>DJBG01000039.1:3232-3692 GCA_002429965.1 Hungatella sp. UBA5982
CCTGCATTTGCCATCCATTGCATCGGAACTGGGAATTGAACTGCCTATGGAATGGTTTGATGAAATCAATCATGAAATCCCTCATTTATGCAATCTTACACCCAGTGGAACCCAATTGACGGAAAGCTTCTGGTTTGCAGGCGGAATCCCTATGGTTCAGATGCTGTTAAAGAATTATTTAAACCTGGATGTTATGACTGTGACCGGAAAAACCCTGGGAGAAAATTTAGAGGATATCCGTGGAGAACGCTTTTTTGAACGGAACCTTGGATATCTGCATAATTACGGATTGAAACGGCAGGATGTCATCCTGGAGCCGGAAGATGCGGAAGAAAAAGGCTCCATTGCAATTCTGAAAGGGAATTTGGCTCCCGAAGGATCGGTCATCAAATATTCTGCCTGCGCCGAGGAAATGCGCTCCCACACTGGAACAGCAAAAGTGTTTGACTGTGAGGAGGAT
>DJBG01000066.1 GCA_002429965.1 Hungatella sp. UBA5982
TGAGGCGGTAGGAAGCTATCCGAATGTCATTGTGCCGGCGTATACAGAGAATAGCAATTATATTGTTACTGAAAAGAATGGAGACTTTGAGATCAGGACAGCATCGCTTAATAATGCTTCCGTAACAGGAAATGGCGGTACCTGGGAATATAACGGAGCTCCTCATGCAGCAGGGTCAACGCTTGAGAATGCACCTGGTTACACTGTATTCTACAAGACAGGAGACGGCGAGTGGACGGAAACCCCGCCAAGCGTAACCAATGTATCAGAAGGATTCGTAACGGTCCAGATAAAGGCAACAAGACCTGGATACGTAGATCTGGAGGCGAACGCTGTAATCATCAGGGTGGCAGCAAAGGATATAACCATCCGAGTAGACAGCAAGAGCAAGGAATACGGTGCGGCAGATCCGGAGTTTACCGGCCAGGCTGGCGGTCTGGTTGCGGAAAGGGACTTAGGAACCATTCAATATCACAGGCTTGAGGCAGACCAAAAGAAAGAAGATGCCTCCGACCAGATAACATTAACAGTATCTTTTAACGCAAATGAAAACTACAAGGTTACTGTTATAAATGGGGAATTGAAGATCTATGCTGCTAATAACAACGGAGTAAGTGTTGCCGGGCAGACCGTGACCTATGATGGTCACGCATACAGCTTAAAAGATGCAGCAGCGTTAAAGGCTGGGTCCACCTTATTATACTCTCTGGATCAGGTAACATTCAGCGAAACAAAGCCGACTTTTACAGATGCAGGAACTTACTTTGTATATGTAAAAGCCAAAAATCCAAACTACGCAGAAACAGATGTAGTGAAGGGCACCGTGATAATAAACAGGAGGCCGGTCACCATTACTGCGGACAGTGCGCAGAAGAGGTATGATGGAACTGCTCTAAGTGCCAATACCGCTAAAATCACCAATGGACAGCTGGCAGATGACCAGAAAATGAAGAGCGTTCTTGTGACAGGAGCACAGCAGTCAGTTGGCAGCAGTGACAATATTGCCAGCGATGCGGTGATCACATCCGGAGACTGGGATGTAACGGCTAACTATGAGATCACCTACGTTGCAGGCAGACTGACAGTGACCTATGTGAGCAGTGGAGGCGGTAACAGTGGAGGAGGCGGAAACAGCGGAGGATCCTCTCCGAATACGAATCGTCCCTTTGTACCGGGCGGCCCTGGTGATAACCTTGTGACAATCACTCCTGATGCGGTACCATTATCAAATTTACCGGTTGAGAGTGGCATAGAAACCAGCCTTCTGACGATTGATGACGGAAATATCCCATTAGCAGGTCTGCCAAAGACAGGCGACAAAATGCATGTTCAGGGACTTGTAGCATTATTGTCAGGAATCCTGCTGGCAGCTTATGCGGCATTAAGCGGCAGGAAGAAGAGGGAGAACCAGTAAAAGAAAGGCTTCAGTTTTAAGCAGCCGGCAAGTAAATTATAAACAAATACAGGGCAGAACTTTCCGATGAATCGGTTGGTTCTGCCCTTTTTTCATAACACTGAGTAGTCTGACCACTTTTAAGTGATTTTTTAAAGTTCTTATAAATTAAAAGCCTTTCTAAATTCGCTTGGTGTAACCCCATGGACATCCTGAAAGGCGGCAGCAAATTTGGACGCATTTTTATAGCCGCATAACTCCGAAATATCCCGGATGCTTAGATGGTCTGCAGATAAAAGCTGCATGGCACGCTTCATTTTTTCTCTGCGGATATAATCATAAAGGGGAATCTGATAAATGTTTTTAAAGCTGAGGCGTAATTTGCTCTCGCTCATGTCTGCTATTTTTGTCAATTCTTCCATTGGCGGAACATGGAGAATGTTTTCGTCTATTTTCAGTTTTACAGAGTAAACTTTTTTCTCGTTTTCCCATGTTACATAGTTTCTTCGATTGCTCCTCCGATCTGGAGTTACAGGATAATTTCTGGCGATTGAGCATAGCAGATGAAGCACCATTCCTTCAAAGGCAAGGAGGGGCATATCCGCATTGCGTACTGCCCAGCGGATCTGTTCTAATATCATCATGATATTTGGTGTGTTATAATGTTCTGTTTCCCATTCTTTTGCATCTACAATGCTGATTTTCGGGGGATTGCTTCTTGTTTGCAAAAAGGGTTGTAAAAAGTCATCGAAAACAAGAACACTGGTAAAGCAGGTATGGATTCCCTTTGGGAAGGTCAAATGAAATGGCTGCTGAGGATTAACCAGAACGTGAGTCATAGGTGTAAACGTAGTTGATATCTTGCCTTGCTGGGAATATATCATATTGCCGCAGTCAATACAAAAAATCCACAAACATGGTCTTTTCACGTCTATGGTGTGGACAATCTTTTTATCTGGAGTAAACCATGCGCTGGAAACAAACAGGCCTTTTGCAGGACATGTTTCAACAATCCATCCATTGGACCAGTGGGGCGGGAAGTAATATCCGATTCCCGGTCCGTAGGTCCGCTGATCCAGGTTATATTTTTTCGCCATGGCTCCCCATGAAGCGGCTTGGTATTCATTCATTGCAAGATGGCTCACTTTCTAACTTTTATACCACCAAATTATACATGAAAGAAGAAAAAAAGACAATGGAATGATGATCCAATTTGGTTTATTTATACTCCATATTGCTGAGCATAAAATCAAAAAAACATTAGGAATCAGCGGAAAACAGTGTGTTTGATCAGTTGAATGAAAAAGAAGCTTCCTCGTAATGGGTGCAGGCCATATTGACGTATATTTTTTATTGTGTTAGTATTCTGGTTAGTTAGTCGCAACTAACATAAGGCAAAAGAAAGTAAGCTCTTACGCTGTAAAAAGAAAATTATCACAACTTGAAGGAGATTGATATGAAGAAAATAGGATCTATATTTTGCTTCATGTTTGCGTTTTTATTTGCGCTGACAGGATGCAGCCGTGTTAGCCGGGTAAACTCTGAAGCTTTGGACACGCACACAATCAATACAGTAATGGGAGATATAGAAGTGCCAAAAGAGCCACAGCGTGTAGTCGTGAATTGGTACATAGGAGATGTGCTTTCTTTAGATTTGAATGTGGTTGGATACTATGCATGGGAACAGGAAACCATGCCATTTTATGACAAGTTTTCTTCAGATACTAAGCTGGAAAGCTGGGCAGCGGAAGATATTATGGCTGCAGAGCCGGATTTGATTATTACATATCAGACAGAGGATTTTGAAAAGTTTGGAAAAATAGCTCCTGTAATGGTCATTCCGGAAGAAAGCGTAAGCTCTGTTGAGCGTCTTCGTATCATTGGAGAGGCTACAGGAAAAGCAAAAGAAGCAGAAGCCTTGATCGCGGTCTTTGAAGAAAAGCTTGCAGCGGCAAAGGAGGAGCTGCAAAGCAAAAAATACCAGGGGAAAACATTCAGCATTATGGAAGACTGGGGGCCATCCGGTGATTGGAACGGTGTGGCCTATGAAACTGGTTCCAGAGGAGGAACATTGGTTTACAACTATCTTGATCTTAAAAAACCGGAGAAGCTGGAGAAACTGATCGAAGAATCCAGTAACAACAGAGGGACCTTAAGCTATGAGGTTGCTCATGAATATTTCGGAGATTATATTTTATGGTTCCAGCAGGAAGGAAAAGAATCAGAATATGCAAAGACAGATATTTGGAAAAGCATTCCTGCTGTTGCAGAAGGCCGGATTGCAGAAATTCCGGGAAAATATCAGGGATTGTTCTACTATTCTGATTTAGCAAGCTTAACTGCTCAGTTGGATTATACGATTTCCGCAATTCAGGGAATGTCAGAATAAGAGTAAAGGAGCAGTTTGCATGTGGAGGTTAAAAAGATATAAGGCGGCGCTTTTCCTGGCGCTTGCGGTTGGAACGCTGCTTTCTGCCTGCAGTTTAAAAACGCAGACAACCGGCGGCGAAACAAGAGTTATTAAGACCGTTCATGGAGAAGTTGAGGTGCCGGTGGATCCCCAGAGAGTAATTGTCACGTATTGTTTGGGAGACGTATTGGCCCTTGGAGTAAAGCCCTCGGCAACTTATGACGCTGCGGGAACGGCATATGAAAAAAAAGTGGCAGATATACCGGTCTGGGACAAATTTGAAGCAGAAGAAATTTTATCTTATGATCCGGATTTGATTTTAGTAGTGAATCAGGAGCAGTATGATATAGCTTCTAAAATTGCACCAACGGTATTGCTTCCTTTTACAGAACTGTCCTTAGAGGAACGGGTCCGTTTCTTAGGGGATGTACTGAATCGCCGGGATGAGGCGGAAAAGGCTTTGGAAAATTTTGAACAAAAATTGAAAGAAGCAAAGGCAGCACTTTCAGAAAAACAAATTATGGACAAAACAGTCAGCATTTTCGGGATAGATGCAAATGGTAGTATTTGGGTATTTGGTGATAAATGGGGCCGCGGGGGTGACTTGATTTACAGCCACTTAGGGTTTAAGGCACCGGATATTGTTCAAGATGAGATCATCGCAAAAGACCAGTACCGGGATATCTCCATGGAAGTGATCCAGGATTATGCAGGAGACTATTTAATCCTGTCCGGAGATATTGATGATCTGAATGGAAACACCATCTGGGAATCTCTCCCTGCAGTAAAAAACGGAAGAACGGTTCCCATTGATTTTACTCTGTTTTATGATATCGACATCTATTCATCCAGTGTACAGTTGGATTATCTATTAGATGCGATGTTAAATATGCCTGAGTAACTTGATAGTCTTTACGGGAAGGAACAGGCTGAAATGAAAATTACATCAATAAAGCGGCGGCGGAAAGGCTCCGCAGGCTTTGCTATTTATATGATTCTTGGGTTTGGACTTTTGCTTTTCATGTCGGCTGCATCCATTTCTTTTGGTGCTGCCGACATGCGCCTTGCCACTGCATGGGAGGCAATATTCCGATTTAATCCAAATTCGACAGAACATCAGATTATTCAGACACTTCGGCTTCCACGTACCGTGGCAGATTTAATGGTGGGATGCAGTCTGGCAATTTGCGGAGCAATCATGCAGGGAACAACGCGGAATCCCCTTGCTGACTCCGGGCTTATGGGAATCAGTTCCGGGGCCACCTTTGCCATGGCATTTTGTATGGCATTCCTGCCGGGACGCACCTATGGCCAGACCATTTTGTTTGCATGTACGGGAGCCGCAGCTGCAACAGCAATGACCTATTTTATTGCTTCTCTTGGAAAAGGAGGAATGACGCCCCAGCGTCTTGTATTGGCAGGAATTTCTATTTCCATGCTGTTTGGAGCATTCAGCCAGTTCCTCTCCATTAAATACCATCTTGGCTATGCCCTTGCTTATTGGACAGCAGGAGGAACCGCAGGAGCGAAATGGAGTGAGCTCATGATGATCCTCCCTCTTTTTGCAGCAGGAGTGCTGGCAGCGTTTTGGCTGTCCCCTTCGGTCACTGTGCTGAGTTTAGGTGAGGACGTTGCAGCCGGACTGGGGTTAAAGACCAGATTGGTCAAAGGAATTTCTACGCTGATCGTGCTGCTCCTTACCGGACTTTCTGTCATTATCGTAGGACCGGTTGGCTTTGTTGGACTCATTACCCCTCATATTGTCCGGTATATGGTAGGGGTGGATTACCGGTATATCATTCCTGCTTCAGGTCTTTATGGAGCTTTACTTACGGTTTTTGCCGATTTAATAGGGCGGTTAATCAATAAACCTTATGAGACACCAATCGGTATCATATTTGCTGTGATCGGTGTTCCTTATTTCCTTTATCTTGCAAGAAAGCAAAGGAGGGAATTTGAATGAAAAAACAGGAGTATTCAGCAGAACGGGGAAGGTTTCTTTTTCTGATTATGGTGATCTTGATGGCAGTAATAGCCGTGATTAGCATGAATTCCGGAAAGATGAATCTCACTCCAGGAGAAGTTTTAAATGTGATCATAGGAAGAGGTACGCCGCAGCAAAACTTAATTATTTTAGAATTCCGCCTTCCCCGCATTGTCCTGTCAATCCTTGTGGGAGTGGGAATGGGCATTTCCGGCTGTATCATGCAGAGCCTTCTGCGAAACGATATGGCAAGTCCAGGTACTTTAGGAATCAGCTCCGGTTCAGGGTTGTTTGTACTGATTTTTGTAGTATTGTTTTCTGCAAAGACGGTGTCATCTGCGATTTTAATGCCACTGCTTTCTTTTTTCGGAGGAATGACTGCCGCAGGATTGATTTTTCTGCTTTCTTATAGAAGAGGGAAAGACATCTCTCCTACAGGGTTGATTTTAACAGGCGTTGCACTGGGAAGCGGTTATGGAGCGTTAACTACACTGCTGACTCTTAAGCTGGATCAGAACCAGATGGATTTTATACAGCGATGGAGCGCCGGCAGTTTATGGGGAGATGAATGGCGTTACCTTGCCGTACTGATTCCATGGACATTGATTTTATGCGGTTATGTATTTTATAAAGCCCATATTCTTAACATTCTTAACCTTGGAAATGAAACTGCTTTAAGTCTTGGTGCTGCAGTAAAGCCCGAATTTATCGGATTGACCGTAGCAGCGGTAGCACTTTCTTCAGGAAGTGTATCCCTGGGTGGAAACTTCTTTTTCGTAGGAATGATTTCCCCTCATATGGCAAGAAAATTAATGGGGCCGAACCATAAATTGTTCCTTCCTGCCTCCGGGCTTTGCGGTGCGATCATTGTACTGCTTGCAGATACCATAACAAGAACCATCAGCCTGGGGACAGATGTGCCTACGGGTATTGTAATTACGGCGCTTAGTACACCGTACTTTTTATATCTATTGGCGAAAGCAAATTAAGGAGGACGGTATGAATAGTATCGCAACAAAAAAATTAGATATTGCCTATGACAACGCCATGATTGTGGAGAATTTAGATATGGTAATTCCTCACAAAAAAATCACTTCGATCATAGGCCCCAACGGATGCGGGAAATCCACAGTGCTAAAAGCCATCGGACGCATTTTAAAACCCAAAAACGGAATGGTTTATTTAAATGGCAGTGATATCTCAATACTTCCCACTAAGGAAATTGCAAAGAAAATGGCGATTCTTCCTCAATCACCTTCCGCCCCCAGCGGGCTGACCGTAAGTGAGCTGGTGGCATATGGGCGGTTTCCTCACCAAAGTGGGTTTGGAAAACTGACTCCTGAGGATAAAAATATTGTGCGGTGGGCAATCTCAGCAACCAAGCTAATGGATTTAGAACATCGGGAAGTAAATACATTATCCGGGGGGCAGCGGCAAAGAGTCTGGATTGCCATGGCACTTGCCCAGCAGACAGACCTGATTTTACTTGATGAACCCACTACTTATCTGGATCTGGCTCATCAGCTTGAAGTATTGGAGCTTTTATACGGACTGAACCGCAGCCAGGGCTGCACCATTGCCATGGTTCTTCATGATTTGAATTTGGCGGCACGTTTTTCTGACTATATGATTGCGGTCCGCGAAGGGAAAGTTATTCAGCACGGCAGCCCGGAAGAAGTAATGGTACCTCATGTATTAAAGGAGACATTTTCCATAGATGCTGAAATTGTCAAGGAACCAAGAACAGGACGGCCTGTGTGCCTGACGTATGCTCTTTTACATCAGGAACGTTTGTCCCAAAAGGAGGCGATTTCTGTATGAGAACTGCACTGCGGATATTCCGGGAGGCAAAAAGGTACAGGATTCATCTGATATTTGCACTTATTGCCCTCGTGGTATCTACGGCAGCCGGATTTTATACGCCATGGGCCTTAAGAGAATTAACGGCTCTTGCTACAGAAGGAATCAGTAATTTTCAGGCTCAGGCCATGCGTATCGGAATCTTTCTTCTGGGCGCAGCCACAATCCAGGCTGCAGGAACTTCTGCTGCAGGATATTTAAATCATTATGCGGCTCTTCATTATGTGGCAGACTTACGTAAGCGGCTTTACGGGAAACTGCAGCATATGAGCTTAAGCTATTTTCACAAAAGCAGGACAGGCGATCTCACCAGCCGTGTAGTAAATGATGCACTGGATGCGGAGGTACTTTTGGCACATGTGATTCCGGATTTTGCAGTCAATGTTCTTACCTTTATAGGAGTAGGAGCTTTGCTGTTTATGATCAATGGAAAGCTTGCCATAATGAGTCTGGTCACCATACCTTTTCTTCTGGGAATTACCATGTGGCAGAGCCGTCATGTATCCCCTACGTGGAAAGAGAATTCCCGGGTAAGAGGAGAACTTGCAGGAAAGGTGCAGGACAATCTTTCCGGCATTAAGGAAATCCAGATTTTTAATCAGCAAAGCCATGAGGAATATAAGGTTGCAAATCTTTCTCTTCGCCACAGTTTAGCGTATCTTCGTGCAAGTTTCTTTTTTGAAACAACGTATCCCTTACTTGCCTTTGTCACTGCACTGGGAACGGTGATTGTCGTCGTTTATGGCGGGTATCTGGTGGGAATCGGAGAAGTGGAGATTGCAGACATTGTTGGTTTTGTCATGTATCTGTCCATGTTTTATGGTCCTGTAAAAAGTTTTTCCGCTCTTGCGGAAAGGGCAGGAGAAGCCGGAGCCGGGTGCAAACGGGTATTTGATGTTTTTGATGAAATCCCGGAAGTAAAGGAAAAGAAAAATGCAAAAACCCTTAATCGGGTACAAGGTGAAATTGTACTGAAAGATCTCTCTTTTTCTTATCAGGAAGATATTCCGGTAATGAAAAACGTAAACCTGACCATTAAGAAAGGGCAGACGGTGGCATTGGTTGGTACAACAGGTGTAGGCAAAAGCACCATAGCAAACCTGATCAATCGGTTTTATGACCCTCAGGAAGGAGCTGTTTTCATCGACGGAGTTGATATCCGGGATGTGACGCTTTCCAGCTTAAGGGATAATATCTCCATGGTGTTACAGGATACATTCCTTTTTAATGGAACCGTGTATGAGAATATCGTATACGGATGGAAAGATGCTCAAAGAGAAGATGTCATTGCGGCGGCAAAAGCAGCAAATGCCCACGATTTCATTGAAAAGATGGAAAACGGATATGATACGTTTATCGGAGAACGAGGCGTTTTACTGTCCGGAGGACAAAGGCAGAGAATCGCTATTGCCCGTGCGATTTTAAGAGACTCTCCGATCTTGATCCTGGATGAGGCAACTTCTGCTTTGGATACAAAAACAGAAAAGGAAATACAGGCGGCCTTGAATGAGATTTCAAAGGAGCGCACGACCATAATGATCGCACACAGGCTTTCTACTACCCGTGAGGCTGATTTGATTGTAGTGCTTGAGGGGACAGGTATTGCAGAGATGGGCACTCATGACGAGCTGATTGCGAAGGGAGGAATTTTTGCCCGTCTGCATGGAGCTCAGGCATCGTAGGTAATAAGAATCTTAATCATTACCGGTTAATATTAAAAAAACGGACCACGGAAGAATTTTCTATGGTCCGTTTTTCTATAGTAACGGCAGCAGGAGAGAGGAACTATGACTTCCCATCCCCCACCTCCATAAATTTAGCAGGAGAGCAGCCAATATACTTCTTAAACACCTTAATAAAATACTTATATTCAGAAAACCCCACCATCTCTGCTATTTCATAAATCCTATACTCATCTGATTTAAGAAGCTCCACAGCCTTCTGCATCCGGTAACGGTTTAAAAAATCATTGAAGGTGTAGCCGGTCTCGCTTTTGAATTTCGTATTCAAGTAGGTACAGGATAGATTATATTCTTCACTTAAATCGGTTAAGGAAAGGCGGGAAGAGTAATGCTCTTCTATATACTTTACCATGGAGCTCACATATTTATTTTTGAAGGTGACGCTTTCAGATATATCTGTTTCTAATATGCCCAGCTTTTTCTTCTCCATATCGATTTGCCGGATATATCCCTTCATCCGTGTATTCGCTTCCAGCTTCTCGGTTATCTTAAGAATCGCATCATAAAGTTCTGTAAAATCCACAGGTTTTAACAGATATTCCGTGACGCCAAGGCGAATCGCCTTTTTGGCAAATTCAAATTCACTGTATCCGGATACAATAATGGCTTCATAGCCGTATTCTTTAATGCTTTCTTCCAACATCTGCAGACCGTTCATGATGGGCATGTTGATATCTACAATTACGATGTCTGGTTCATTGTCTTTGATCTTTTGAATTCCATCGACTCCGTCTATGGCTTCGCCTACGACCACGCAGTTGATCTCCTGCCAATTCACCATGAACATCAGGCCTTTTCTGATGATATCTTCGTCTTCTACAAGTAGAACCTTATACATAATAATCCTCCATATCTGCCGGCATGGTAACTGTGACCCGTGTGCCGGAACCTGGCTGGCTTTCGATTGTCACGCCATATCCGGGACCATATAACAGCCGGACAACGCGGTGGGAGTTATAGAGGCCAATATGCTCCTTATATCCGTCCTCTGATTCCAGTCCGGTCCGCAGACTGGCAAGGCGTTCTCCATCAATTCCGCTTCCGTCATCCTCCACACACAGTTCCAGGAGATCTTCATGCACTCGTCCGGTGATCGTGATGGAAATGGAGTGGGTATTTTTCATGCCGTGAACCAGGGAATTTTCTACAACAGGCTGAAGCAGCAGCTTGGGAATCCGGTATTCCAGCAGTTCCTCGGGAATGTCAATATGATATTTCAAGCGTCGGTTATAGCGCATTTTTTGTAATAGGAGATAATCATTGATATATTCAATATCTGTTCTTAGGGAGACGATGGTGCTGCCATAATAGATGCTGTAGCGCATGAGTCTGGCGAAGGACTGAACCATATCAGAAGCTTTTGCTGCATCGATCATAATTTCATACCGGAGGGTCTCCATAACATTGAAAATAAAATGAGGGTTAAATTGTTCTTCTAATTGCTTGATTTCCATGGTCCGCTTTCGTTCGGACAGTTCACTGTTATAAGTCAGCAGCTCTTCCCGCTGCATTACCATGTGACGGTAAGCATCATCCAGCTTCTGGAATTCATCAAATACTTTAGAACGGAGCTGATAGTCCATATTGCCCTTTCCCATCTGTTCGATGGATTTCTGAAGTTCATTGATGGCCAGCAGGTTTTTCTGGGTAATGTGTTCGGTTACAGGCAATGAAATAATGACCAGAAGGATGCCTACGATAAGCATGAATACAAAGCCGTAAAACAGCAAATCTTTCTGATATTCAGTGGAAACCAGTGTATATAAGATCAGAGAACTCCCGGGAAGTGAGCTTTTTTGAATGTGATAATGTTTTCCATTGACCTTTACCACACTTCCTTCCTGCCAGTCCATCCGATATTTTCCGGAAGGGTATTTGTCTATGGGGTCGGTCTGCTGGCGGCTGATAGAAAAGATAAGATTATCATATCGGTCCGTGATGATAACATCATCCAGAGGATATTCTCGGATGATCTCATAAAGATAGGAATCCAGTAAGTCAAAAAACAGATAGCCGGTAAGGGTGCCGTTCTTTACCACCGCTTTGCCAAGAATTAAATCTCCTGCCTGTCCTNNCGGGCTGTTCCTGCATCTGACTGGTCATACGGCGAAAGATATCACTGTCATGGAAAATCTCCTGATTGCCGGCAAATAGATTGCTGCTGACAATGCGTCCATTCTGGTCTAAGAGTACAAAAGATGAGCGGATTGTCTGGGCATTGGTAAAGTCATAAAGGAGCCGGTTATTTGCAGTGATGGCGGCAGAGTCTGTGCTGCTCAGTGCGGTCAGCAGATCCGGATTTTGGGAAAGATCGGTCAGTCCCTGATGATAGAGCAGGAGCTGTTGATCCAGGATACCGGATAACTGAATATGATTTCTTTTATTTGGACCGGAGATAATCCACTGTACATTGATTAGTAGGAATAAAAGCACCAGCACAAATAATAGTGAGATGATGGAAAGTGCATATTTGAGAAAGGATCTTTTAATATAGTCCTTGTACTGATTACTTTTCATAGGGGAGCCTCCACTGGTACTGATGTACGGCTAATAGCCGCTTGCGTTTATTATACCATAAGTCCGCAGTGCANNTTCGCACTGCTCATTGCTTTCGCTAAATGCTGATATCATTGCTGCCTGTTAGTTTGAAGAACAAAAGCAGCGATAGGATACTGGTCAGAGTTAAGATGGTAGAGTAAGCAGCAGCATTGCCGAAGTTGCTTCTAATGACCTCTGCGTAAATAGCTACGGTCAGTGTCTGGGTCTTGCTGGTATAGAGTATAATAGAAGAGCTCAGCTCACTGATTAAGGTGATCCAGCTCATAATGGCGCCGGATAATACACCGGACATCATCATAGGAACTGTAATTTTTGCAAATGATTTCGTCTCTGAACAGCCCAGACTGATGGCAGCTTCCTCCACACTGGGGCTGATCTGTCCAATTATGGCAGTACTGGAACGTATGGTGTAGGGCATACGCCGTATGGACAGTGAGATGACGATAATGAGGGCGGTGCCACTGAGTAGAAACGGTTTTGTATTAAATGCATATAAAAATGAGATACCCAGTACAGAGCCTGGTATGATGTATGGGAACATGGTGANNTTTCGTACAGTCAGGTATGAGATCAAAATTCCCAGCACCACGACGATAGCGATGGCACACAGCCCGAATAAATAGGTGTTGAATATGGCGCCGTTGTTATTCTTCGAAAACAGTGTGTTTCGGTAATTATCAAGTGAGAAACCACCGGTGTATACGCTTCCGCCTCCGGTAGCCAGGAAGGAAGTGAAGATAACGGTAAGCTGCGGAAGGATGGCGATGAGGACAACCAGGTATACAAATAAGTGGGATAATACATTTTTAAGACCAGTGCAATTTTCTGCTTCCATAGGTTTCAATGCGGTCATGGAATAGGTATAGCGGTTTCCAAGATAGCGCTGGAAGAAGAATAACAGCAGGGTGATGCCGATGATAATGACACAGAGTGCAGCAGCAAAATGGTCATCGGTACTGACCTCGCCCATAAACTGGCTGTACATCAAAACCGGAAATGTCTTATAACCTTCACCGATCAGCATAGGGGTACCAAAGTCGGAGAACACTCTCATAAAGACCAGTAAGGAGCTGGCAAGCATGGTGGGCATGACCAGCGGCACGATCACGTGGAGCACTCTCTGCATGGCACTGCATCCAAGGCTTTCAGCGGCTTCATTTAAGGAGTTATCCAGGTTTTTTAGAGCACCTGAGATATACATATAAACCAGTGGAAAGGATTGCAGAGAGAAGACCAGAACTATTCCTGCAAATCCATAAATGCCGTTTAACTTCACATGAAACAGATTGTTTAAGATCTTGGTGATAAAGCCATTGCGCCCCAGTAACTGGATCCAGGCATAGGCTCCGATAAATGGAGGAGAAAGATAGGACATGACGATCAGGATATTTAAATACTTACTTCCTCTGATTCGTACACTTCGCAAAACATATGCCATAACCAGACCAAGAACAGCCGNNATGGTGACTTTAAAACTGTTTACCAGGGTGTTCCAGTAATATTTTCTGGCGAAAAATTTACCGAAATATGCTAGACTGAAGGAACCATCCTCGGATAGCACACTCTTATATAATATCAGAATTAAGGGGTAGACTACGAAGATAAGAAAAAGGCCGAGAATCCCCAGTGCCATAGCTACCCAGATATTGAACTTCTTTTCGCCGGCATATCTCATACCTGATCCCTCCTAACCACAAGATTTCTATTTCCGTCTTCGGTATAAATGTTGATCTTTTGAGGCTGTACAGCAAGACGGATTTTAGAGCCATCCGGGATGATATCCCAGATATCGGAATTTTGGATGACTTCGATTTCCTGACCATTTGCAAGGGTAACAAAATAATGGGTGGTAATGCCAAGGAATACACTGCTTTTTACTGTCGCAGGGATGCCTGCGCCGTCTTCCTGGCTGATAATAAATTCTTCGGGGCGAATGGATACCTTGATATTCTGACCGTCTTTCACTTCCTGGCTTAACTGATCCATGGGTACGGTATAATCCTGAATCTGAATGAAAGTCTCACCGTTTTTAACCAATGCTATACCGGACAGGATATTGGATAAGCCGATAAAGGTGGATACAAACAGGTTTGCGGGACGCTGATAGATGTTCTTAGGTGTATCAATCTGTTGGATAACACCGCCGTTCATGACAGCGATCCGGTCTGATACGGCCAGAGCCTCCTCCTGGTCATGAGTTACATAAACGGTGGTGATGTCTATCTGCTGCTGGATCCGCTTAATGGCATTTCTCATTTCTACACGAAGTTTCGCATCCAGGTTTGACAGTGGCTCATCCATCAGGAGAACTTCGGGATGGATGACGATGGCCCGTGCTAAGGCGACACGCTGCTGCTGACCGCCTGACAGTTTGGCAGGCATACGATTTTTTAAATGGTCGATTTTAACGATTTTTAAGATTTCATCCACCTGGGCATCGATTTGTGATGCAGGTATTTTTCTGTTTTTCAGTCCAAAGGCCACATTATCCTTGACTGTCATGTGTGGGAAAATGGCATAGTTCTGGAAGACCATACCCATGTTTCGTTTGTTGGTAGGGATGTTGTTGATTACTTTCTGGTCCACCTTGATTTCACCGCCCTCGATGCTGTTAAAGCCGATGATCATTCGAAGCAGGGTTGTCTTTCCGCAGCCGGATGGTCCCAGCAGGGTGAAGAATTCCCCTGGTTTAATATCCAGTGATAATCCATTGATAATGGTATCTTTTCCAAACCGTTTTACTGCATTTTCTATACTGATTGCTACTCCCATAGTTCGTTTCTCCTAGCATATTCCATATTTTTTGGTACAAAAAGACTGCCCCTGACTGAGTCCCAGGCAGTCTTTTGTTTTGATTGATGCAGTTTATTAATCCATGGAGGTTTCCATGTGCTCACTAAACCGATTGGTGATTTCTAATTTGTTCTCAGCTACCCATCCCTCATCATAGTTATCAAATAATTTAATCTCACTTTGAGGTGTCATATAATCAGCCAGAGTAGCATTTTTTCTTAAAGGTCTTACGGTCAGTGTAGAACCGACTGCATTCTGGATCTTCTCAGACAGCATGTAATCTACAAATTTCTTTGCATTTTCCGGATGTTTGCAGTCTTTTAGAATCTGTACGGATTCACCGGGGAAGATGGCTCCTTCTACCGGGAATACAACTTCTACTGCGGCACCTTCCTTGACATAGTTAGCAGCAGGATCTTCCCAGGTTAAGCCAACCACATATTCGCCCTCAGCCACGCCTTTATATACCTGGCTGGAGCTGTTGCTCATCTTACCGTCTAAGTTGGCGATGAACTTGTCTACATAAGCCCACGCTTCGTCTGAAAGGGGATCGCCGTCTTTGCCCATTCCGTAAAGCATAGCCAGCAATGACTGGAATGCGGAACTGGAGTTTACGGGATCGCCAAATGCGATTTTTCCTTTTAATTCCGGATTTAATAAATCTTCGAATCCATCGATCTTCATATCGCCTTTTAAGTCTTTGTTTACGATCATAACGGTAGGATCTGCAAATGCAGGGGTAAAGTAACCGGTGGTATTTTTGAAGGCATCGATCATATTGCCATCTTCAGATGATACGTATTCCATGAACAGGTCTTTGGATGCGGATAACATGGTCTGGTCAGCAACCCAGAAGATATCGCCAAGAGGATTGGCTTTTTCTGACTGTGCTCTCTTTAAAAGCTCTCCGGTGCCGGCGACTACCACCTCGACTTTAATGCCGGTGTCTTTTTCAAGTTCCGGAATCACGGCATTGTTTAAGGATTCACCGCGGGCAGTATAAACGACCAAAACCGGATCTTCCTCCCCTGGTGTCTGAGCGGCGGCTTCGGTTTTACCGGTATCTGCCGTTGTGTTATTATCTGCCTGTTTCCCTGAGCTGCAGCCGGTGGCTGCCAGTGCCATGGCTAATAAGACTGCTGAAATTTTTACTGTTTTTTTCATGTGATTCTCTCCTCCCTATGGGTGTTTCACTGGTTTATCTGATAGTTACATTTTAGCTGTGGGGGCTGGAAATGTAAATCCGACAATATCACACAAAGGTGTAAAATACACAACATATGTATGATTGTTGGCTACATTCAGCCTCTAAGGAGCAGTGGGTCAATCCAATTCAGCGGCCTTAAAAAAGAGATAGAAGTACCTGTAACGGTCAAATAAATGAGACGGTTTCCCGGAGGAGATATCTTTGCCATAGTTGATTGCTGTAAAGTCTCAATTAATCCGGAAATATCTGACGGAATTGATTGACTAGCTCTGTTTTTTAAAGTAAGATATCTCCATCATTGACAAAATGTAACATATTTTTTAAGGCCCAAAAGATTGTTATGTTATTGTCTGGTAAATATCGCTTTCACTAATTCTTAAAGGAGATAAAAACGTGAGCATTAAGAAACTTATCTACAACACTATGGCCTGCCTCGCTCTTCTAAGCATTTTAAGTACTGGCCTGATGTTTCTGTTTTTGGATCAAAACCAAAGCAACGGAAAGATTGTAAATTATTGCGGTGTTGTCAGAGGTGCAACACAGCGCATTATGAAGCTCCATTTGCTTGATCAGCCAGTGGAAGAGCAGATCGCTAAGGTAGAGAAGGCAATGGATGGAATCATTGCAGGCGACAAAGAGCTTGGGCTTCCAGTGCCAAGAGACAAAGAACTGGTTACACAGATGCAGGAGATCCGTACATATTGGAAAGATCAGGTTATGCCTCTTTTAAACGATGGACAGAATGAAAAGCTGTTGGAAAACAGTGAGGAGCTTTTTAACAAAAGCAATGCCGCTGTTTCCCAGGCTGAAAAGTACTCTGCCCAGGGAATTACAAAGCTTAAGGCTATAAGCGCCATCACATTGGTAATCAATCTGATCTCCATTTACTTTATTCTGATGATTATCCGCAGAAAGATCCTGATTCCGGTAAAAACCCTGGAAAATGGAATGGAGCGCCTGTCACAGGGAGATTTACAGGGCGAGATCGATTATACGTCAACGAATGAGCTGGGGATGCTGGCAAACAGCATGAGGACGTCTATTAATAATTTGTCCGATTATATTTCCCGCATTGGAAATTCCATGAAGCAGATGGAACAGGGGAATTTTGACCTGCCCTCCCAGCAGTATATTGGAGATTTTACCAATATCGGGCATTCCATTGAAAAGTTTTCGGCACAGATATCAGAAACCCTGGGTCAGCTGCACCAGACCTCTGAACAGGTATCTTCAGGTGCAGAGCATGTTGCGTCAAGTTCTCAGCTTCTGGCGATGGGAGCGGCTGAGCAGAACGGCGCAATTGATAATCTGTCTCATGCGGTGGAAACGATTGTAACGAAAATAGACTATACAACGGAAAACGCCAGTATTTTTAACAGCAAAGCCCAAACAATGGGCGTGAGCCTTGATGAGAGCGAGCAGCAGATGCGGCTCCTGCTTCAGGCAATGGAGGCTATCCAGAGAAATTCAGAGGAAATCATAAAAATTAATAAAACAATTGAGGACATAGCATTCCAAACCAATATTTTGGCATTAAATGCGGCTGTAGAAGCAGCGAGAGCAGGTGACGCCGGTAAGGGTTTTGCCGTAGTGGCAGATGAAGTCAGGAATCTGGCGGCAAAGAGTGCGCTGGCAGCAAAAAACACTTCGGAACTCATTGACGTTTCTGTCAGATCGGTTGAATCAGGCAAAGACTTGACGGATTCCATGGCCAGGATACTAAACACTGTTTTAATGGATGCCAGGGAGATTGCAGCAGGCATCGGGGAGATCCAGTCGGCCTCTCAAGAGCAGAGCCTTTCTGTTTCCCACATCATCGACAGTGTGGACAAGATTTCCGCTGTGGTTCAGTCCAACTCAGCAACCGCCCAGGAGAGCGCCGCTGCAAGCGAAGAGCTGTCCGCACAGGCAAAGGTACTCAGCGGTCTGGCAAATCAGTTTACCTTAAAGAAAATGAATTTATAACCAAAAGAAATCCGTCCTGCTGACTGGAAACCAGCAGAACGGATTTTATTTATTGGTATTATTTTCTGAACCGAATTGAAGAGCCTGTCAGCGGCAAGGAGCAGGGTAAGAAAAAAGCCGCAGGAAATGGAACATATCCTGCGGCAAATCTCAGAAGCTGATAATATCGTTTAGGAGGTTACCTTGTACCCCTGCACAAAGCCCCCTGAATTCCATCCAATATCCAGAACAATGCTGCTCCTACCACCGACATGATGACAATGCCGCCGTACATCTGAATATAGTTAATCCTGGACCATGCATCCAGAATGTAGTAGCCCATTCCCCAGCGGGTTCCATAGGCTTCTACAATTAAAAGGATAGCTAAGGATGTTCCTGTCCCGATCCGTATGCTGGTGAACAGCTCCGGCAGTACCGCAGGCAGGGTAATATCCTTTAAGATACTTCTTTTATGGGCGCCTGCGCTTTTTGCCACATAATAAATTCCCTGATCAATATGCTCCGCCGCATCGCGGACAGCGACAATGATCTGGAATACCGTGGTCAGGACAATGATGAGTATTTTAGAGCCATTGCCAAGTCCTAAAAGCAGCATACAGACCGGAAGCAGCGCTGTTTTGGGAACCGGGTAGGAAAAGTACACCAGAGGGTGAAGGATGCGGTTTGCAATGGCAGAGGAGGCCATGACAATTCCTACAGGAATGCCGATGAGAAGGGCAATGGACAAGCCTGCCGCCACACGGCCTAAGCTGGCTCCTATATGAAGCCAAAGCCTTCCGTTTACCACCTGGCTGTATTTACCGTACACCGTTAGAGGCCCTGGAAGCACCGGAGTGGACAAAAAGGCAGCCAGAAGGAACCAGAACAGATTTACAAGCAGAAAACCTTTTATAAAGACCCACATTTTTTTTCTCATATTTCATCCGCCTTTATGATATTCTCCGTGATCTGCTGTTCCAGTAACCGATAGGCTGCTTCTGAGGGACTCTTTACGCCTTGCCATGGGTTATCACTGAAAAAATCGAAGAGACCGCCTCGTTTCATAACTGCGATTTTATGGGCAAGGTAAAGGGCGTCTTCCACCCGGTGAGTGACAATGATTGTGGTGGGCTCTTTTTCCTTCCAGATCCGCAAAAACAGCTCCCTTGCCGCCAAGGCTGCCGCAATATCCAGAGCAGCGAAAGGCTCATCCATCAAAAGGAGTTCCGGATTCATCAGAAACGCCCTTGCGAGAGCCACACGCTGCGCCTGACCGCCGCTTAACGTGCCTGGATAACGATCTAAAAGCCCGTCAATCCCCAGTTCTTTGCACAGGCTGGTAAGCTGTACTTCCATGTTACTGGTATTATCCCGGATCTTGGCCGTAAACAGGCAGTTTTCCTTAACTGTCTTCCAGGGCAGAAGTCCGTAGTTCTGCGGGATCAGCCCGATAGAGCACGTTTTGGGGTCAAGTCCGGTTCCGTCCAGGGTGATGGAACCCGCATAAGGCAGAATGCCTGCCAGGGCATGAACCAAGGTGGATTTTCCGCAGCCGGAGGGACCTGCGACAGCCAGAACCGTTCCGGTCTCCAACTGCCAGGAGATCTGGTCAATTACCCTATGTGTCCCGCCTTTCCCATATGTGACAGAGATATCTTTTACTTCCAGCATCTGGCTACCTCCGTTCTTCTTGGGTTTTTATTTCAATTCTCCGATCAGCTGATCAGGCTTTAAATCCGGGCTGCATAATCCCTTCTTTGCTGCCCATTCCACAGCCGCCTGTAAGTCAGGCGTCTTTGGCAGTTCATTTTTCCGGTATACAGGCAGCTTAATACTTCCGGTGAGTTCCTCAGGATAGCCAGCAGCCTTGATGACCGTGGCTTCATATTCATTCAGCGGCGTAGTGTTAAGATAATCAACTGCTTCATCGTATGCCTGATACATCTTTTTTATCGTATCAGACTTTTCGTCAATGGATTTCTTTGTAAATGCAGATACAGCAGGATACAGTCCGTCGGTGTTGGCGCTTCCCAGAACTACCGCGCCATCTTTAATCGCAAGAGTGGAGAAGGGCTCCGGCAGAAGAACCAGATCGATCTTGCCGTTTCGCAGCATTTCAAGCCTGTCAGGAATCCGCGGAACCACCTGCTTGTCCAAATATGTATCAACCAAACCGGCATTATTTAAAATATAATCAAGGGAATACTCGATCAGGGTGTTTTNNCCAGGGAAGTGATTCCCGTATCCTTTCCTGCCAGCAGGACATAATCCCCGTCCGTGCATCCGGTGGCCTTTACGTCCAATCCGGCATTCTGATACATGCACAGGCCGATGAAATCAGTAAATACCCCGTCTAATTTCCCTGCCTGGAGAGCCGCATCACGGTCCTTTGCAGATGAGAATACCTGCATATCCAACTGAAATCCGTATTTTTTGTCAAGCCCCTGTTCTGTTATGATAGTAAGAGGTACGATATCGGAAGAATACATGACGCCCAAATGAACGGTGGTATCAACCGGAGTCTTTGCCTTGCCGGCGCATCCTCCCAGGATAACCGCCGCTGCACAGCCCAGCAATGCCGTAAGAATTCCTGTGCGGCCTAATAAATGATGTTTCTTAGTATTTTTACCTGATTTTTTCATATATTCTCCTTTTGTTTTATATTCGCTTTATTACTTATTCTTCTTCTTTCCATCTGGCGTACCGGCGATTTTCAACTTCCAGGCAATCCAATACCCGGCCGGCCATAAAATCCGCCATGTCATCAAGGCATTTTGGCTTTTGGTAGAAGGCCGGCATGGCGGGAACGATAAATGCTCCGCACTCTGCCAGAGTCAGCATATTTTTCAAATGAATCTGGGATAAGGGTGTTTCCCTGGGCATCAGCACCAGAGGGCGCCGCTGCTTTAACGCCACATCAGCAGCCCGAGTCATTAAATCCGGTGTAATTCCTGCCGCAATGTGGGCCAGCTTTGACATGGAACATGGTGCGATGATCATTCCGTCCGTCAGATGGGAACCGCTGGCAGCCGCGGAAAACAGATCATTATTATCTTCCAGGATAAGCTGACCTGTAAAACGTTTCTTAAAATCATCAGTCCATTCTCCTGCCTCCCGTCCGGTCTCGTAGGCCACGACCTTTTCCCCTGTACCCGTCAGTATGAGCCGTACCCTGGCTCCGCCTTCAAGCAGGGCTTCTACTGTCCGAAGACCGTAAATACTGCCGCTTGCGCCTGTAATTCCAACTACATATTGTTNNTTGTTTCATAGTCTGCTTTTTCCCTTTCCATTTCATTATAAGTATACATCCAGAGTTCCGAAGACCAGAAGAACGATGCTGGTGATCTGGCTGATGCTATATGACGAGATATTGACATTTTCCAGATGATCCGGTGATACCAGCCGATGCTGAATTACCATAAGGACC
The DNA here is from genome assembly GCA_002429965.1 of Hungatella sp. UBA5982. Taxonomy (GTDB): domain Bacteria; phylum Bacillota; class Clostridia; order Lachnospirales; family Lachnospiraceae; genus Lacrimispora. Next base: position 21,320 of record DJBG01000066.1, read on the forward strand.
GCGATGATTCCCAGACCGGTTCCGTAAAGTACACCAAACTGGGGATAGAGCAGCACTCCGGCAATACACAGGCAAAGCAGAGCAGCACAATGGAACAGAGTGCTGATCCATAATCCGCCTTTCACGCCAAATTGCACCGGAATGGAGTGGAGGCCGTTTGCCTTATCAAATTCATAATCCTGAGAGCCGTAGATAATATCAAATCCTGCAGTCCAGAGGCAGTTGGCAGCGCCAAAGAAAAGCGGTATCAGGGAAAACTTCCCCGTTACCGCCAGCCATGCTCCAACGGGAGCACAGGCGCATGTGATACCCAGAATCAGATGGCACGTCCAGGTGAATCTTTTTGTGTAAGAGTAGATTGTCATCAAAAACAGAGCCATGGGGGACAGGATGAGACATAACAGGTTTAAACGGGAGGCACTGAACACCATAACCAGAAAACAGGCAGCCACCAGGACCAGGGTTTCTTTTTTTCCGATCTGTCCCTGGGGAATCTGGCGGCTTGCTGTTCTGGGGTTTTTTGCGTCGATTCTGGCATCCACCACCCGGTTTAAGGCGTTGGCGCCTGTTCTGGCGCTTAAAAAGGCAAGAGCAGCCCAGAATACCACCTTTGGATCGGGCCGGCCGCCGGAAACTGCCAGCAGAGCTACTGCGGCAAAGGCCAGGGAAAAGATGGTATGGCTGAACATGACCAGCTTCCCGTATTCATTTAATTTATTTACTATTTTTCCAGTGATCGATCCCATAAGCACTCCATTTCGCTGATACCTTTTTTTTGATTTCATCTGTCATCACGATATCCTCCGGCCAGGGACGGGAAAGCCCTTCTTCCAGGCGCTTTCTTGTGGCATCGAATGCTGCCCGCCTGCCATCCGTAAACATATCTCTGGTGACGTCAATATTATTGAATACCCGCCACATGACTGTGGAATGATCCGTCGGGTCCACATCCTCGTCCACAACTAGAATAAGAGAAGCCTTTTTTTCTTCCAGCATGGTAAGGGCTTTCCGCCTGCCATCCCATGGCTGTTCTTTGCGGACAGGCACGATCTCAAGCGCTCCTTCGGTAAAGGCTTCCTTCCCTCTGCTGGTGGCATCGATACCAAGCCGCCCGCCAAACAAAGGATAATCAGAAGAGTGATCCAGAGCATCTAACGGCCCTTTGCTGACCACAAGATCTTCCTCCGGACGGGCATAGTGCAGGACTTCCTGCCAGACAGCTTTCGCATCACTTGGATCTATGGTTTCATCGACCGCAACGATCANNTTTGCCATATAGCAGTCTTCCATGGGAGGCTTTCCCACCACTGTGGCAGGATAGACAGGATGCCTTTTGCGGGTAATGGTTGTGACATGAAATTTAGGATACCAGTCCGCAAGGGAATAATATCCGGTATGGTCTCCGAAAGGCCCTTCCCAGACCAGTTCCTCCTGAGGATCCACATAGCCCTCCAGTACAAATTCCGCATCCTCCGGCACGTAGAGATCGTTGGTGATGCATTTCACCATTTTTACCGGCCTTTTTCTTAAGAATCCGGCCAGCATCATCTCATCCAGCTTCGGCGGAAGGGGTGCTGTAGATGCATAGGTCACCGCCGGGTCGCATCCAAGTGCTACGGATACGGGCATTGGACAGCCCTTTTTCCGGTATGCTTCATAAATACCGGCTCCATCCTTGTGTTTCTGCCAGTGCATGGCCGTTGTCTTAGAATCCAGCACCTGCATCCGGTACATACCTATGTTCTGTAGCTTTGTATCAGGATATTTTGTAAAGACAAGGGGAAGTGTAAAGAAAGGACCTCCGTCAAGAGGCCAGCAATGCAGAACCGGCAGCTGCCCCAGGTCGGGTTCTCTCTCTATCACCTGCTGGCAGCTGGGCTTTCTTATATGAAACCGGCTCCGGAAAGGAAAGCAGCACAACAGGCGCAGAAGTTTTGGAGCAAAGGAGAACAGCTTTAAAAATGATGAGTAATTACCAAAATCCAGATAGGCTCCAATCTCTGCTGCGATATCGTCTAAGTTATCCGCCCCAAGAGAAAGAGCCATACGCCTGTCTGTACCAAAGGCGTTCATCAGCACCGGATAGGGAGAACCCTCCACATGTTCAAACAGAAGCGCTTTGTTGCCGGAAATTTCCGCCTTACAAACCCTGTCTGTGATCTCCGTTATTTCCAGGAGAGGGGATACTTTCTCCGTCACCCGGATCAGTTCCCCTCTCTCTTCCAATATATGAATAAAATCCTGTAGTCCTCGATATGACATATAGCCTCCTAACGGTCAAGGTTGCGGTAAGCTTCGTAGCCGCTGCTGGTTTTGATACTGCTATCGGGAAGTACCCACATTGCCTCTGCATCATCCATGCTCTCAACCAGGGCCAGTCCTTTTTCATAGGGCAAGTTGAATACGGCGGTAGACAGCGCATCTGCCCAGCCGGAATCTCTGCAAACAATGGAGACCGCTCGGAAGTATGCTGCAGGCATCAATGTATCAGGGTCGATAATGTGATGATATCTCACCCCATCCACTATGTAATATCTTTCATAATCGCCGCTGCTGACGAGAGAAAATCCGTCTAAATTCAAAGTATCAATTGCCTTTTTTTCGCTGTCAAGATCCGGGTTTTGGATATCCAGCTTCCACGGTTTTCCGTCTGCCCTTATACCGATGGCACGGATATTGCCCCCCACGCTGAGAAGGACATGATCGATCCCCTTGGCTTCCAGAGATCTTGCTACCTGCTCTGTGGCGTAACCTTTTGCAATGGCTCCCACGTCCAGACGCATATCAGGATCTTCCAGATATACGGTTGAGGCTTCTTCATCGATAAGTACCTTTGAAAAATCTGTATGAAGGGCTGCTTCTTTCAGTTTATCCATAGGCGGAACCTCGGCGGTTTCCGGGTTTTCTATGCCCTTTGTACGATAGTCATGCCAGATGGTCAGAACGCTTCCCATGGCTACATTTATCTTGCCGTCTGTTTTTTCATAAGCGACCCCGGCCAGCTTCAGCATATCAATGATCTTCTGATCCACCTTTACGGGACTTTTACCGGCATTATCATTGATGGTCTTAATATTGGCGATGCCGTCATAGTCATTGTAAATATCGTATAACTGGTGGTATATTTCCAGCTCATCGTGAACATCTGTGGCGATTTGGGTAAATTCCTCTTTGTTTTTGGAATATCCGACAATCTCGGTGACGGTATCGAAGAGATTTAAGAATTCAGCATGAAATCTTTGTTCCTTTTTAGCTCCTATGGCGGCGGTATTAACCGCCGCCATAGTAAGCGCTGCCAGAGTTCCGGCAATTATAATAAATGTTAATGCTTTTTTATTTAGCATTTGCTTCTGCCTTGGAGATGCCCTTCTGGAAGTCACCGATACCAACGGTTACGCTGGCCTTTAAGTCGGCATCAGTAGGTGCACCTTCTTTTTCATCAATTGCAAGACCGGTGATCTCACTGGCTGTCTTGCCAACTGCATATTCTGCGAAACTAGCTGCCTGCTCATTCCACTCTTTGCCAATACCGGAAGCCTTTTTCATGCCATAAGCTTCACCTAACTGATCCTTGGTCTTGAAATCAGCAGCTTTTAAATCGCTGGTGATCTTACCGGCAGCGTTGAAGTTTACGTTAACCTGGGAAGCGTCAAGTACACAGCTTGTGATCTTGCCGTCTGTACCAAAGCTTGCAATTGTGTAGGTAGAATATGCCTGTGCTACACCGTCAGCATCTGCGGCTGCATCTTTGGACTTGCTGATACCTGTAACGATGCCATAGCCCAGCTTATCGCCAGCTAAAGCGCCTGTGCTCTTAGCATTTGCAACAGCCTGCTCAACTACATTAATAAAGTCTCCGATATGAACGGTAATAGTAGCCTTTAAGTCTGCATCATCTGCAACACCATCAGCAGAAACAGCAATTCCCTTTACTTCATCAGCTGTTTTTCCGACTACATACTGGGCAAATCCTGCAGCCTGCTCGTTCCACTCTTTGCTGATCGCGGAAGCTTTTTTCATGCCATATTTTTCTCCCAGCTCATTCTTGGAATCTACAACGGTACCAAGATCTGTAAGTAGTTTACCTTCTTTGGAGAAATTCACTTTGGTCTGAACGGAATCGATTTTACAGTCTACAATTTTGCCGCTGCCATCTACTAATACGGCTGCGAACATGGTATCTACTTCTGCAAGACCATCTTTATCGCCGGCATCCGTGGATTTGCCGATGGAAGAAATTACTGCATAACCGGTAGAGAGGGCGCCGCCTGCTGCTTCATTCTTTGCAGCTTCTGTGGTGGTCTCTGCCTGTGTGGTAGGTGCGGCAGTTGTTGCTGCCTCTGTCGGTGCAGCAGTAGTTGGGGCCTGCTGTAAATTGGATGAACATCCTGCAAGGATAGATGCTGCCGCCATAAGACCACAGCCTAAAGCTAAAACACGTTTTTTCATAGATATTACTCCTCCTTATGTTGCTTTATATTGTATTATTTTTTAATACCGTAATAAGATTTATCCACCACGGTCATAATCCTGGCCTTCTTGGCTTCGGATAAATTAAGAGTACCGATGGTGTTTACAGCTTTTGCATAGTATCTGCCGGCTATTGCTTTTGTATAAGCGGTTCCGCCAGCTTCTAAAACCCTGTCATAGAGTTCTTTTGCGGTAACCAAACCGTTTTTAACTTGCTTTACAAAGTTCTCATCCTGCTTCATGGTATGGATGAGAGGAAGGGTGACAACTCCTTCTTCATAATCAGACCGGACGTTTTTCTTTGCATCACTTTCATCCATCTCATAATCAATGCAGTCATCCATAAGCTGGAAAATCATGCCTACATCGTTGCCGGCTTTCCGGTACATGCGAAGCTTTTTCTCATCCTTTGTGGACAGCGTAGCGCCGCCGAGAAAGGAGGCTTCAAAAAGTGCTGCCGTCTTTCCTTTGATGATGCTTAAATAACGGTAAACTGATAAATCCAGATTTCCATTGTTGATTTCCTGACGCAATTCTCCCATGCAGATCCTGCACAGGTAATTGGACATATCCAAGGCTTTGTATTCGTCTCTCTGAGGAATGGAAGTCGCCAGTTTAAGGGCCAGGGATAAAAGATAATCTCCGCAAATGACCGCTGCCTTTTTTCCAAATCTCTTTTGAAGTGTTTCGATTCCACGCCTTGTATCAGCATCATCGATTACGTCATCATGGACCAGGGTGGCCAGATGCAGCAATTCTACCGCAGATGCCAGAGTAACGGCTTCCGCCGGGACTTTATCCTCTTCATCCATGGAACAGGCCATCAGCCCATAAGCACGGATGAATTTACCAGTGGATTTTGCCAGATGGGCTGTGTAAGTCCTTATGACAGGAGGCGCTGAAGATAAATGCTTATCTACAGTCGATGCCATCAAATTGAAAGCCTCTTCAAAACCATAACGCAGGCTGTCGGCATCCTCCAATAATTCTCTATTAGTCATTGTATAAATACCACTTCCTTATAAAGGGAAGTTTTCTCCATTTTTTCTTAAGCCAGGGCATGAAATAATAATCAAGGCCAAGGGTTCTGCCACCGCCGATTAAGACTGCTATGCCGGCGAAAATCATCCAGAACGTGTTTAAGTAAAGGCCGGTGGTACAAACGAACATAAACTGAAGCACCAGGGACGCAGCAGAGGAAAGGAAGTTAAACAAGCCAGCCATCAAAGCCAGACCGATCAGGATCTCCGCGATCACGATACCGCGCTGCATGAACAGCTGCAGTCCGCCGTTAGGCAGTATTACATTGTTCACAAACCAGTTCATTGGAGCAAAATCCAGTTTAAAGGCATAATCAGCCAGAGTCGAATGGGATAAGCCTTTGGAACTGACAAGGGTAGCGTCGATTAATCCTAAAATATGATAGGAGAAAACCGCAACACCGCTGGAAACTACATCTGTTGCAGCTCCTGTGGCGCTGGCTACTGCATCTGCTGCAGCACCTGTAGCGCTTGCTACCGCGTCTGCCGCTGCACCTGTAGCGCTGGAAACTGCATCCGCTGAAGGAGCTGCTCCACCGATTCCTGTGATTCCGTAGGGAGCCAGAATGTTGTTGAAGAATTGATTGGCTCCTCCAAAGAATCCGCTCAGCATGGGTTTCCCCATCCATCCTTCTACAATCTTCATAACGCCTTCAAATACCCATACGGCACCCAGCCAGACGCGCAGCGGCATCAGCAGGAAGCTTGGGGTTCTGTTGGAGAAATGTCCTCCCAGGAAGCTTCTGCGGTTGCGAATGGTAAAGAATTCGTGACACACGTAGCTCCAAACTTTATTCCAGCCCAATACCTGGATAAAATAAATTACATTGATAAAATGCTTGGAAAGCATGGCAAAGAAGGAACATAAGTTAAACATATGGTTGGGAAGTCCTACCCGCGCCACTCCATAGCGGCCGCCTACAGAAACCATAACGCCGTGGAAGGACGGTTTATACTCCTCCATGGCACCGGTGCCGGTAATGGCACATATCAGGTTGTGGGCGGCGGTATGAGCGCTCTGCTCACAGTTTTCCACCATCTGGGGTACAGGCGCCTCTTCTCCCTGAGGTACAAACATCATGTTATCGCCTACCACATAGACTTCTTCATGGTCTTTGGCTCTGAGGAAAGAATCTACCTGGATCCTTCCGCGCCCTACGGATTCCAGCGTCTTGGCTGCTTCTCCGGTAATATCGGCGCTTTCAATACCGGCTGTCCAGATTACGGTCCCAGCAGGATAACGGTTTTTCCTGCCATCCTGATTCAATTCGATGAAATCTTCGCCGATGGCGGTCACACCGGTTTCCATCATTACCTTTACGCCCATTTTTTCCAGGCGCTTTTCTACCTTGCCGGACAGCTTCTCCGGAAGGATGGGCACCGATCTCTTTAAAACATCTACGTTATGCATGGAGACAAGAGACGGATCTATTTCATACTCTTCACATAAGAAGGGCACATATTCCGCTAATTCTCCGGCCATTTCTACACCGGTAAAACCGGCTCCTACTACATAGAAAGTCAAAAGACGGCGCTTTTCCGCCTCGTCTGGCTCACAGGCCGCTTTGCGGAACACATGGTGAATCTGTTCCTTTAATAACACAGCATCTTCATAAGACCAGAGCTTATAAGAATACTCATCTGCACCTTCCACACCGAAATAGGTTGGCTTAGAGCCTGCGGCCAGGACTAAATAGTCGTATTCGTATTCACCCAGGCTTCCNNTTCTCTTCAATGGAAATCTGGCTGATAGTGTCTGTGATAATTTCCACATTCCGTCCAGCAAATGCTTTCTTAAGACTGATGCGGATGCTGTCTTCCTCTACTCTTCCAGCGGCCACCTCATGCAGTTCTGTGAGCATGGTATGGAACGGATGCCTGTCAATGATGGAGATGCTTACCTCGTTGTCAATCTTCATCTTGCGGAATTTTTTTTCGAGTTTTTTGGCAGTTAAAATACCGGCATAACCGGCACCTAATACTACTATTTTCTTCAAGTCTTCCCCTCCTTGTATGATAGCGGCTCGCAAAACGCCACTTTGATATTATTATAACATATGGGAACGATTTTTACCATAATTTTATCGCAAATCGATAATTTTTACCACTACTTGAAACTTTTTCCTTATTCTTAAATTTTCCTGCCAAAAAGGAGCCGGTAATCCTCATCCGGATTTTCATGATCGGTGGGAATAAAGCTTGCATTCTAATGGCTTCTATAATGATTTTGGGCTTTTTTTTATTTTATAAACAGGATAGTTATGCTATAATAAAGGTTCAGGACATTTACATTTAAGAGAAATATGAGGTAACAGATGAAATCTTTAAAAGAATTAACGGTAATACAAAAAAGAGAGCTGATCCTGGTTGTGGCCATCCTGGTGATATCAGGACTGCTCTCCGGGATATTTTATGTCAGAAACAGAAAACCGGCAGAAGAAGTGGTGGTCACCGTAGACGGCAAGATTGTGGCGACCCTGGATCTTCATAAGAATACTGACATGGTCATCGATGGGTATGGCGGCACGGATCATCTGATCATCAAAGACGGCTATGCCAGTATTACAGAAGCTTCCTGCCCTGATAAGGTATGCGTCCGCACCGGCAAGATCCATAGAAGCGGTGAACTGATTGTCTGCCTGCCCAACCGGGTGGTGGTGACAATTGAAGGAGAAGATTAGTAATCCGAATATATCATCTGTTTGTGGAGAATCATAACCAATATCGGAATAAAAAGTACCGTTATGTAAAAATATTTACTTTTTTAGGACTGATTTATCCTGTGGATCAGGAAAGGAGTTGGTATGGGAGTGATTCAGACAATGGTTCGTATAAGTGAAATTGAATTAAAAGAATTTAAAAATACCAAATACGGACGAATTATGATGCCGTCTGCCGGCAGTAAGGATTTTTTCTCAAAAACTGCGGACATTCTCGGCATTTATGGCCAGAATGGTTCGGGAAAAACGGCAGTGATTGAAGCGATGGGGGTTGTTCAGACCCTGCTTACGGGGCGGCCCCTGTCTAAGGAAGTGGTTCACTATATTTCCAAAGACGCGGAAACCTGTACAATTACAGTTAAATTTATTATCCAGACAGACTGTAAAAAAGCCATGGCAGAATATTCTGTCCAGTTTAAAAGGATTTCCAAAAGCGACTTTGAAATTATTCACGAAACCCTCTGTTCCTCTGCCTGGACCGGAGATAAATTTGAAAGCAAAAAAACCGTGATTGATTATGGGCTGCATTCGGAAGGCCCAATATTTACTCCTAAATATCGATTGGAAGATTTAATACGGGAGAATATTGAAAATAAAGTTAATTTAAGCGTTGCAAAAAAACTTGCTCGGAAAGATCTGGTTTCTTTTATTTTCGGCCCGGAAGGCAGGGGAGTATTTTTATCCGCGGCCGATGATGCGTTTGAGGATTATGCTTATATTATCCAATCTATTTATCAATATGCAGGCATGAACCTGTTTGTAATTTCCAATGCCCATGCAGGAGCAATCAGTATGAATTTCATGATCCCGTTTGCTTTCCGCGTGGATCTTGGCGAGAAGATCGCAAAGGGCGATCTTCTCATAAGGCTTGATGAGCCGTCGGTGATCAGTCAGGAGCATTTTAAAATAGCAGGGCAGATCCTTCATGAGATGAATATCGTTCTTGATGCCATGATCCCCGGTCTTTCCATCGGAATTTATGACTTTGGCGAACAGCTTCTTGAACGGGGGGAAACAGGGCACAGGGTCGAATTAATCTCAAAACGTGGTGATATCACAATTCCCCTGAAATATGAGTCAGAAGGGATCATTAAGATCATTTCCGTTCTAAATGCCCTCATGTGTGTTTATAACAATCCATCCATGTGTTTGATTATTGATGAGCTGGATGCCGGCGTTTATGAATATCTTTTAGGGGAACTGCTTTCTGTCTTTGAAAAGGGGGCAAGGGGACAGCTGATTTTCACATCGCATAATTTGAGGGCATTGGAAATGATTCATAAAAGCAGCATTGTTTTTTCCACCACAAATCCCTCCAACCGGTATATCCGTTTGCAGAACATAAAGAGTAATCATAATTTGAGGGATATGTATTTGCGGAGCATCGTATTGGGCGGTCAAAAAGAAGGGATTTATGCGGAAACCGACAGTGTGGAGATTGGCCGTGCATTCAGACGTGCCGGAAAGGCGGTAAGGGATGGCGGCCAAGACTAAGAAAGTAATTCTTTTTATCGTGGAAGGTCCCACTGACGAGGAGACATTAAGTCCTGCTCTTAAAAAAACATTTCAGAGGGAAGATGTCCGCTTCCATGTGGTTCACGGCGATATGACAAGCAACTGGTCGGTATCAGGCAACAATGCCGTTAAAACGGTATATGAGCATATAGAGGTGGAAAGAAAGCGGTATGGCATTGAGAAAAAGGACATTCTTAAGGTGATCCATCTTGTTGACATTGACGGGGCTTTTATTCCGGCGGACAAGGTCATTTCCGGCACGAAAGGGGCAATCCAATATTTTGATGACCGGATCGAATCTGCAGACCCTGAAGGGGTCGTTGACCGGAATACAAGAAAGTCTCAGGTGCTGCACCGGCTGTGTACGGCTGATGCTGTTGGTAAAGTTCCGTATTCCATCTATTATTTTTCACGGAATCTTGAGCATGTGCTCCATAATGATAACGGGGATTTGACTGACGATGAAAAGATAAATTATGCAGATGCTTTTGCAGACAGGTATGGTTCTGACCAAAAGGGCTTTCAGGCATTTATTTCATCGGATGATTTTGCAGTGCCCGGGGACTTCCGTGAGACATGGAACTTTATTATGCAGGGCTTAAATTCATTACACAGGCATTGTAACCTCCATTTGCTATTTCAGGAGGGTTAAACGAAGATAAACGCCTGTAACAGGAGGGAATTATGAGTGATTATGAACGTGCAATGGCAGTAAATTTGAGATAGCTGGAATGTTGGCTAAGAAGAGGGAATATCATAGATTAAACATATTATGCAGAGCGAGATCATGGGATATTATATAACCGTTGAAAAGAATGTAAATATTTACGTGGAGGATCTTAATCCGGACTGCAAAAATACAATTTTATTTCTTCATGGCTGGCCGGGAAGTCATAAGCTTTTTGAATACCAGTTTGATGTGCTTCCTGCGATGGGGTTCCGCTGTATCGGCATCGATACAAGAGGATTTGGAGATTCCGATAAGCCGTTTAGCGGGTATGATTATGACCGGCTGGCCGATGATGTCAGAGCGGTTATCGATGCACTGAATCTAAAGGATATTACCCTGGCAGGGCATTCCACCGGAGGAGCAATTGCCATAAGGTACATGGCAAGGCACAGAGGGTATGGGGTTTCAAAGCTTGCTTTGTTTGCTGCAGCAGCGCCAAGCCTTATTAAACGCCCGGATTTTCCATATGGACTTGATAAAGATACAGTGATTCAAATTATTAATGGAACCTATGCGGACCGTCCTAACATGTTAAATAATTTTGGAGATATATTTTTCTTCCAGCATATTACCCAGCCGTTNNTTCGGATCTTGAGGCAATCAATGTTCCGACCTTAATCATTCATGGGATCCATGATAAAGTTGTACCTTATCCTCTGGGTCAGATCCAGAATCAACTCATTAAAAATTCCAGGCTGGAATCCTTTGAATTCAGCGGTCATGCTACCTTCTATGACCAAAAGGATGAATTTAATAAGGTTCTTGCCGAATTCGCAGGCGGAACAGGAGCATGTTAGAAAGAGGGCTGCCGCAAAACAGATGTATCATCATCTGTTTTGCGGCAG
>DJBG01000187.1 GCA_002429965.1 Hungatella sp. UBA5982
AATAACATGTACGGTGAGCGTTTATAAATTTTTAAATGATTTCCTGATTGAAGGCGGATCGTTTCAGTCTCAGTCAGGAAATCTGCCCATTGGAAGCCCTTAAGCGAACCAAACTTCCGTATAGAAAAGAGGCATCTATGAAAGTATTTGTTACTGGCGTAAAGGGCCAGCTTGGATTTGATGTAGTAAATGAATTAAAAAAGCGGGGACATGAGGCAGTCGGAGTGGACATCGATGAGATGGACATCACAGATAAGGACAGCGTAAACCGGGTCATTAGGGCAGCCGCTCCTGATGCGGTCATACACTGTGCCGCCTATACGGCTGTGGATGCGGCGGAAGAAAATGAGGAAGTGTGCCGGAACGTTAACGCAAAGGGAACGGAGTACATTGCCGGAGTGTGCCGGGAACTGGACATCAAGATGATGTACATCAGTACGGATTATGTGTTTAACGGCCAGGGGGACCGTCCCTGGGAGCCTGATGATGAGAGGGAGCCGCTAAATGTCTACGGTCAGACCAAATATGAGGGAGAACTGGCAGTAGAAGAAAACATCAGTAAATATTTTATCGTAAGAATCGCCTGGGTGTTTGGAGTGAATGGAAAGAACTTTATTAAGACCATGCTGAACCTGGGAAAGACTCATGATAAATTAACGGTGGTCGCCGACCAGACCGGTTCTCCTACCTATACTNNGGCCCGGCTTTTGGCGGACATGATAGAAACGGAGAAATATGGGCGTTACCATGCTACCAACGAAGGCCTTTGTACCTGGTATGAGTTTGCCTGTGAAATCTTTAAACAGGCGGGCATGGATGTAAAAGTGGAGCCTGTCAGCTCGGACCAGTATCCGGCCAAAGCAAAGCGGCCTTCCAACAGCCGTATGAATAAGGATAAGCTGGAAGAAAACGGTTTTCTTCGCCTGCCTTCCTGGCAGGATGCCTTAAAGCGGTATCTGGAGGCTGTTTTTCCCGGTTAAGCATCAGCAGGAGGGGATATGGAGATCAAGATCAATGATTACTGGGAACCGGATCATTTCCGGGCCTTAAGTGAAGACAATTACAATGTCTCAAGATCCTGTGAATACGAAAAGAATGGGATGCACCATATTCATACGGCTAGTGAGTTCTTATTTGTGGAAGAGGGGTCTGCGGAATATTATGTAGTCGGAAAGAAATATCTTCTGGAAAAGGGTGACATCATGGTCATCGGAGGGCAGGAGCATCATCAGAGAAGGCTTTTGGGCCTTCCCTTCCTGCGGTATGGACTTTCGGTCCGACCCTCCTATTATGAAAGCTTAAACCTTGGGGAAGACTTAAAAAAGGTTTTTTTTACGCCCAGCCAGCAGGCGTTCCAGGAGCATTATAAGCATGTGGATGAACAGATATTTTACCGTGTGACCGGCCTTATAAAGAAATTGTATGAGGAACAGGAGATCCATCAGCCGTTCCGGTCCATGATGGAACGGTCGATCATCACGGAGATTACGGTATTGCTGTTTCGGGCATTTGGATTGGAGCGGACGGAAAGCGAACTATCCGAAATGAATCTGAGAATGATTGCAATTAAGGAATATATCGACAGGCATTATCAGGAGAATCTGGACTTGAAGATTTTAAGTGAACTTTTTTATCTCCATCCGGCTACCATCAGCAGGGAGTTTAATAAATATTTTGGAAAGACGCTTATAAAGTATATCAACATCGTCAGGGTATGTGAGGCCGCAAAGCTGCTTGAAAACACCAATGAGAGCGTTACTGCTGTCGCCGCAAAATGCGGGTATGACAGTGTGAATACATTTTTGAGGCAGTTTAAAACGGTTATGGAAACAACTCCCCTGCAGTACCGGAAAGCGATCCATGAATTGTTTAAAAGGAATAAGGAAGCGACCCAAAGGCTGTAAGCAATTACAGCCTTTTTTTATTGAGTGAAAAGAAGAACAGGAAAATCCTTGAAAGTGTAATTAAAAAATGGTGATTATTGACTAAAATCTATGCAGATTAAACAAAGGGAATAAGATATGATGAAAGCAGCTAAAAAACAGGCAATAATAATTTATGGAGGGATCAGTTATGAAGAAAAGAGTTCTTGCATTATTTTTTTCAGCTGTTATGGCAATGTCCCTGGTGACAGGCTGTAGCGGAAAGAACCAGAATGAAACAACGGCGGCAAAGGAGACTGAACAAGCACAGACAAGTGCAGCAGAAAAAGGAACGGAAGGCGAGACGGTTTTACTTACCATTTTTGACGGCTATGCGGGAGAAGATCCTCATGGAAAGTTCATCTATCAGTATGCAGATGAGTATATGGCCCTGCATCCCAACGTGATCATTGATGTACAGGCTGTCAGCACCAATGACATCTACACAAAGCTTTCAGCTATGGCAGCTGCGCCAAAGGATGTTCCCACCATATTCTTTACATCGGCAGATGCAGTTGCAACACTTCATGACCTTGGGCTGACAGCTGATATCAACGGACTTGTGCCGGACGATTTAAAAGCGAAATTTGCCAACGGTGTTGTGGACTCTTGTATGCTGGGAGATGAGATGTCATATTTTCCGGTTGCCGTTCAGCCGCTGGCAGTGATCTATCGTGCAGACAGGTTTAAAGATGCCGGATTAGAGACCCCAAAGACATGGGAAGAGTTTGTAACTGCTGCAAAGGCCCTTACAAAGGATACCAATAATGACGGGCAGANNCAGATGGACGAATGGGGATTTGATATGGTTGGATCCAATAACTCCTCCGGACAGAGCCGTTTTATGGCATACTTATGGTCAAACGGAATTGAATGTGTGAAAGAAGAAAATGGAAAATGGATCACTGATATTACAGAAGACCAAAAATTCATGGATGCATTTTCAAGATGGACCAACATGAATGCAGAGGGCATCGTTCCTACGGGAATTACTGAGGTGGATTATCCGACAGCCGCCAATTATTTTGCTATGGGTTATACAAGCATGTTCCTTACCGGACCAAATGCTCTTGGTGTGGCTTATGCCAACAATCCTGACTTAAAGGGAAACTTAGGATCTTTTAAGATGCCTGGTGATTATCCTGGAACCATGCTTGGAACCGAAGGCTATTCCGTCAGCGCCTATGCGACTGATGCGGAAAAGGCAGCAGCCATTGATTATCTGAGGTTTTTTGTAGAGCACGATAAGGACATGCAGTTCTGGCAGAGCAGCGGAAAGATTCCGGCGACAGCAGAGGGACAGAAAGCAGATTATATATCAGGAGAGGATTACACCGGCTTTTTACAGCAAATCGCAGACGGCTGCCGTCCAACGGTTAAGTTTGCCGGTGTCAGCGGCTTAAAGAGCGCCCTTGGAAATGCATACGCATCTGTATTCTCCAATGAAAAGAAAAACGAAGAAGCAGTAAAAACCCTGGTAAGCGATGTTGATGAATTGTTAGGGGATTATAACTAATCATTAAGAATGAGGGAGGAATCATCCTCCCTCAAAAAAATTGAGAAGGGAGTAAGATGAATTTCATGAACATAAATGGAACTGCCCAAATAAAAGTGAAGTCCCAGAGGCAAGGATATTACTTTACTCTGCCGATTGTCGTCATGCTGGCTGCCCTTATCATTTATCCTATGGTTTATGGGTTATATATCAGCTTTTTCAACACGAACCTGGTGACGAAATGGAATTTTGTAGGTCTTAAATACTATGCAGCGGCATTTAAAGAAGCGGCCTTTTACCAGTCGGTTCTGCTGACGACCATGTTTATGATTTTGGTGGTAGCGGGACATTTCATTTTGGGGTTTATCCTGGCAACTTTGCTCAACCGGGAATTTAAAGGGAGAACTGTTTTCCGGGTTATATTTATGCTGCCATGGTTTTTTCCGGAAGCTGTTGTAGCGCTTTTATTTACCTGGATCATGAATCCCATGTACGGAATCTTAAACAGTGCGCTGAAAGGACTTGGTCTTATATCTACCAATATTTCCTGGCTGGGCAGCAAGGAGCTGGCTTTTCCGGCAGTGGTCTTTGTCTGCATATGGAAGGGATTTCCCCTGGTCATGACCATGATCCTGGCAGGTTTGCAGAGCATATCCAAGGATTATTATGAGGCTGCGGAAATCGACGGTGCCAGCAAATGGGCACAATTCTGCTACATTACGGTTCCGTCCTTAAAGCCTATCCTGACCACAGTTTTGATCCTGGACTGCGTCTGGTGGTTCAAGCAGTATACCCTGGTTTACACCATGACAGCAGGCGGTCCTGGAACTGCTACCAATTTAATCAGCTTAAGCATCTATGGAACGGCGTTTAATGATTTAAGATTTGGAAAGGCGTCTGCCTGGGGTATCCTGGTATTCTTCATTTGCTATTTGATCAGTCTGGTGAGTAAGGTGGTGACAAAAGAGAATGAGTAGATCAAAAAAGAAAAAAAATAAATTGGCGGCTACTTATGCCGTATTAATTTTTATGGCTTCTTTTATCGTGATCCCGGTTTTATGGATGATATCCACTGCTTTTAAAACGGAGCCGCAGACGTATTATCCTCAGCCCAAATGGATCCCGGATCCGTTTTCCCTGGATTCCTTCCGGAAATTCTTCAACACTTATAATTTTGGACGCATGACCTTGAACAGTCTGGTGGTCTGCCTTTCCGCCATGGTGATCTGCGTGGCCTGTGCCTGCCTGGCAGGATATGGGGTGACCAGATTCCGGTTTAAAGGAAGGAAACAGCTGATGAGCTTTCTTCTTATTACACAGATGTTTCCGGGAGTCATGCTGGTGGTTCCTTTTTATGCGGTGCTTTCCAGGTATAATCTTGTCAACTCCCTGTTTGGCCTGGTCGTCGTATATGCGGCTACAAATATTGCTTTCAGTACATGGATGATCGTATCTTACTTTAAGACCATTCCCCTGGAGCTTGATGAGGCGGCACGGGTGGATGGGGCTTCCAGCTTCCGGATCTTTTGGAATATTATCCTTCCGCTGATCGTTCCGGGAATTGCGGCGGTAGCCATGTTCGTGCTGTTTAACGGCTGGAATGAATATATGTTTTCTTCTGTCCTGGTATCCAAGGATGAATTAAAAACGCTCACTGTTGGGATCATTTCATTAAATTCCCAATATCAAATTAAATGGAATGACTTAATGGCAGCATCCAGCATATCCAGTCTTCCTTTGGTAATTCTTTTTGTAAGCTTCCAGAAGTATTTTATTGCTGGAATGACCGGAGGAGCTGTAAAGAGCTGATTTGCAGAGAATATGACTTACGGAGGTACTAAAAATGGATCATATAAAAATCCATGACATTAAAGTTTTTGTAACAGCTCCAAGAAATATCAACCTGGTTGTGGTAAAGGTGGAAACAACGGAGCCGGAGCTGTACGGATATGGGTGCGCCACATTTACGTGGAGGCATAAGGCGGTTGTGACAGCCATTGAAGAATATCTGCGGCCCATGCTCAAGGGAATGCCTGTGGATGACATCGAAGGAATCTGGCAGACCATGATGGGAAGCTCTTACTGGAGAAACGGACCTGTTCTAAACAATGCCATTTNNAAGCGGGCCAATATGCCGCTTTACAGCCTGCTGGGCGGAAAGTGCCGGGAAGGAATCGCAGTTTACAGACATGCGGATGGAAGCTCCATCGAAGAGGTGGAAGAATGCATTCGCGGGTATATGGAGGAAGGATACCGTTACATCAGGTGCCATATGGGCACCTATGGCGGAAACTTCGACGGAAAAATACAGAGAATCGTAAAGCCTGACAATGCACCGGAGGGAGCATATTTCCATCCGAGAATGTATATGCAAAGCGTTTATAAGCTGTTTGACCGGGTTCGCAGGGATATTGGCTGGGAAGTGGAGCTCATGCATGATGTTCATGAACGTTTAAGCTTTGCCGAGACACTGGAATTTGCCCGGGAGATGGAGCAGTACAAGCTGTTTTTCCTGGAGGATTCTCTTGCACCGGAGCATGTGGAGTTCTTTAAGACCCTGCGGCATCATACCATCCTTCCTCTGGCAATGGGAGAGCTGTTTACCAATCCCAATGAATGGAAGTCCATCGTACAGAACCAGTGGATCGATTATATGAGAGTTCATTTAAGTGATATCGGAGGACTCACCCCTGCCAGAAAGCTGGCACATTTTTGTGAGGCTTATGGAGTGCGGACAGCCTGGCATGGGCCAAATGACTTATCTCCTATTGGAATGGCAGTGCAGATGCATCTGGATTTAAACAGCCACAATTTCGGAATACAGGAATTTTCAGGCTTCAGCGAAGCGGAGCAGGAGGTATTCCCGGGCTGTCCGGTGATCCGAGAAGGATATGCCTACGTAAACGGCAAGCCGGGAATTGGAGTCGGTTTTGATGAAAAAGCAGCGGAAAAATATCCTGCGGTTGATATGGATCATGGCTGGCTCTTTTCAAGGCTTCCCGACGGAACACCTGTAAGACCATAGCAAAAAAATACAGAATACATATTACTAAAGAAGCAGGTCCGGCTGGAACCGATTTAAAAAACCATAAAATTCTACTAACCGGACTTGCAATTTCTCTGCTTACATGATATAATGGCGAAATACCGTAAATATCATTGTTTTACATAAAAAAAGATTGACGAATCCTGGCCTGTGTGTTATAGTAATTGGGCGAATGGAAGAGCTTAGGTCTTTTTTTTATGCTCAAAATTACTTGCGGCAGAAAAAGGGACTTAAAACACAACAATGAAAATTTAAGTGGAGGTGGAAGTCGTGCGCACAAAAATCACACTGGCATGTACTGAATGCAAACAGCGTAATTACAACATGACCAAGGATAAGAAGACTCATCCGGACAGAATGGAAACTAAAAAGTACTGCAAATTCTGTAAGAGCCATACAATGCACAAGGAAACAAAGTAATCAGTTTGTAAAGGACGTGAAATTATGGGAGATACAGTGAATAACGAGGGTGCTCAGAAGAAGAACTTTTTTAAGGGTCTGAAATCTGAGTTTGTAAAAATCGTTTGGCCTGACAAAGAAACCGTAACGAAACAGACGATCGCTGTTATGTCTGCAGCGATTGCTTTAGGACTGATTATCGGAATTCTTGATCTGATCATCAAGTTTGGTCTCAGTTTTATCTTATAATTCGTAAGGGTTAAGGTGAGTTTATGTCAGAAGCACATTGGTATGTAGTTCATACCTATTCAGGTTATGAGAATAAAGTAAAGGTTGACATTGAGAAAACAATCGAAAACAGAAACTTACAGGATCAGATTCTGGAAGTATCGGTACCGTTAGAATCCGTCATCGAATTGAAGAACGGCGTCGAAAAGAAGGCCGATAAAAAGATGTTTCCCGGCTACGTACTGATTCACATGGTCATGAATGACGATACATGGTATGTGGTGCGTAATACCCGTGGAGTGACAGGCTTTGTAGGTCCTGGATCAAAACCGGTTCCTCTGACAGAAGAAGAGATGGAGAAACTTGGGTTCAAGAACGAAGAGGTCATTATTGGCTTTGAAGTGGGAGATACCGTTGTGGTAACTTCCGGTGCATGGAAGGATACGGTTGGTGCTATCAAGTCCATCAACGAAGGTAAGAAAACCATCACCATGAGCGTTGAAATGTTCGGCCGGGAGACTCCGGTAGAATTAAACTTCAGCGAAGTGAAAAAGATGTAACAAGTAAAAGCGGCTTATACCGGTGTATAGGCTCGTGGGAGGGAAATCCCCGACAATACCACATTTATTTAGGAGGTGCCTAATTATGGCAAAGAAAGTAACAGGATATATCAAATTGCAGATTCCAGCAGGAAAGGCTACACCAGCTCCTCCTGTAGGTCCGGCACTTGGACAGCATGGTGTAAACATCGTACAGTTTACAAAGGAATTCAACGCAAGAACAGCTGATCAGGGAGACTTGATCATCCCGGTAGTTATCACTGTTTATGCTGACAGAAGCTTCAGCTTCATAACCAAAACTCCACCGGCTGCTGTATTATTAAAGAAGGCCTGCAAGATCAAATCCGGATCTGCAGTTCCTAATAAGACTAAGGTAGCTACGATTACCAAGGCTGAATTACAGAAGATTGCTGAACTGAAGATGCCAGACTTAAATGCTGCATCCGTTGAAACGGCTATGAGTATGATCGCCGGTACCGCAAGAAGTATGGGTATTACGGTAGTAGAAGCATAATTTTCTTGGCAAATTTTTCTTAATGAAAGCGTACGTGAGCGAAGCTTGATTTTAGAAAAACAGCCGTTCGACGAGCCGTTGGGCGAATCGAACTTCCTTATAATATCGCAGTTAACAAAGTTTTAGAACGTGGGAGGGAAAATCCCCGACAATACCACTAGGAGGTTATATAGAATGAAAAGAGGAAAAAGATACGCAGAGGCAGCTAAAACAGTAGATCGTTCTGTTCTCTACGATGCACCAGCAGCAATCTCTTTAGTTAAGCAGAATGCAAGTGCTAAATTTGATGAAACCATTGAAGCTCATATCAGAACCGGTTGTGATGGACGTCACGCAGACCAGCAGATCCGTGGTGCGGTTGTACTTCCCCACGGTACAGGTAAGACTGTTCGTATTTTAGTTTTCGCTAAAGGTCCAAAGGCTGATGAAGCACAGGCCGCAGGCGCAGATTATGTTGGAGCTGAGGAACTGATTCCGAAGATCCAGAACGAAGGCTGGTTGGAGTTTGATGTAGTTGTTGCTACACCAGATATGATGGGTGTTGTTGGCCGTCTGGGACGTGTCCTGGGACCAAAGGGCTTAATGCCAAACCCAAAAGCTGGTACTGTTACCATGGATGTAACAAAAGCAATCAACGATATCAAAGCTGGTAAGGTTGAGTACAGACTTGATAAGACAAATATTATCCACGTGCCAGTTGGAAAAGCTTCTTTCGCAGAAGATCAGTTAGCGGACAACTTCCAGACGCTTATTGATGCAATCGTCAAAGCAAGACCAAGTACAGTTAAGGGTGCCTACTTAAAGAGTGTTACACTGGCTTCCACTATGGGGCCTGGCGTAAAGCTTAACGTAGCAAAGTTAATGAACTAATTTTGTTTTGTGATTGACATTAATTATAAATAATGTTATACTACTCAAGTATTGACTGCCGAAGACAGCAGGTGCCGCAAGGCATAAGGTGCTAACGCCTGCCGAGGAATGTACAAGAATCATTTTATTTAAATGAATTGTAGACCTCTCTGTCCATCCGGCGGAGAGGTTTTTCTTTGCGGTTTATACGAGCGGGCCTTACGGGCAACCGGGAGGCTCAGACTAAACAGGAGGTAAACCATAATGGCAAAAGTTGAATTAAAGCAACCAGTTGTAAGCGAGATCAAGGAATTACTTGATGGCGCTGAGTCAGCGGTAGTTGTAGATTACCGTGGTATCTCAGTTGCTCAGGATACAGAGCTTCGTAAGAAATTAAGAGAGGCTGGTATTTCCTACAAAGTATATAAAAATACTATGATCCGTTTCGCTGCTAAGGGTACAGCATTTGAAGCCCTGGATCCAAATCTGGAAGGACCTACAGCAATCGCTGTATCCAAGACAGATGCAACAGCTCCGGCAAGAATCCTGGCTGAGTTTGCTAAGACTGCTCCGGCTTTGGAAATCAAAGGCGGCGTTGTAGAAGGCAATTATTATGATGCAAAGGGTATGGAGAAGATCTCCGGTATTCCTTCCAGAGATATCCTTCTTGGAAGGTTGCTTGGAAGCATCCAGTCTCCTATCACAAACTTTGCTCGCGTTCTCAAGCAGATTGCAGATGCTCAGGGCGGAGAAGCAGCAGAAGCGTAAAATTCTTAATGAAGGTAAGCACAGCGCACCTGAATTTAGAAGATTAGCCGTTCGATGAGCTATCAGGCGAATCGAACTTCCTTAAAAAACATATTAAATACGGAGGTATATTATAATGGCAAAGTTAACAACAGCTGAATTTATCGAAGCAATCAAAGAATTATCTGTATTAGAATTAAATGAATTAGTAAAGGCATGTGAGGAAGAATTTGGTGTATCTGCAGCAGCAGGCGTAGTAGTTGCAGCAGCAGGTCCTGCAGCAGCAGAAGAAGAGAAGACTGAATTCGACGTTGAATTAACTGAAGTTGGTCCTAACAAGGTTAAGGTTATCAAGGTTGTTCGTGAAGCTACAGGCTTAGGCTTAAAGGAAGCTAAAGACGTAGTTGATGGCGCTCCTAAGGTAATAAAGGCTGGCGCTTCCAAGGAAGAGTCTGAGCAGATCAAGGCTTCCTTAGAGGCTGAAGGCGCAAAAGTAACCTTAAAGTAATTTTATTTTATGGCTATTTTGGACAGGGTTTGTACCTTTTAAAAAAGGGACAGGACCCTGTCTTTTTCTAGTTTAAAATAACAGAATAGTCTTGACAATTTTGTAAATTCAGGTTAGAATGTACGTGTATTATCGAATGGAGTTATGATTTCACATATTTTTGTAAGTCATTATTTTCGGATGATGATTTACAAAAATATGTGATTTTTTGTTTCAGGCGATATATCAAATATTTTTTATTTTATAGGAGGTACACGTTATGAACAACGGTACAGTAAAATGGTTTAATGGTGCTAAGGGATATGGTTTCATCGTAAATGACGCAACAGGCGAGGAAGTTTTCGTACATTTCTCCGGCATCGTTTCTGATGGTTACAAGACTCTGGAAGAAGGCCAGAAAGTAACTTATGAAACAACAGAAGGAAACCGTGGTCTGCAGGCAGTTAACGTTTGCATGGCTTAAGAAAAGCTTCGATATATATGTAAGCTTTAAGGCTGTTCCCATTTAAAATGGGAACAGCCTTTTTTGTCGGCTTGAGGTTTTAGGGTGTGTTTGGCCACGTTGAAAGCAGAGGCGTTTATCCGAGGTTATATCTTGATATCTGCTGATATGATGCTATAAGATTGTGTATAAAAACCTCTTTTGTATCGCGGAGATAACCTGATAATAGGGTCATTTAAGAGAAAAGATAGAAAAAGACAGAAATGTTTTGGTTTTATTTTTCTGAAGTACTCCATAGATTTATTAATAATGGCAGAAAGCTGGGCTTATGGGATTATGAAAATGAAATGGAAAGCGGCCTGTTTACTGGTTGTCTTTATATTGGATATTATTTTTACAAAAGCCATGCACCAATCATATACAGAGGCGAAGGATACCCTGTTTCTTCCCGTAGGTGCGGACGCTGAGGCAAAGGATGAGGTCAGGAGACAATTTTCCGGTGATAAGCAGATCGCGTTGACTTTTGATGATGGCCCTCATTCTGTTTATACGCCTAAGCTTCTTGATGGACTTCGCAAAAGAGGAGTCCATGCCACCTTTTTTATACTTGGAGAAAATGTGGAGGGGAAAGAGGCCATATTAAAACAGATGAAAGAAGATGGGCATTTAATCGGGAATCATGGATATACTCATGTACAAATGAGCAAGGAGTCAGTGGGCACTGCATGTGAGCAGATTGAACAGAATAACCGGCAGATTGAAGAGATCACCGGTACAAGGCCTGAGTATCTGCGGCCGCCTTATGGTTCCTGGAATGATGAACTGGAGTGTACCACCGACATGACGGTGGTTCTTTGGAATTTGGATCCTCTTGATTGGAAGACAAAGAGTACCAAAAAAGTGGTGCGTTATATTGTAAAGCGTGTGGAACCTGGGGATATTATCCTCCTTCATGATGCGTATCCGACTTCGGTGGAAGCAGCCCTGGAGGTGATTGATACTTTGACAAAGCAGGGATATACCTTTGTTACGGTCGATGAATTGCTGATAGATTGACCGAAATCGGATTCTATGCAAGTTTTGGGAAGGCATATACAGAACTTCAATTAATTTTCTATAATAAAGATAGAAAAAAGAGTAGCGCTCTCTCAAATAATGAGCAAATCATTGATTTTAGGAAAGGAAATTAATCGAAAAGATATGGATGCTATTTATGCTAGTCAGTCTATTGACAAAAAAGACAGTCTCTCCATTGAAACACAAGTGAAGGGTGAGCCAAGGCTATACATAGATAGAGGAATATCAGGTAAGAATGTCATTCATAGGCCTGAATTCAGAATCTGAAAGCTTAATAATAATCAGAAGGTATCCTCTAATGTTGGACCACGTAATAGCTGGTTAACTGGATTGCCAAAATGTGGTGAATGCGGCCGTGTGGTTATCGTTATAAAATACAAACGGAAGTCAGATAGCGAGACAGTTCGCACATTACGATGCAGTAGCAGAGATTTTTAAGANNAAATTTAACAGGCAACTTTTTATCGTCTCGTAAAAAACATGAAAAAGAGAATGATATATGTAGGGTGAATATCTAAAACTCAATTTTACTATAACGGATTTAGAGAAATAATATCTCATATTAGCTGACGGTTCGGATAAGCCTAGCATTGCCGGCAGTTTTTTAGTTCAGTATCATCAGCACCGATGATATGATTGGTGTTGTTAAATCTTACAGAGTATAGTTGCTGTACAGATATAAGGACATGCTGCCTGAATAGAAAAAAGATAGAAGGAAGTAGCTGATATAATCAGCTACTTCCTTCTCGATTGTAATATGTGGAAACCATGTTCAAAATGTATAAGGGAAAGGTGAAATTCTGGCTAACCTTTAATGAGATCAATACTTTTCTGCAAGGGTACAGTCTTTCGTCTGATGATTTTTTCTATGGATTGTATCCTTTGATCAGTGAAAGGCCGTGAATATAGTGCTGCTCAAGAAGCTCGGACGCAAGGTCAAAATTACCGGAGCTGTAGGCATCGACGATTTCTCCGTGCTGCTTGGTGGAACAGGACCGGTCCTCAGCTGTGCGGATAGCAAACTTTATCAGAAGGAAACGGATAAGATTGTATCTCTTGTAGGTTTCTTTCAAAAACTGGTTGCCGCAGAAGTCAAAAAACGACTTATGAAAATGGAAGTCTGCCTCAAAGTAGGCATCGTCATCCGGTGCAATTGCCTGCTTTTTCAGATATTTTTTCAGATGCTTTGTCACTTCCTTGTCTGCACCCCTAGTAGTGGTCATAGTGAGGGCTACACATGAAATAGCCGCAATGAATTCATTGATTTCTGCCGCATATCCATAGTCAAAGCTGATTACCTGGGCACCTGTTTTTGTAACCTCTTTTACGAGGCCGTCCTGATAAAGCTTGTTGATCGTATCTCGCACCGGTGTGGAGGAAACTAAAAAACGCTCCTGCAGTTCTCTGTTTGTAATTTTGCTTCCCAGAGGTATGGTTCCGCTCATGATTTCATTTTTTAGAATGTCGTATAACTGTTCGCTTAGGGTCGTTTTCACAAGAGTATTCTTCATCTTCCTCTCCTTCCTGATTGTCTTAATTGTTTGTATTTTACAGTTTACTATAAATCTATCTTAAAAGCAATAAAAGGGACAATTGTTGCTCTGATATGTCTATATAATTCCCAGAACTTTAGGAATATAAATATATTGAAAATTTTAAAATAAATATTGACATATTTGCATATTAATGTATAATAAACACAACGATGCATGATGCATCACGCATCACACATCAATAGAGCGGGCTGATAGTGAATTACAGAAAATTAAATAAGAGAAGGAGGATGGGGATATGCAACTATTTGAATGGCTAGTGCATTGCATCGTAAAGATTGTAATGGCACTAAATAACCTGTTGTGGGGCGACATGTTCATTCTGGAATTTTCAAATGGTGAAACCAAGTTCGGCATATCATTGCTGGTAATCCTGTTGATTCCCGCAGGACTATATTTCACTATAATAACGAAATTCCTGCCATTCCGGCTTTTTCCTGAAATGATTCGAGCGACTTTGAGGAAAAAAACAGGAGAGGATCAGAATTCAATTTCCGGTCTTCAGGCACTGATTATCGCTACGGCCAACCGCGTAGGTATGGGGAACCTTGCAGGTGTGGTAGNNGGCGCAGATTTACAAAGAAAAGGATCCACTCTATGGAGGGTACAGAGGCGGACCTGCCTACTTCATGGACAGAATCCGGTTTATTACAAAGGTAAAGCGTGAAGATATCTTTGTACAGGATGTACAAAAGGAAGCAGAATATGTGGCAATGGACGGCAACACGTATTACATAAAGGGTTGCAAGTGCACATTCCTTGGAATTGCATTTGTGCTTTCAGGTTTGCTTTGCTGGGCAGGTATTAGCCAGGTAATCGGAAACTCAGTTTCAACTGCGTTTAAAAACGCATTTGGCATTCCACAGATAACTACTACTGTGGTTCTGGTTGCAGTTTCCGCATGTATCGTGCTCCGCAAGAATGCTTCGGTGAAGGTGCTCGACATGGTTGTGCCAATTATGGCATGTGCCTATATCGCAATTACGTTTTTCATCATTGCCAAGAACATTACTCAGCTTCCGGCTGTGTTTGGCAGCATCTTTTCTCATGCATTTGGACTTAAGCCTCTGGTAGGCGGTGGGTTGGGAGCCGTTGTTATGAATGGAGTAAAGCGCGGACTTTTTTCGAATGAAGCCGGAAGCGGCTCCGCTCCCTGTGCAGCAGCGGCTGCCGAGGTGGATCACCCGGTAACACAGGGATTGATTCAGTCTCTGGGCGTTTTCATCGATACCCTGGCAATCTGCAGCTGTACTGCATTCCTGATGCTTTTGGCACCAGCTGAGGTTATCGAAGGATTAGAGGGAATGGATCTTTTACAGGGAGCTATGAACTATCACTTGGGTAGATTCGGAGTTATTTTTATCGCAGTTATCCTGTTCCTGTTCAGCTTTTCTACATTTATTGGCATTCTATACTATGCGCGCAGCAATGTAGCTTATATCTTTAAGGATACATGGGCTGCTCAGACAGGATACAAGATTTTTGCACTGGTGATGCTATTTATCGGCGGAATCGCTGCATACAGCTTTGTGTGGGATTTAGGAGATCTCGGAGTAGGGCTGATGACCATTTTCAATATGCTGGCAATCATTCCGTTGTCAGGCCAGGCCATTGCATCGCTTAAAGATTATGAAAAGAATTTTTCAATTAAAAAGAAAAATAAAATTATTTTAAAGGAGGAATAATAATGGATATGATGAAATTTGCACCAGAGCCTTTTAAAATTAAGATGGTGGAGCCTATGGGCAACCTTAACAAAGAAGAGCGAAAAGAAGCTATCAAGACAGCAGGATACAATACTTTCCTGCTAAAATCAGAGGACTGTTTTATTGACCTTCTGACAGATTCAGGAACAAATGCAATGAGCGACAGACAATGGGCAGGGCTGATGTTGGGTGATGAAGCCTACGGCGGCTCCAGGAACTTTTACCATCTAGAAGAGACTGTGCAAGAATTGTTTGGATTCAAATATGTAGTTCCTACTCATCAGGGACGCGGCGCAGAGAACATCCTGTCTTATCTTACCATTAAGCCAGGAGACTATGTTCCAGGAAATATGTACTTCACCACAACCCGCTTCCATCAGGAACACAATGGAGCTACCTTCCGCGACGTGGTTATTGACGAAGCCCATGATCCAAATGCAATCCTGGACTTCAAGGGCAATGTAGACTTAAATAAGTTCCAGGCTCTCATTGATGAAGTCGGCGCAGATAGGATCCCATATATCTGCCTTGCAGTTACTGTAAACTTAGCAGGCGGGCAGCCCGTTTCCATGGCTAACATAAAGGCTGTATCCGAGATGGCCCATAAATATGGCATTAAGGTAATGTTTGATGCCACCAGATGCGTGGAGAACGCATATTTCATCAAGACAAGAGAAAAAGGCTATGAGGATAAGACCATCAAGGAGATTGTTCACGAATTGTTCTCCTACGGCGATGGCTGCACCATGTCCGGAAAGAAGGACTGTCTGACCAATATCGGCGGATTCCTATGCATGAATGACAAAGATTTATATATCCGTGCAACTGGAATGGTCGTACAGTATGAAGGTATGCCTACCTACGGTGGAATGGCAGGAAGAGATATGGAAGCGATGGCAATTGGTCTTAGAGAGTCAATGGAATTCAACTACATCAGTCACCGCGTAAATCAGATCCGTTACCTTGGAGAGAAGCTGGACGCAGCAGGAGTTCCTATGGTTAAGCCGAGCGGCGGTCATGCAATCTTCGTAGATGCCCGTGCATTCTTAGAGCATTTGGATCAGAAAACGGACTGCCCGGCACAGGCTCTGGCAGCAGCTGTTTATGAGTACTCCGGCGTTAGAACCATGGAACGGGGCATTATCTCCGCAGGAAGAGACAATAAGACAGGAGAGAACCATGTGCCGAAGCTGGAAACAATCCGCCTGACCATTCCGAGAAGGGTTTATACATATGCACATCTGGACTATGTTGCTGATGCAATCATCCAGTTGTATCAGGTGAGACATGACATCAGCGGTCTTACATGGGTATATGAGCCAGAAGTTCTGCGCTTCTTCACCGGGCGCTTTGAACCAAAGAATGGAGAACTTATTAAGGGATTCTGAAACTTAGAATTGAAAAGATAGCCCATAAGTAGATTTTTGTGCAGAATGGGATTGATAAGGCTTGCTCCGGAGTTTCATAATGAGACTCCGGAGCAAGCTCTTCTTTTATATGGGGATATTATCCTCCTTCATGATGCGTACCCGGCTTCGGTGGAAGCAGCCCTGGANNCTTTGTTACGGTCGATGAGTTGCTGATTGATTGACAGGATTCAGATGCCATGTCAGTGAGCTTGGGAAATATTGAGGAGTGTGTGATGATTCCTAAAGAAGAGATAACCGGGGCTTTGAATATTGAGAGTTCTGGCTAGTCGGTAATTTTTCTTTCAGAGGATGTCAGGTATTTATTTAATAAAGAATTTGGATAGGAAACTGTAAAATGGTCGTGATGGGAGGAGTTTAAAAGTTTTCTATAGTTATGGATCATTGGGGATAACTGTGTTATTTTATGGAAGGAGTACATATTGTTTTAGAATATAGCTTGTATATATTCTTCATGAGCATGTTGATTTTCAGCTCAGTTTGTTGTATACTGCTAATGTAAGTCGTGAGCCGCTTGCTTGGTATTTCATCGCTGGGTGATAAATAAGCAGTTAGGGTGTTTCCTTTTACCGTTAGATGTGATAAATGTACGGTTAGAAGGTTCCTTGCATTGCAGGGAGTTTTTTCTTTAGATGGGGTGTCCAATTGCTAAAAGCGGATTTGCAAAGTAGAAAAGGCCTGGTTGATTTTTATTTTTATTCTTGAATTATGTAAGCATGCAGTTGAATTTTTTAAAAACAGTATTACAGTGATCTTTTATTTTTCAAGTCAGTATCGACAAATATTCCCGTTTTCTTTGAACAAAATCCTATCAAATCCACACTATATCATTGCCTGATAAAGCAGGAGATTCTTTTCCCATATCTAAGTCTATTTCGTAATTTTCCATTTTTAATAATTGTATTTAGCAAGTTTTATTTATTCCGGTTTATTGTTGCAGAGGTGATAATAGGCTTATTCCGTGTATTTCATTGTTTCTTCTATATGGAGAGTAATATGTTAGTGCTCTTTAATGCAGCACTTTATTACTGTCGCATAAAACTAATGTTTTTATTATCATTATATTTACACGTAGTAATCGTTAAATAGCTTGCTGTTTAGTGGCTGCAAAATTTTTAAAAATCAATTTTTCTACTTTTATTTTATGTAAAATATCCGTCTGAAAGGAGTGGTGTATTTTTTTCTTTTGAGAATTTTCAATAAGTCTTATGGAACGTATTGATTGCGGAAAATTATGACTTCTAAGCTTACATAACTTTCTTAATTGCATTTCTGAACTCTTACTCATACTTACATTCTGTTTACGTTTTATTCCTTTATAAGTGTATTTTGTGGTTTGCGGCTGACTAGTTTGCATGGTTATATTAAGTGAAAAGAGTCTTATCTTTAAATACTGCTTTAAGAAAATACTCTTTTTCTATGAAATTAATTTACGGACAAGCAATAGAATTAAGTTTATCGATTAATTGATCAGGTATTTTGGGTATTTACGTAAAAGATAATTATGTGGATCTAAAGAACATCGTAGTTTTTCTCTATAAAAAGGTGTGAACTTTAGCGTATCAAGCTTATCTTCCAGTCCGGCAATTCAAATTCTTTTTCTTTAGATTTTTATTTACTTCTCCATTTACTTTCCATAATTTTATTAATAAATCCAGACTAAAAATATTATATAACTTTTTTTCTAAAAATTCTTTTTCCAGGAATATCTAAAGTATTAAACCCTACAGAAGCCATATATTCATTCCTTTGCAAGCAGACCGAAAGCATTGCCGAATATCTTTCTGCTCTATTTAATATGGAAAAGTCGCAGTGGTTGAAAGATGTTAAATGAGTAACTAAGAGATTTGCCAAAGAAAAGGTAAGGTGGGCAGGAGAAAAAAACAAATAGTAAGGAGTGATGATAGATTTCAATGAATAGAAAAAAATATTTTGCTTTATTAAGTGCAGTTCTAATGGTAACGAGTGTTCCAATTCCAAGCTACGGCGCATGGCTGCAAAAGGAAAACCATTGGATATATGAGGAAAATCAAATTTATGAAAAGAGTTCCTGGAAGCTGATAGGTGGGGCCTGGTATTACTTTGATGATACTGGCTATATGGCTACTGGTTGGAGGTTGATTGACGGCAAATGGTATTTTTTAAATCCTGTCTCTGACGGGACAAAGGGAAAGATGCTCATCGGCTGGCAATGGATAGATGGACGCTGCTATTACCTGGCTGAGCGATCTGTAAATAATCATTCCGAAGGGGCTATGTACTTAAGTGAAAAGTCGCCTANNCCTCTGGGGCCTGGACTGATGAAAACGGCACGGTGCAGTATGTACCTGGAAAAGGGATACAGACAGTCATTGTTAAAAAGGCAGCATCGTCAAGTAAATTTTCTGGAGGAGGTTCCGGCGGTTCTGGATCAGGCAGCAGGGGTAGCAACGCAGAACCAGATAAGGGTACTATGACTGACCGTGATTCAAAGGATCCGGCACCAGGAGAAGGAGAAGCAGAAAATGAGCCAGAGATTACGGAACTTGAAGAACCCTCGGAGGGAATTAGAGAACCGGAGGTGGAAGGAAAACAGTGCAGTTACACAGTGAGGTATATGGATGTTAAAGATAAAACCATATTACAGGCTATAGCTGGTGTGGGGGTGGAAGGGAGAACAATTGCTATTATACAGCCTGTTATTGATGGATATGAGCTGTGCGAAGGGCAGAAGGAAAGCTTTAAGCTGAGCAGTGATCATATGGTCCTTAGCATTTATTACGAGAGAAAAAGCGTGACATCTCCATCGGAAGCCCGGAAAGTAGATTGGAATCTTTATTTTGTTGAAAGGGAAAATCATGGCAACGAGATATTGAAAACCCAGCAAGGACGGACAGAAGAAGGAAAGTCACTTATCATTGATTTTCCGGAAACCATTTTAGGTGCGGACCGATATTATTATCATTCCCTTGTTTCAAGTCCATGGAGCGTCATTGTAAGCGGCAATGGAACTCAGAAATACTTCATTGAATTTGAGAGAGGGGATCGACTTCCAGAAGAGGCTGATCCAGACCAGGAGGCCAAAGACAGGCTAAAGAGATGGCTGGAGATTGCAAAGGATGCGGATATTAGGCTTAGCGGCCGAGAGCCATCAGACCAGCAAATCATTACTACGAGTATAGAGGAAAGCAATGACAGGCTTCTTAATTTGGTGTCAATGACAGATGGTACAGAACGGAAGGAGGTCTATCTCATTGCAAAGAAGCATGTACCAAATACCGTGATCATAAGCCGGACATTCCGGAACGTTAAAAATCTGTCTGACCTGATTATGGACGAGTTCACTATAGCTTATGAGAAATACACGATTATGAGAGTGGGATTTGAAAGATCCTATGACGAAAACAGTTGCAATCATGATTATCAGGTTACAGATAAAGTCAATACCACATGTATGTCAAACGGCCATGAAATGGTCCTGTGCCGGAAATGCGGTAAGGAAGAAATCGTGATACTACCTGCGGATGTTTTTGCTCATGAAACCTATATTGGGATTACCAGGTCATACATAGGGACTACATGGAAGGGAAGCTATGAGCAGTTAGATGACAATAGCCTTATGGCTAGGAAGGAGGTGTTTCAATTTTTGCAGGATAAGGTATTTATTTTGTCAGTGGATGAGGCGCTTAAGTACCGGGATGTTCTCTGGAAGTTTTATGGAAGCGATACAAACAATCCGGAATCCCAGATTTCTGCTTATTCAAAAGGATATTATCTGCGCACTCCGCAGGATGTTGGATTGGAAGACTTTCTTTATGGGGAGGGAATCTATGCGGTCAGCCTGGTCGATGGGAATATTCAGCCAGTAAACGTAAAAGAGACGGGTTTTGGCATCAGGCCAGCCATGGCAGTTCTGCAGGGATAGGAGGGATTTATTGGTATCGTTATTATTTTATTTTAAATTGCCATATTGGCATTATCCGGTTTCTTCTTTGGCCATGTTCTTGTGGTAAATCCCATGCGGAAGGAGTTGGTGGATAAAGGGTAGATTACTGGCTGAGAAGATACCAGAAGACAAATTGTACGGGATAAAGCAGGAGAAAGGAATATGAGGTTAAAAGTTAAAGGAATCACTAGTTTGCGCCTTGCAGCCGCAATTATAATAACATCTGCGGGGCTGGGCCACCAGCGGCGGGAGCTGTATAGGCTTAACAAGGAATCAGAAGACAAGTTTAAGGCTGTATGAATCGGCTAGATTAGGAGGAAGAATGGGAAAAAGACTGATAAGAGGGTTGGCATACGCTATGTGTGCCGCCCTGGTAATAACTGCAGTATCGCCCTGGGCGGTATATGCGGAGAACGGGGATACTGCAGTAAAAACAGTTCAGACAGCCACCCCTTCGGAGGTGGATCGGGATACAGGAGCTAATGAGAAGGTGGAGGAAGAGAAAGAAGCCAGCAAAGAACCGGAATCCGGCTTAAGAATTTATGAAATGGTGGATGAGGAATTAAGAGAAGCCACCTCTTCAGAAGCAGAGGAGATACCGAAAGAGTCTCCAGCAACAGCCTTCCCTGCTGCTAAAATGGCGGTAAAGGCCATAGCTTCCAGCTCCCTGGGTGATATCTGGGATTCCTGGGCGGGAAAGACCAGCTTTGAGTTCTTAAGCGGAAGCCAGGGAGAGGGAACGAGAGAAAAGCCCTATCTCATAAAAAACAGGGAACAGCTCATGGGCCTTTCAGAATTAGCTGCTATGGGAATGGTGGTCCCGGAAGCCGAAGGAGTAAAGTATGCCGGTGACTATTCCGGATGCTATTTTGCACTTGGAGGAAATATTGACTTACAGGGGGTAGACTGGATCCCCATCGGCTTTTATCGGGATTCCTCAGAAAATTCCGGTGCGGTCCCTTACCCCTTTAGTGGCCAGTTTGATGGAAACGGCTATACCATAAAGAACTTAAAGCTTACCTCCTTTGCTGCATATAACAACGTGGGGCTCTTCGGGGCAATCATTGACGCAGGAATCCATGACGTGATCATCATACCGGATGGCAGCCAGATCAGGGGAAAAGACCGGACCGGAGTTGTGGCAGGATATGCAGAAAATTCCCAGATCCGGAATGTAACTGTAAAAAACGCCTATATCCGTTCCACTGGCATTTCCGGGGGAATTGCAGGAGAGGTCAGTGGTACCGTTATTGAAAATGCAACCTGTGAAAAGGTGATGATTGATGCCACCGGCGGAACGGATGTGATTTATGTCGGAGGAATTGCCGGGATCGCATCGGATTCCTATATCGTAGACTCAGATGTTTCTACCGGGGACGGTACCACGGCCAGAATTCAGGGAATCGGCTACATCGGCGGGATCGTTGGATACCAGAACGCAGCTAATATTTACAACACCCATGTCAGCGGAACCATCGGCGGATATCATTCAACAGCCATCGGAGGGATCACCGGAAGATATGCAGCCGGGAAGATAAAAGTGGCACGGTTTGAAGGGAGCATCGGAAACTCTCAGCTTGGGTCCTTGGCAAGAGAGGGGACTTTCATTGGAACCAGAAAGGGAGCCGCAACAAACTTTAATTACATAGAGGATGTGGCCTATCTGTTTGCGGATTCCGAGAGTAAGATCAGCGCCAATGTATGCGGATCAGAGATCAACGATGATAATGACTATACCTATGCTGCTCATGTAGGGTACTGGCATACCGGGGACCTTTATTATACTCTGGTGCAAGGCGGGGCTAAAAAGACCATATCAGACCGGTATTTTTACGAAGAATTAGAAAACGGCATCCTGACCGTCATGGATGAGGAAAGCGGAGATTACATTCTGGATCATTTTGCCCCTAATTCCCTGGGCCGTCCCGTGAGAGGGTATCTGCTGAACATAAATCAGATCGACACGGTGGCAAATGGTCAGAACTTTTACGATATCGCTGCCTTGGAAGTAAGGGGAAACTCCCAGTATTCCAAGCCACTTGATAAGGAACACCGGGGGGCCATTGCAGCTGGGACAACGGTAAACGTAACAACGGCTCCCAAGAATACGGATACAGAAAAGTTCCAGATGGAAGGAACTCCAACCTACACCAACGGTAAAGGGATAAAGAAGAATACTACCTATTCAGACGGCAGCCATGCCTATACCTTTTCCATGCCGCAGGAAGATATATCCGTATCAGCGGTCTATAAAAAAGTGGCCGTGTCAATCAAGGTAGATCCGGAAAACTATACCTTTGCGGTAACACAGACGAGGACTGGAAACCGGAAGAATCCGGTAAAGACCACGGAGATCCGGAACAAGGAAGGAAAACTCATTGTCCGTTATATCAACGGAATCTTAGAGCAGGGAACCGAAGTTCAGCCGGTGAACATCAAAGCCATTATTGATGCTAATAATGATGTGGAAGATGGCCGGGTTAAATGGAGCATTGATGATTCCCAGCTTATAAATCTGGCGAAAAACGATGATGAGGGAACCGATGGCTATACCGTCAAATCGGCCAGCTTTTCCGTGAATCTCTCTTCTTCCTTCTTCACAAGTATCATAGAAGAGGCAGAGAGAATCCAGGCAGATANNGGTCTTAACAGCGCAAACCAGGCCCTCCGCTTCCTTTGAAGGAAAGCCCTGTACGGCAAATAGCCGGATCAATGTTACATTCCAGATCCTGGATAATACCTTAGTGGCAACGGAAGGGGCGTCACTTGATAAGCAGGCCCTTACTTATACGGTAACAAGGACCTTAACCGGGGACCGGATTAACCCGCAGGAAACGGTGACGGTAACGGCTCCTCAATCATTAACGGCAACCTTTACACCGGACTTTTTCTCCAGGTATGAAGTAACCTGGACAAGTTCGGACCCGGCGGTGATCTTAGTATCCCAGGACAACCAAGCGTACCGGGAAGCATCAGTTTCAGCTTTGAAGGATTCTGCTTGGATCAGGAATATCATGGCAACGGATAACGGTATCCGGGAGACTGATAAGTACGCAAAGATATCCGGGACCGGAAGCCGGGACGTAAATGTTACGGTAAATGGAAAGGATAAGCTGGGAAATCAAGCTTCAGCCACATGCCAGGTAACAGTAACGTTTGTTACCAACGACCAAACACGGATCATTCCGGAAGGGATCACCCTGGATAAGACGGTACTTTCTTATAATCTCGGTTTTCAGAAGGCTGGGGATATCCACTCTGAAACAGTTAAAAAGACAGGCTTTGAGACAAGGAAGGTGACCGCAAATGTTGTTCCGGAAGTGGAGAATGCCGCAGAGCATAAGCCTTATGACCGCAGCGTTAACTGGATCTCCTCTGATCCGGAAGTGGTTAGGGTTGATCAGGAAGGAAATGTGACTCCGGTTGACGCAGCACCCTGGATCAAAGAAGCACTTTCAAAAGCACCGTACCGGGCAGAAAAGAGCGTGGAGATCGCCGCCGTAACAAAAGACGGCCAGAAGGTTGCTTCCTGTAAGATCACACTAACCTTCCAAGCGGAATGCATCGAGGCAGACCGGGAGAGCGAGAAATTCGATCTGGTGCTTACAAAGACAGGAAAATCAAACAATCCCGTTATTTCATGGCAAGGACTTGAAAGTAAGAAGTTCAATTNNTTACGGTGAATCAGGAAGGAAACGTGGCTCCTGTAGTTTTCAATGAGAAACAAGAGATTATGGCCAGCTGGATCAAGGATGCTATGGGAAGATCCCCATACACTGGAACCATAACGGCTACGGTTTATGCAGCCACCAGTGACGGAAAGGTGTTTGATCCGGTCATTGTAACCCTTAATTTCAAAGTAGTGGATAACACCACTTCTGGTAGTTCCTCCGGAGGCGGAGGCGGTAAAGGTTCTTCGGGCGGTGGAGGAGGTTCCCGTTCCGTGGGAGTAACGACCACAGGAAATACCCAAGGTCCGGCAGCTCCGGCAGGAGCCGTAACTGGAACCTGGACACAGATGGCAAATGGGAATTGGATCTTTGCGTCAAATCGGACATATACAGATGAATGGGCATATATCAGTAATCCCTATGCAACCGGAAAGCAGGAAAAAGCCTCATGGTTTCGATTTGACAAGGAGGGATTTATGGTAACAGGCTGGCAGTCAGATCCGGACGGAAATACCTTTTACTTAAAAACTGCGATGGACGGAACCCAAGGCCAGATGCTTACAGGGTGGCAGTACATACCCGATGAAGCGGGGCAGGCAGCATGGTATTTCTTTAACCCGGCTTCCGATGGAACAAGAGGAAAGCTTTTGATCAATACTATTACACCAGATGGTTATTCAGTAAATGAGAAAGGCCAGTGGGTACAGTAAAACATTATGAAAACACACCTCCTCTGCTAAAAAGGCAGAGGAGGAGAGGAGGAGATATGAATCATGTATTTATCATGGGAAGATTAACCCGTGATCCAGAAGTAAAGTATTCTGAGGGAGAAAAGCCTATGGCGGTTGCAAAGTATACTCTTGCAGTTGATCGCAGAGGCCGTAGGAATCAGGACAGTAACGAGCAGACAGCTGATTTTATCAATTGCGTTGCATTTGACAGAACCGGAGAGTTTGCAGAAAAGTATTTTCGTCAGGGTATGAGAGTTCTGGTATCCGGAAGAATTCAGACCGGAAGCTATACAAACAAAGATGGAGTTAGAGTTTATACCTTTAATATTGTTGTGAATGATCAAGAATTTGCTGACAGCAAAAATGCTTCTTCTGATAATTCCAGACCAGATCCTTCTAGTTCGACAGGTGACGGTTTTATGAATATTCCTGAAGGGGTAGAGGATCAGGTCCATTTAATAGCTAAATCAGCTACATAGTGCATATTTCGTAGCAAACAGTACATTGAAAACCGCATATGTTTAACCGATAGAATAAAAGTCTTAAAGTAATGAGAGGAATGTTTTATGAAAAACAAATTATTTTTCCATATTTTGATAGATATATGTATAGCCTTTAGCTTATTATTTCTTGATGGATTAAGAAGAAAGAGAAAAGAAGTCAAGAAATTATGCAAAAAGCTTGATGATACACAGTCCAGTATCCAAGCCATAGAATTTAGTGTTGAACTCTTGGGAGAGAGATATAATGATTTAAGTAATTCCGTAAAATCACTTAGACCCAATGTGTCCTGACAAATTACCAGATGTATCACATGGCTATGGAACAAGAATTTAGTCTGTTGCATTAGATTTAATGGTGTGGCATAATACATGTATGGAGTATAGAAGTAATAATAATGTAGTCTACTCATGCAAATACCATGTGGTCTGGTGTCCTAAATATCGGCGGAAGGTACTTGTGGGTGCAATCTCTGAACGGTTAAAGGAGCTGATAGAGCAAAAATGTTCAGAAATTAAAGTTGATATAATGGAAATGGAAATTATGTCTGACCATGTGCATTTACAGATGGAAGTAGACCCTCAATTCGGAATTAATAAAGCGGATCGTAGCATTAAAGGATATACATCGTCTGCTTTACGCAAAGAATTTAAAGAACTGACAACCCGGCTCCCTTCTCTTTGGACTAACAGTTATTTTGTGTCCACTGTTGGTAACGCTCCGCTAAATGTTATTGAACAGTATATAGAAAGCCCAAAAACGTCTGAAAGGATGCCAAGGCTTTGAGGACAATCGAAAAATCCAAGTTTAAAGATAGCTGAAAGAAAGGCGGGTGATATTTTGGCTGAAGAATACCAAGTTTATAGTGAGACAACAAACAAAGTAGCAAAAAGGAGCTATTGGGATGCCGCAAAAGGACTCCAACAAGTTGATGGCCTTAAGCCTACAAAGTATCTGTCTGAACTGGCAGAAGCGAATATTGAAGGTGAATTAACATATCAGCAAATTGAAAATTTGCTATACAAACGGTATGAAAGTGAAACCGCAGAGGACATCCAGAATCGTAACAAAGAGGCTGATCTTGTAGCTGCCAGAATTGCACGTATTCTTGACAGCCCAGGTTATCCATTAAAAATTGCTTCACTTAAGGCAATTCATAGGGAACTTTTTAAAGATATCTATGATCATGCCGGTCAATTTAGAAGAGTTAATATTTATAAGCCAGAGCCGGTCTTAAATGGGGATACCGTAAAGTATACCAATTATACCGCTTTGGATGATACGCTGGAGTACGATTTTGATTCTGAAAAAAGCAAAAGTTATACCGGACTTACTGTGGAGAAGATGATAAAAAGAATTGCCTCATTTACTTCCTCCATCTGGCAGGCACATCCATTTATGGAGGGAAATACCAGAACAACAGCAGTATTTATGGACTGCTACCTAAATAATATGGGCTTCCAGGTAGACAACACTATATTTAAAGATTACAGTCAATATTTCCGAAATGCACTTGTGAGAGCAAACTTTGCTGACTACAAGAATGGAATTACAGAAACCTACCAATACCTTGAAAATTTCTATAAAAATCTGCTTTCGGGCGAAAGGCTTCAATTAAGAAATCGTGAACTTGTCCTGAAAGAACGTTTTATACCTGGCAGAGACAGAGGAATGGAGTTATAAGTAAAAATTGTAAAAACTACCATGAAAAGGTATAATTATTGTGGTAGTCAATCTGCTGGGTGGTTTCCATCTCCGAAAGGGGGTGGTGATTGTGAACACTTATGAGGAATTTATGGTGATCATAAATGTTGCAGCGTTAATCGTTGCAATACTTACATACGTGAAACGCAATGACAAAGGTACAAAAAAATAACCACCCTGCCGTCCAAAGCCTTGGGTGATTATTTTTAAAATAATTAATCAATAATTGGAAGCCACTCTGTGGAGTTGGCTACCTTTTGTACCTTTAGAATAACACGAATTTTTAAAGTTGTCAAATCGGAGATTTTAAAATAGATTTAAAGGAGGATATGAGTATGAAAAAGAAATTGTTAGTGGCAGCGATGTCAGCAGTGTTAATGATTGGAATAGCAATAACATCCTTTGCGGATACGTATGATCCGCAATACCCCTTAAAAGGCCATATGGAATCTTGGTTTGTCCAGAGTCCAGTTACTGGCACTACAGCTTGGAAGTGGGACCCGTCAAATTTTATTTATGAAGCTGATAATCATATAAAATATGTAAGAGATTGTGCAATTAGAGACAATAACCCTCTTTACTTATTTTCTCCAGTTGGGATTGAATTAGCAGCCTTAGCGAAATTAACTGATTNNCAAACGACTGGAGTAGATTATAACACTGACGAAGTGGAACGTTTAGCAATGGAAGTTCGTAATTTTTTAAATAGCTTTGATTGGAGAAATGCATCTGATTATGAAAAGTCCGTTCAGATTGCTAAACGAATTACTAAGGCAGATTACTTGGATCAGGAAGGAACACAGTATTCTTATAGTTGTCTGGTAGATGGAAAAGCCAATTGTAATGGATACACGAATGCAGCATATTTACTTGCGGCCTGTGTGGGATTGCCAGCAAGTGGGCTTGGTTCTGTAAGTCACATATATCCAGTGTTTCTTGTTGATGGTGTATGGTTAGCTTATGAACCAACTAGCAAAGATAACTACTTTACCATTGCTGACATTTACGCTCCATCTACCATTTTAGCAGGTGTACCACAAATGACTCCAATAGGTGAATATTGTGAAGCTACTGGATACGAGATTCCTTCAAGCGTAGAAGGAAAGTTCCCTGATGTTAGAAATGGTGTAATACGAGGTAAAAATGCATCAGTTATATATTTCAAATAAAAACTTAGAAGGAAAAGCTATCGGTTAATTATAATCGGTAGCTTTTTTTCTTTGCTTAAAACAATGGAAGAAAATAAAAAATAAGGAGAATAGATGATTAGTAATTGGATAAATATTAAAAAACTAAATCAGAAAGTTGCTGGATTACTGGCAGCTGTTCTATTTTTAATACCCATATTTACGTATTTGCCACCTGGTATTTTTAATTCCTGGGGCTTTGGTCTGGTGTTTGTCAGTTCTGGACAAGTTGGTCATCCATATTTAATGGGTAGGGCTAATTCAGAGACTAAAAATACCTGGTTCTTATGCATGAACCAGGGAGCATCTGCCCACAGCAACTATGACTATTCCAAAGTTAATGCGGATATTAATTATTTTGATGGAACCATAGAACAAAAAAGACTGTTTTGGGCTTATATTGGTGCATTTAGAAGTTACGATGAAAATACTTCACTAAATATTTTGGGTGAATGTAGCAAAGATGAAGCAAGACAGGTTGCTTGGTCAAAAGGAAAAAGTAATGGCGGTTCCGGATGGATTGAAAACATGGCCAATGATGGTTTTTTATCCTTGGAGAATATTCCAGATGGTTGTAAAAACCCTAAGGTTATCCTCGAATTGATCAGTAAGTTTAATTCCGAAAGCAAGGCCATGTATATCAATGACTTAAGAAGTGGCCCCGGTCAGATCAATACAACAAAGCTCTATGAATTAACTGGGCTTTCCGATTGGGAAACATTTAAGAAATATTGTGACATTACGGCTGTAACGCCAGGACTGGTAATTAACACGGAAGGCCAGAATCTCTCATGGAGCTTCCCTAACGCTCCGGCTGGGCAGAAACCAACCGAAGCGGTCATGAAGATTAGCTACGATCCTACCATTTTTAGAGTTTTGGAAGTCGCAGGTGGCTTGGAGTATTTCCAGTGCAATGTACCAGGCTCCCAGCAATTATACCGTGCTAAAGGAAAATTAAAAGAAATAACATGTGAATTTTTCCTCACTACAAAATACAGTGCAAATGCACCTACTCCGACACCTGGGGATGGCGGTGAGATATCTTTGAAGGTTTACCAGCATAACGAAACTTTTAAGTCCAATTATAAAGTTGATCTGGAAAAAAGGGATTATGAAACTGGAAATCCTTTACAGGGATCTACATGGCAGGTCTTGGAGCATTTCGATGATGGCCAGTTAAGTGCTGATGAATCAGATGGTGGAATCATCGAAGATAACATGAGAGAAAACCCAACAACCTGGCAGGATTGGCTGGTGTTTGATGATGACCTAGTAACAAATGCCAGTGGGCGAGTTTCCCATAAAGATACCCGCTTTTATGATTTTGGTCATGCATATTGCAATGGCCATCCACTTCCCCCGGAACCGGAAATTGATGAATCGGAAGGTGGAGAGGGTGAGGAAGGAGAAGGAAGCGACGAAGCTGATGAAGCGGCAGAAGAGTATGAACGATTGATGGAAGAATGGCAAGCGGCAGTAGACGAATGCGAAGCCCGTGCCGCTGCCAGTGGAGGAACCTTCCATCACTGGTTATGTAACAGCGAGGAAGAACCATCAGAAGAAGAGGCATTTGAAGCGTCAGGCTGTAAGGCTGCCAGGGATGCTGCATATGAAACCTTTATCAATCTTGAGTATGACTACACGTTCCGGGAAACCAAGCCAAGAGATGGTTATATCATTCATGATCCGGGACATCCGGATGATGTTCCGATTGAAATTATCACAACGGCAGCTTCCGAAGCAGAGAGACCTAAAAAATGGAAAAGTACCAGCAATGCAGATATAAGAGTCACAGGATATGTCCGGAACATGGCAAAGGGTAGTTCCGAGGATGCAGACATTGAAGGATTTGCTGGATCAGCCATGCAGAGTTTGACTAACAAGGAAATTTCTGAATTAGAGGAATCCGGCCAGATAGATGAAAATGAACTGCTATTAGCTGATAACAGCGATAAAGTAGCAAGTCCTTCTACATATTCTAAATCCTCTGAGAAAAGCGGAGATCTAATCCTTAAAGAGACCTATGATCTTCCACTTGGGGAAAGAATCATCAACAAACTGCTTAAGTTCATCGGCCTTCCTACTGCTTTTGTAGAAGAGAAAGAGATTACCGTGAAGCTTACCGCAAAGAATGAGGAAGAATTATATGATGAGGAGTTTGATGCAGAAGAGGAAGAGGAATTCCCGGATGAACTCTTGGATGATGAAGAGGAATCTACTCCATCGCAGGCCCAAAGGAACTCTATGAACCGTTCGTTAAGTTATAGCCTGGCTACAGACTCCGATGCCTCCCTTCCTAAGGAAGAAAGAGGAATAAGACAAATTAGTCTTTTGTCAGAAGTTACTGATGAAGAACCGGTTATGACAACAACACTTGGTTTGAGTGCTCTCAGCAGAGCTTCCAAGGGGATTGAAGAAGGAGAAGAGGACAGCCAACCGGAAGTAGATAAAGGACCGAGTAATAATACCTCCCATACCTTTAAAGTATACGATCACCGTGTACCAGGACAGGTTCATTTCAATAAGAAAGATATGGAATTAAAGGCTGGGGAGTCTGGAAATTATGATTCCTATGGAGATTCCCAGGGAGATGCAACCTTAGAAGGTGCGGTATACGGTTTGTTTGTGGCAGATCCTATTTACGGACCAGATACACAACGGGATGACAGTGGAAATGTAACATCCGGTATCGGAGTGGTATTTGATGCAAATGATCTTGTCGCAGTCGCAGCCACAGATAAAAATGGGGAAGGTTCCTTCTTAACGATAACGGAAAGACCTCATAGTATCTATAATTATAAAGCAGGAAAGATCCAGTACACCGGAAAAGGGTATCCGGAGAACCTGTATGTAAAGGACGGATATGAAAAGGCTCAGCCGCAGGAAGAAAAGGGCCGTATCTACAAAGATAATAAGACCATGAATGGGGACAGCTGGATCGGGAGACCTTTGCTTCTTGGTAACTACTATATAAAAGAACTTTCCCGATCCGAGGGATATGAACTTTCCATTACCGGAAAGGATATGGAGGTTACGAATGCAGAGAAAAGTACCCGTGAGTCCTATGGTGACACGGCTGATGCAAAGGTAGATCCGGTAGGATCTGCATGGATATCAATGCAGCTATATAATGCAGTTACTTTCCCGGAGGGAAATGAGGCTTATGGAAATAAGGAGAACTTACTTCTTCTTGAAACAAAATCAAAGGATGCCACAAATGGCTATAATGTAGTGCTTGACGGGATTCCGGAAGGAGCAGATGTTTATCTCAATAACGTTACATTGAAACCTGTAGTGATCCAGCAAGTAGATGGAGGAACGTATGTTGATGCAGAGGAAGCACCTTTTTATCTGACGGCAGAATCAGACTCTGTTTATAAGCGTGACATCAATGGATACATGATTGAGAAACCAGGGGTTACTGCAAGTATAAAAATTCCATACGAAGCAGTCGGAACTGAAGCAGATAAACTTCCTACGGAAGGAACCGCTACGGCCAGTGATCCTGCAAAGTTTACCAGCACTTTTACGAGCTCAGATAGCAACGTGAAATATGTAAAAGCCGAATTGGAGCAGATGATGCGTAACTCTCTCCATATGGAAACTCCGAAAGATGGTGATTATTCCACGGTAGATGCCCCTGTCTATGATGAGAACCGGACTGTGAATGGTAAAACTGTTTATGGCAAACCGGAGATGGTTCTTGAGATCGATAATGTCACGACTAATAAGTCAATTATCGAAGCAATTTTAAACTATTACATCAACGAAAAGGTATTCACCTATGGCGGACTTCAAAAAATTGAATACAGTGGCGGAAAAGCCATTGTAACGGTCGTTGTAGAAATGAATCCGGGGAGAACCTTACTGTATCAGACAAATTCCAGAGGTGACATTGTTGCTGCTTACTTAACAAAGCTGAATACAACCTACGGAAGATATGTCATTAGAAAGTATACAGGGAATGAATTAAATGCCGCAGAAGTTGGTAATACAGGCAAATATATAATCAACGTGACACCAGATTATGAAGTGGGTGATGATGGAATCCCAACGGACAAAACCATGTACCCGACAGATATCGAGAGATACCTCCGTTATGCTGCAGGAGAAACCCTTTACGATTACTGGTATTTAAATGGCGACACTTACTTAGGCCATACTCCCGTAACCAGGAAAGTCTGGGAGCCGAATTACAAAGAGGTCATTGTAAATGAGGAGAATGTAAGCTCTTCTAAAATACCAAAGGTTAATTCCATGGAAGAAGTGGCTGACCGGGTGGGCAGCACCTATTATTACTATGACAAGGTTGCAAAGCAGTACATCATTCATGTTGGCTCAAAAGATATGGACCTTACCGGAGTAAAATCAGGTAACTTTACAATCGCACTTAATAATGGAAAGACCGTTGTAACAAATGAAGATATAAGTAAGATCGGTTCAAATAATGTGTGGGGGTATACGGCCGGGGCCAGCATATCCAATGCAGAATATGTAATACGTGTTTCCGGAGCAGGTGCAGGAGTCTCTACTTCCGTAGAATTTGATTCGAATAAGACTTTCATTAAGAATCAGCATTTGATTTGCAATGGATATCAAGATCTGCTTGAGGACGGAAATACAAGAGAAACACCAACCCCTGTGCTGGAACGTATCATCGGACAGCAGATTAANNAAATTCCCGGCTCTGGTAAACAAGGTTTTCACAAAAGTGCAGCACGTCACCTCTCCTTTATATAAAGACTCAGAGGATGCAATCGTAAGTAATAACACCTTGTACAGTTATACGAATGGTTTTATTATCGGAAACCAGAATAACGGCTATACTTCCGTACTGGAAACTATATCGGCAAAGGCGGATAGCAGTGCTGGTGCAAGAATCGTTTCTTTTTACAATTATGACAAGTTCTTCGATGCCATAATTGTGGCCAATGATGATAAGTGGGACCGTACAGAAAACGGCAGCTCATCCTTTAAGCCCTTTGCCTTACTAAAGAAGCTCCTATTCGGAACAAGCGGGGCAGAAAAGCAGTATCCAGCGGTACACAATAATCCAGAAATTATGAATCATAGCAACACATCGGATATAGCTGCAGATAATGCCCTACGTTCTGATAACGTTCGCCAGTTTGCAATTACTTGGTATCTGGATGACGAAGTGGCAAAGATGGTGAAAAAAAATCAGGCCGGAGAAACGGAAAGCGCCACAGATGGCAATGCTTATTCNNAAAACCCTTCTTTGCACATGACCTTGACCGGATTTA
Organism: Hungatella sp. UBA5982; assembly: GCA_002429965.1. GTDB lineage: Bacteria > Bacillota > Clostridia > Lachnospirales > Lachnospiraceae > Lacrimispora. The sequence goes on from DJBG01000187.1 coordinate 33,457, forward strand.
TTCCATTGAATGGGACAGTGCACAGGACGGTGGCTCAGATACAGATCTCACAACACTTTCAGCTGATACGCTTTACGGAGACGTTTCCGGAAGCAGCGACGGTTATTATTTCGCCACATCGAAATATCTGCCATACGGAACCTATGTAGTGGCAGAACAGCAGCCGAAGTTCAGTAATCTGGGGGATTTAAAGAACAAACATTACCAGATTGATAAGCCAAGAGAAGTCTTTCTCCCGTCGGTATATGCGGATTATGATGGCTCCCAGGCTACACCGGAGGTGACTAATAATTATTACAATTATTCTGCCAGCATAACACAGCCAGATATGGAGAGTAAATTCAAGATCCGTTTCAATGAGGAGAGTATAAACGTAATCAAGGGCAGGAATGGGGAGGGTGACTTTGAAGTTTATAAGTATGGCATGGACATTGACAACATCAGAAACGGTGCAACGGGGACAGGATCAGGAGACTATTTTGCACTGAGCCAGAACGGATTCAAGCCAAATAAAAACTACTACAATGAGCAGGACAACCGGACCACTGGAAATGTTCCCTATTACCTGTCTGAGGGCTTAAGCGGAAGAGAAGCGGTATCAAAATACTACCGTTACAGTTCCGTGACAGAAAACAAAGGTATTGCAAATGATGTTCCATTCCCAGGGGGAACCATTACAGAGAGCAATGATGCTGGAATCCAGTACAAAGATAATGTGACGACCATGCAAGGTGTACAGATTGCGTATGATGGAAAATATGCCCCTATGCTTGTGCCGTGGACGGTCGTGGCCTCTGACAATGCAGTTACAGAGATAGCAGACAGCGCCCTTTCACCAAATGGAGAGAGTTCATATAAAGGCTTTGGGTATACGAAGTTTCGAAACAGTTTTTACAAAGCAAAGCTGAGGATTGAAAAGCTGGATTCAGAAACAGGGGAAAACCTTCTCCATGACGGTGCTTTGTTTGCCCTTTATGCAGCATCCAGCGAGGATGGGGAAAATGCGGACGGCCTGGTGAAGTTTTATGAAACGGATACCCGAATCGAAGGATCAAAAGAATTTTTAGAAGCTATGGGAGCCAAAAATATTACCCTGGAAGGGAATGCCTGGAGGGGAACTGTCCCGGCAGGAACACCCATATGTAAGGAATCAGAACAAGTGATACTTTCCGATCAGGAAGGAAGAAGGACCGGACAGTTTGAAGCCTTTACAATCACCAGGGACGGCCTTCAGGCCAAGGAAGAGGATCTAACAAAAACCACCTACCAGGACCAGAATACCGGATATTTAATTACTCCACAGCCTCTTGGATCCGGGACCTATGTCCTATGTGAAATTAAGCCTCCAGCTGGATATGTTAGGACAGAGGCAGTAGCCATAGAAATTTATTCCGACAGAATCACCTATTACCTGGATGGAAACCGGGATAACCGGGTGGCGGCAGCTATATATGAGGATCAGACAGGGGATGTGTCAACCGTAGACATGGCCAGAATCTATGTAGGAAATACCCCGGTACGCTTGGAGGTATCCAAAATCAAGGACTCTGAACAGAAGGTCACATACAAAACCGACACCAGGCTAGAAGGGACAGAGCTGGAACTAAAACAGAGGGATGGAACAGAAAACTTGGAATTGGCTTACAAGAACGGAACTTACTTAGGCTATGGCTGGTACAAAGGTACCCTGGAATACTTAGAATCCAGAAAGGCCGCTGGAGAGGATGCAGAGCCAGTCTATATAGATGGCGTGTTTGCAGGTTATGGACTGATATCCAGGCCATTAGATACCGCAGACGATAATAACCGCTACGTGGCCGGGGCACAAATGACGCTTTATGATGCCATAGAAATCAAGGAAAACGGGGATAGTGGTGATTATGGATATGATGGTGTGAAGGTAGAAAGGGACCGCAACAACAACGTCCAAAAGATACAGGTATTAACGGGATACGCTGGAACTACCATTGAATTTATCCGAGAGGAGGATGAGGAAGGAAGTTTAAACGGAGAGCCAGGAGAAGGAACCTGGACTTACCGGACGATAGAGCGAGGGGATACGGATATTTTTTTCTATTCCCTTGGTGAGCTAAAGATAACGGAAACCGGAGCAGACGGAAAGCATTACGGTTATGACCGAAATGGGAACCGGGTGCAGGCGAAAAACCGGGAATCCATCTACGTGCTGAAAGCCGGTCAGCCTGTCTTTGAATTGACCGGCGGAGATTTAACTACGGCAAAATATTCTTTATTAGACAAAAAGATCACCTTAAGTCCAGGTACCATCCTCTATCACCTTGACAGCAATGGAAACCGTGATGCGTATGTAGATCCAACCACCGGCATGGCCTATGCCAAAGAAGGAGAAAAGATCCTGATATGGCCGGTAAAGGTGTCTCGGACAAATACCGGAGCGGTTATTGCCAGGGAAAAAATTAAAACTTGGAGAATTGCTACCATCAACGCCGATACTGATCAGGAATACATCACAGGGACTTATAACGGAAATCGTTTTAATAAAAACATGAATCCTGTCCTGAACGGCCATGGCCTACCAGAATATTACCAGAGATCAGCTGCAACTTATAAAAAGGGTGATCCTATCTATGACATAGACGGTGATTACGTCCGTTACAAATACGATGACCTTCTTCCGGCCTATAACAACGCTGCCTACAAGATCAATAACAAAACCACCATGGAAGATGTCGGGATGGAAGAAAATATCACGGACGATAAGAAGCTTTATCACCGCCAGGGAGAATCCTGGATTATGGAAAACACCTGGACTACCGGAGAGAAATACCCCAATGATCCATTTAAAGCAGATATGACTGTAGGACAGGCTGATATGGTTAAACGAGTAATTCCAGGGACCTACATAATGGAGGAGTTGAAAGCTCCTTCAGGCTATACCAAGGGCTTCCCGGAAGGTGTTACCGTTATGGAAACCAGGGAAATCCAAAAGTCTGGTATGGAGGATGAGAAGATCAAGGTGGAAATCGTAAAGACCGATGCACCAGATCAGTACCGGATTGATGTACTCAGCGATTATCAAGATGAACTTATGATCACGGAACCGAAGGGAGCCTACAGTTATGGTCAGGTTTCCGGGGCGCATTTGANNCACTCTATAAAGCAAAGCGGGTTTATACCACGGACAGCGTAACCTATCCGAAAGGCTACTATTTTATAAGGGCAGAAAGTAAACCGGCAGAATGGACGGTAGAAAATACCGCTGATAATGCTCCGGTGAGAATCGTGGCCGACTGGATCACAGATGGGACCCCGAAATACTTTGAGGGAATCCCTGCTGGGGATTATATCCTAGAGGAGATAGAAGCAGCTAGTGGCTATGTCCGAAGCTCCATGGAACTTACGGTAAATGCTACCGGAGAAGTACAGACTGTAAATCTAAAGAACGACCATACCAAGCTGGAAATCTATAAGTATTATGAGGATAGCACCGGAAAAAAGGTGCAGCTTCCTAACAGCCATGCAGCTGGCCTGGCTCTATATGAAGCAAAATCAGATAAAGACGGAAATATTTTGATGGATGGAGGGATGCCAGTATATGACGAGGAAAAGAGAGTAGTAGGGTGGACAACCGATGACTTGACCGAGTATACAGATAAAACAGAAAAAAGTACTGGTTTTATAGACCGCATAAAGGATCTCCTTGGCCTGGCAGAAAATCAGTCCAGTTTTATCACAGACTTTGAAGCAGCTTACCAAGAGAAAGGGGAGGGCCTTATCTCCCTCACATGGTACACAAAAGGTGGGGAACGGACGGCAGAGCGCAGCGAAAGTCTCCAGACTGGAAAGGGAGAAGGTACCATACAGACTTGGGTCACTGATACCGGAAAAAAAGTCCGGATTACCATTTACCGGAATGTAAAGAATGGTGCACTTGATCCGGGCGGAAAGCTCCCCTTGAATTTTGAGTATCAGTTTAATTACGAAGTATCAGGAGGGATTAAGAGCTACGATACTTTAGAGGGAATGCACCGGGTTGATTATTTACCCTTTAATGCAGTAAAAGACGGGAAGATGGTAGGAAATTACGCCCTGGTGGAAGAAAAAACGCCGGTTGGTTTTGAAACAGCGGACCCCAAGGCCCTTACCTTGACCGAAACCGGGGCTGTGCAGAGATTCAGCTTTGAAAACGAGGAAAAGTACATCAATGTCTTGAAGGTGGTAACGGACGGAACAAATGAGTATGCCGCAGAGGACGCAGAACTGGTCCTTTACCGGGCCGATGAAGCCGGAAACTTTGTGGAAGATGAAGCTCATCTAATAGAAACCTGGATATCCGGATTAGACGGAAGATATACGGAAAATGATAGATTTAACGGCGACATCCCGGAAGAATTTTCTGTAGGAGATTTAAAGCCTCATCGGATTGATAAAACCCCTTATGGGACCTATNNTATCGCAGAACTTACGCCTCCAGCCTATATGCAGAAAGCCGAGCCAGTAAAAATCACCGTAGGAGCAGAAAAAATCCCTATTTATCGGGTGGTCAATACCCCAACCGTTGGGAAGCTGGAAATCAAAAAGAAAGCATCCGATACCGGAGAAGGACTGGAAAACGCCCGGTTTAAGGTAACGAGCAAGGATACCGGGGCTGTCTGGTACATGACAACCGGCGCAGATGGAAAGGCAGAAATAACCGGACTTCCGGTGGGCCTGGTGCATACAGACGGAACCATAAAACCTTTCACTTATGCCATAGAAGAAATCTCTCCACCGGACTTTTTCCAGATCTCCGAAGGAATGAAGAAGTTCCAGTTTGACGGGAAAGGGATCGGAAAAGAAGTACTTTATACCTGTGAAATTGAGAACCAACCAACAAAAATTCAATTTAAAAAGACAAATTTTGATAATGGGATGGCTGTGGAAGGTGCAGAAATAGCTGTGTATGAGGCAGTGGTCATTGATGGAGAGTACCAAAAGAATGGAGAAGCCATTGAGACTTTCGTTTCCGGACCGAACGGCTTTACCCTGACAAAAAAGCTGTCAGCGAACCGGGTTTACATCATGGAAGAGCTAAAAGCCCCAGCAGGATATGCTCTTTCAAAGCCAGTAATCTTTACCTTAAATAAAGCTGGAACGGGAATCCGGAATGTATCAAATGATTTTAGTATTTTAAAGCTGGCCAGTGACAATGGCGCCATTGATGCCCTGACTGTCACCGCAAGAGTCCCTGTAAAAGTATATACCGTATTAAAAGACTTAGACGCAGGAACCGAGCTTCCTCCCTTTATTGGAACAGGAAGCGGCCAGTCCGTAACAGCAGAGGAGGGCATCATAAACGGTCATCTATATGAGATTACCGAGTATACCAAGTACTCCGATGGCAGGATGAAAAAGTCCTTTAAGGAAACGAAACGGATTTATTTTGGTGAAAACGGATCCTGTACTATTCCTTCCAGAACTTATCTGGAAACCAGACAAGAGCTGGCCGATGCAGAAGGAAACGTCCTTGCAAGCTGGACAGTCAATGAGGACAACCATGATTATACCATCAAGAATCCAGTAACCAGGGAAGTCCCTATAGTACAAATAACAAGCAGCGTAGGAGCGGATCACAGTGCAGTAAAAACTGGAAGTGTCATAAAATACACGGTTTCCTATACCAATCCTTACAACCATCCGGCAGATGTCCGGATCAAGGCGGTCCTTAAAGATGGGCTTGATTATTTAAGATCCACAGATTACGGAGTAGAGGAAAACGGAATTGTTACCTGGGACATTACGGATATGGCCGCCCTTGAAAGCGATACGGTAGACCTGGTGGCAGTGGTCAATGGTGAAACAGGAACGCAGACAAAGGCGTATTTTGAAACAAAGGTGGATGCAGTAACAAAGCGTACTTTTCTCATCAATCCCATTGCTCCGGATGGTTCCATTACCATCATAAACAAGCTGACTGGTACCGGAAAGGATCAGGCAGACGAATTTATCTTCCATGTAAGGCTTATGGACGCTGCTGGAAAAACCTTAACCGGATACCAGGCATACTGCGGTTCATCGGAGGGACGGATCAAAGGAGAAGGAAATATTACGATAACCGGTGATGGTTTTATTATCTTTGACAGGCTGCCCTACGGGACCAGATATGAGATCGCACAGGAGCCAAAAGATGGCTATGACAGTGTGCTACGCTCTACCGAGCAAACAGAAGGAGGAACGATAACAGGAGAGGTCTCAAAGGTCATACAGAGCGCAGTATTTAAAAACAACCGGAATAATGAAACAATCCGGGAGATCCTGACGGCAGGAGGAAGCTACCGGATCACTGAAACCACAACGTACAGTGACGGAAGCAGCCTTACAAGTGGAGTATACAGATTTCAGTTAAATGTTTCCGGTATGGTTGATAACGTGGATATGGAGGATCGGCCGGTACATTTATATTTTAACAAAATGGATGCAGGAACCGGAGAAGAACTTATTGGAGGAATCTACAGCCTTATAGACGGAGAAACAGGAACAGTGATCCATGAATTTACCAAAGAGAAAGGAGAGAAGGTTTCCATTCCGGCAGAGTTCATTACACCAGGAAAGCACTACATCATAAAGGAAGAACGCTCCCCGGAAGGTTATGCCTATGAAAAAGAGATCCGCTTCACGGCAGAGGATAGCGGAATCCCGGAAACCATTATCATGCAGGATAAAATGACAGAAGTAGAAATCAAAAAGGTAGATGAGGAAACGGGTGAGCTTTTAACCGGANNAAAAGAAACTGGCACTGTTATTAAGACCTTTACACCAGAGGGAAAACCATATCTTTTAAAGGGGCTATTAACTGCCGGAGCTGACTATGAATTGGTGGAAGAAGAACCGCCGGCCGGTTTCGCCTTTAGCAAGAAGGTAACCTTCACCGTTCCCAAGGAACCAGGAGCAATCACGGTAATTATGAAAGATAAGAAAACAGAGATTCTGATTAAAAAACTCGACGGTTCTCTTTTAACTGCAACCTCATCAGATGCCGCCGGCCAATTGCCAGGAAGTATCCTTCAAATTTTAAATGAGGATAAAACCCCAACCAAGGTACTTAGGGCTGGCAATGGATTAAAGGCCGGAGATGACCTTATCTTTTCTACCGGCCAGCAGTTTGAAGAAATAAAAGGCCAGCTGGAATCCGGGAGAAATTACTGGCTCCACGAAGTCATCCCTGCAGATGGATACGGTTACGCAGAAGATGTTCCCTTTACTGTCAGCTTAAACGGAGTCATGAATACGGTAATTATGAAAGACAATCCGACTCATGTGATTCTGTCAAAAAAAGCGATTACAGGCAATGAGGAGCTTCCAGGTAATCATATGGGCATAAAAGATAAGACAGGAAACATTGTGGAGGAATGGATATCTGGGGAACAACCTCATGAACTCATTGCAAAATTAAAAGCAGGAGAGCGTTATTGGCTCCACGAAATCCTCCCTGCAGATGGGTATGCTTATGCGAAAGATGTATCTTTTACTGTCAGCCAAAACGGAAGAATTGATATGGTCGAGATGAAAAATGAAGTCACTGCGGTCCGACTTATCAAAGTAGATACATCCGGAAAAATTTTAAAAGGAGCTGTTTTACAGGTATTGGATCAGCAAAGAAATGTAGTCATTCCAGACTTTGAAACAACAGATTTGGCTATAGAGATCACCGGAAGATTAACAGCAGGAAAAACTTATTATCTTCATGAAGTGAAAGCACCGTCAGGATATTTCCTTTCCGCTGATATAGCATTTACAGTACCAAAGGCAGCAGAATTATTGGAAGTCACTATGACAGATTCAAAGAAGCAAAGTACTGACTTAAATAAAATGCATCTCTATAAGGTGGATGCATTAACGGGTCAAGGCATTAAAGGAGTGGAATTTTCCATTTACCGGCCTGACGGAAGCTTATACCTGACCGTTGATACAGGAAAGAATGGATATGCAATATTCGATATCCCGGCAAACGGAACCTATAACTACAAGGAAACAAAGGCAGCTCCTGGCTACCTTGCGGCAGATCATACCTATTCCTTTACCATTAAAAACGGTGAGGTATCAGAAAACAGTATAATAACGGTTGTAAATTACCCTTCTCAGGAAGTGCTGATCCAAAAGGCAGATGCTGTAACCAGGGAAAGATTGGCCGGAGCTGAATTGGAGATCAGAAATGAAGCTGGAATGCCGGTATTTACTGGAATAACAAATGAAAGCGGTCTATTATCATTCAAACCGCCGCACGTTGGCAAGTTTACGGTACATGAAATAAAAGCCCCGGAAGGATATAGAAAGACTGATACCTACCTGACTATTTATGTAACGGATGCCGGTACTGCAACAGGAGAATTTGTGATGTATAACAGTCCGGTATACGGCAAGAAAAAAGGCTTTATCACAGCAACATATCGATCAAATCTAAGCAGCCTTGGTATCATCAATTATAAAGGAAGAGGATTCTGGAGCTGGCTGAGCAGGCTGCCTAAAACAGGCGATATAGGACTGGACGGAGGATTGCTTTTACTAATAGGGCTGTCCGGTATTATATCCGGCATTGCTATCGTAAGGAGAAAAAGAGATAAAAAGGATGAATAATAAGCATAAGAAAGGTTTTATTGCCATGTTCCTTGCCGCACCTCTCAGTTTCGGGTGCGCAGGAATTGTACATGCGGAAGAAATGTTTGTTGAAATTAAAAAGGAGTATAGGACAACCATAAAAGACGAAGACGGAAGATCCCAGTTTAAAGATGTCTATGAAAAAGACGGAATGATATACCGGTTGAAATCTGTTCAGATCGATAAAGTGGAAGAAATAGCTCCGGGCGATACTGTAACATATGATTCCGCCCCCTTTGTTGGAAGTTTTGAGGAATATGCGCCGGAAGAAGCAATAGAGAGAAATGGAAAAAAATATATATTAAAAACCAGCGAGCTTACAAAAGTGATCACGGAGGAAACTACAAAATATTCAGAAGCTTCCATACGATACAAAGGAGTGGAATACATAGACGCCCTTCCGGAAGATNNCTTACTGGGATTATAATTTTACATTTCCCATTACAGTGACCGGATATGATGGGGATTCATACATGCTGGGCCAGACTGAGATTTCTAATCGTTCCCCTTTAATAGACTATGGGGACCAGTTTCTGGATTATTTGAATTTGCCACCCCAATACTATAAAATTGCCAGAATCGAATGGGATGGGGATCCTGTACGAAAAGATGGAGAGATGATCCGGAAAGCGACCGCTTACGGCAGGAAACTGGTGAAAGATATCAGGGGAACCTATGGAGGGGATGTTACCTTCCCGTCTATAGACGCCAATATTTACCACGGAGCTTATATTGAGGAAGATGCAGAAAATCAAACAGGTCAGCTCATTTACCGAAAGCAGGCAACTGCAATCTACGAACGGCATGGTAGAATTGGATTATGGAATTTTTTAAAGTGGCTGTTGACAAATACCGTTACCTTATCAATCCTTACAATTTTACTTATCGTATTTATAATACTAGCCATTGTTAAAAAAAGAACAAAGAGGAAACGGAATGCAGAATGATATTCCCATTGTGCTTGTTAATGGTTCCCTGAACCTGCCCAACGTAAAGGGGATCATGGGACAACTGTAAAAATTCAAGGTTCAGNNTTCAGCCCCTATTTGCCAGGCAGGTTTTATGCTGAAGCAGATAGGGGCTTTAGTATACAAAATATTAACATTGCGTTCCGGAGGAGAAGACTCTGGCGGCAATACTTGACAAAGGGACAGGTACTGCCCATAATAAGCATTAGATAGTAGAAGTTGTGAAGTAGCAGCAAAAGACGGGTGCATGATGAATTCAGGATTATTGAGGAGGATGAGTATGAAAGAGTATCGTTGGGCAACATTAGGCTGTGGAGAAATTGCCAGGCAGCTGGCAGAAAACATGAAGAAGCAGGGAAAAACTTTATTTGGGGTCGGAAACAGAAATTATGAAAATGCAGTTAAATTTGCAGAGACATACGGGGTTGAAAAAGTTTACCATAATGTCTATGATATGTTTCATGATGACGATGTGGATATTATTTATATTTCAACACCCCATAATACCCATATTACTTATTTAAAAGAGGCATTAAAGAATGGTAAGCACGTACTGTGTGAAAAGTCTATCACGTTGAATTCGGATGAGCTTGCTGAGGCGGTCAGTCTTGCGGAGAAAAATAACCTGGTGCTTGCCGAGGCGATGACCATTTATCATATGCCGATCTATAAAAAATTGCAGGAAATTGCGCAAAGCGGTCAACTGGGGCCTTTGTGCTTTATTCAGATGAACTTTGGAAGCTACAAGGATTATAATATGGAAAACAGGTTTTTCAGCCCTAACCTTGCCGGCGGAGCCCTGCTGGATATCGGAGTATACGCCATTTCCTTTGCAAGATGGTTTATGGCAGAGGCGCCGGACCAGATCCTGTCACAGGTGAAGCTTGCTCCCAGCGGTGTGGATGAACAGGCGGGAATCCTGCTAATGAACAATCAGCAGGAAATGGCTTCCATTTCGATGTCCCTGCACGCAAAGCAGCCAAAGCGGGGAACAGTGGCTTTTGACAAAGGCTTTATAGAAATTTATGANNGAATATCCCAGGGCTGACAAGGCAGTGATTACTTATACGGAGGATAACCGCCGGGAGGTGATAGAAGCAGGAAACACCGATGATGCCCTGTTATATGAAATCCTGGATATGGAGAAAGCTGTTTCCGGAGAAACTGACGAAATGCGGCTGGAATATACGGTAGATGTCATGAATATGATGACTAAAATAAGGAATGACTGGAATATGAAGTATCCGGAGGAATTATAACCCATTCCCTTAAAAATGCGCGAGAAAATGGGATATCATTGACACTTTATCAAAGCAGGGATATACTCTTGTTACAGCCGGAAGGCTTCTTTCGGATCGGCTGCAAGAAGTTCTTCCTCAAGGGATTTTAAGATACGGGAGAATAATAATGGATTTGTTTGATTATATGAGGGAAAATACCATGAAAAAGGAGTCCCCCCTTGCATCAAGGCTTCGGCCGTCGACACTTGAGGAGGTAGTGGGGCAGCAGCATATCATTGGCAGGGATAAATTGCTCTACCGGGCCATTAAGGCGGACAAGCTGGGCTCTGTGATTTTTTATGGCCCTCCGGGAACCGGAAAAACCACCCTGGCAAGAGTGATTGCCAATAGCACCAGCGGGGATTTCAGGCAGATCAACGCCACGGTAGCCGGAAAAAAGGACATGGAAGAGATCGTGAAGGAAGCCAAGGATTCCTTGGGAATGTATGGGAAAAAGACCATTTTGTTCGTGGATGAGATCCATCGTTTTAACAAAGGGCAGCAGGATTATCTTCTTCCGTTTGTTGAGGATGGGACGCTGACCCTTATTGGAGCTACCACAGAAAATCCTTATTTTGAGGTAAATGGCGCACTTCTTTCCAGATCCAGGGTATTTGAGCTGAACCCCCTGGAAAAGGAGGATATCAGGAAACTGATCCACCGGGCGGTATATGACCGGGATAAGGGAATGGGTTCCTATAATGCTGTGATTGACGAGGATGCGGAAGAATTTCTGGCGGATGTTTCCAATGGAGACGCAAGAGCCGCTTTAAATGCGGTGGAGCTTGGAGTCATGACTACGGACCGGGATCCGTCAGACGGAAAAATCCATATCAGCCTCCAGGTGGCCGAGGAGTGCATCCAAAAGCGGGTGGTGCGTTATGACAAGACAGGAGACAATCATTACGATACCATATCAGCTTTTATAAAAAGTATGAGGGGATCGGACCCGGATGCAGCCGTTTACTATCTGGCCAGGATGCTTTATGCGGGAGAGGATATAAAGTTCATTGCCAGAAGAATCATGATCTGCTCAGCAGAGGATGTAGGAAATGCGGATCCCCAGGCTCTCGTTGTTGCAGTGGCGGCAGCTCAGGCGGCGGAGAGAATCGGGCTTCCGGAAGCCCAGATCATTCTGGCGGAAGCGGTCACCTATGTGGCCTCGGCCCCTAAGAGCAATGCGGCATGCATGGCGGTGTTTGAGGCTCTGGATACTGTGCGGAACCAGAAAACCATGCCTGTGCCGGTTCATTTACAGGATTCCCATTATAAGGGAGCGGCGAAGCTGGGACATGGACAGGGCTATCTCTATGCCCATGATTATCCGGGAAACTATGTAAAACAGCAGTATCTGCCGGATGGGATGGAAGACAAGTCGTTCTATCATCCCACGGAAAATGGTTATGAGCGTAAAATCAAAGAGCACTTGAAGGAACTGAAAAAATAACTTTTCTTTTTTAATATTAAGGTATATAATAGGCGTATCGTACGACCTGATTTAATATGATTTGGGCCGGAATAACATTCCGGCCATCTGTTGCGATATTCTATCGTGAAGCATTCCCAAGATTACGAAACAACTGTTATAAGGAATCATGAAGGAGAATAATATGCGTGAAAAATTACAAACACTGCCGTTAGCGGAATTAAAGGAGCTTGCCAAAGCCCAGGGAATTAAGGGATGCAGCTCCATGCGGAAAGCTGAAATTATAGATTTACTTTGCGAAAAGGGAGAGGGGGCTCCTGCTTTTCCTGCTTCGACTGGGAATGTTCCAGTAGAAAAGGCGGAGGAAGTAAAAAAAGAGGTTTTTAAGGCTGCTACACCCCAGCCGGCCGTTCAGGCCCAGCCTCAGCCGGATTCGGCAAGCCAGCAGGGACAGATGAATATGGATCAGCAGATGCAGTCTGCGGCCGGCGGCCAAAGGAAGACAGTTATCCGTTCCTATCGTCCGGAAGGCCAGCAAAGGCCTGCAGGCTACCGTCCGGCACCGGGAAACAGCACAGAGCCTTCCACCAGGAATGAGGCAAGACAGGAATCAATGCCAGAAGAACCAAGGGCAGATTTTCAGCCAAGTCCTGAATTGCAGGAGTTGGACAGCGGTATAGAGGCTCATGGAATTTTAGAGGTCATGCCCGATGGCTTTGGCTTTATCCGCTGTGAAAACTACCTTCCAGGTGAAAATGACGTTTATGTGGCTCCTTCCCAAATCCGCCGGTTTAACATGAAAACAGGAGACATCATTCACGGAAGCCGCAGAGTGAAGACGGCTACGGAAAAGTTTGCAGCCCTTCTATATGTAAAGAACATCAACGGCTACCCCACCAGTGCAGCGGAACGCCGTCCTAACTTTGAAAATATGATTCCCATATTCCCGGATGAAAGACTTCATATGGAGACAACGGGAGGGAAGAATATCACGGCCATGCGTGTCCTGGACCTTTTAGCTCCGATTGGAAAGGGGCAGAGAGGTATGATCGTATCCCCGCCAAAGGCAGGAAAAACCACCCTGCTTAAGGATGTAGCAAAGGCCATATCCGTAAACCACCCGGAGATCCATCTCATGATCCTATTGATCGATGAGCGTCCTGAGGAAGTTACTGATATTAAGGAATCCATTTTCGGAAATAACGTGGAAGTGCTCTACTCCACCTTTGACGAGCTTCCGGATCGCCATAAGAGAGTGTCGGAAATGGTGATCGAAAGAGCCAAACGCCTTGTTGAGCATGGCCGGGATGTGGTGATCCTGTTAGACAGCATTACCCGTTTGGCAAGAGCCTATAACCTGACGGTGGCGCCAAGCGGCCGTACCTTATCCGGAGGTCTGGATCCGGCAGCCCTTCATATGCCTAAGCGATTCTTCGGTGCAGCCAGAAACATGAGAGAGGGAGGTAGCCTTACTGTTCTTGCCACTGCTCTTGTGGAAACGGGCAGCCGTATGGATGACGTTATTTATGAGGAATTTAAGGGAACCGGCAACATGGAATTGGTTCTTGACCGGAAGTTGTCTGAGAAGAGGATTTTCCCTGCCATTGACATTCTTAAGTCCGGTACCAGAAGGGATGACCTGTTGCTAACCAGAGAAGAAGCGGAAGCGGTTGATATCATCAGGAAGGCTACCAATACCCTGAAACCGGAAGATGCCGTGGAGAAAATATTGGACTTATTCTCAAGGACAAGAAACAACAGGGAATTCGTGGAAACCTCCAAAAAAATGCGCTTTTTCTAGAGAATACTGGTTTTTTATAGAAATAAATACTTGCATTAAATTTTTTTTTATGTTATACTGTGTAAGCTGTTTATTAGACAAAGTCGGTTTACGGACTGCGATATAATAGAAATCAAAGTATGTGAGGTGAAAATCATGAAAGAAGGAATCCATCCAAATTACTATCAGGCAAAAGTTGTTTGCAACTGTGGTAATGAATTCGTAACTGGTTCTACAAAGGAAGATATCCACGTAGAGGTTTGTTCTAAATGCCATTCATTCTACACCGGTCAGCAGAAGGCTGCTTCCGCTCGTGGACGTATTGATAAATTCAATCGTAAATATGGCGTTAAGGCTGAAGCATAATTTACTTATTGAAGGCAAGGGTTGTGCAGCCTGAATTTAGTAAATTATCCGTTCGATGAGCCGCCAGGTGAATCGGACTTCCTTCATGAATTCAGGAAATCAGCCGTTCTATGTGCTCATTGGGCGTATGGAACTTCCTTATTATATCAGGGGCAAAGAAGAGGTTGAGTTTGGTGGAAACACTTTAGCTCAGCCTTTTTTGGGATTTGAACAAGTGTAAAGCTTCTATTTTAAACAGAAAGGTGGTTGGCGTATGAAGTATTCAGGAATCGGCGGGCAAGCCGTGATTGAAGGCGTTATGATGAAAAACGGGGATGAGTATGCCACAGCAGTCCGCAAGCCGGACGGAACCATTGAAGTGAAAAAGGATACTTATATAAGCATGGGAGAAAAGGTGAAGCTATTTTCCCTGCCTTTTATCAGAGGAATATTCAGCTTTGTGGACTCCATGGTGTTAGGTATGAGGGCTTTGACCTTTTCTGCCAGCTTTTTTGAGGACGATGAGGAGGATTTAGAACCTTCCAGGTTTGAAAAGCTGCTGGAGCGGTTGTTTGGGGAAAAGATGGAAAAGGCATTGATGAGCATAGTCATGGCATTTTCTGTGGTAATGGCTATTCTTATTTTCATGGTGCTTCCTATGTTTCTTGCTAATATATTCCGGAATTTTATAAAATCCCAGACGGTTATGGCCATTCTGGAAGGCGTGATCCGAATCGGAATCTTTATTGCCTACATCGGTCTGGTTTCACGTATGGAGGATATCCGTCGGACCTTCATGTATCATGGAGCAGAGCATAAGTGCATCAACTGCCTGGAGCACGGACTCCCTCTTACCGTGGAAAATGTCAGAAACAGTTCGAAAGAACATAAGCGTTGCGGTACCAGCTTTCTCCTTATAGTCATGATCATCAGTATTCTGTTTTTCATGGTGGTGAGAGTGGAAACGCTGCCTCTCCGGGTTCTCAGCAGGATCATACTGATTCCGTTTATCGCCGGAGTATCCTATGAATTTTTGCGTCTGGCAGGGCGCAGTAATTCAAAGCTTGTGGATTTATTAAGCCGTCCTGGCATGTGGATGCAGGGACTGACTACCAAGGAGCCGAATGATGAGATGATCCAGGTGGGCATCGCTTCTGTTGAGGCTGTGTTTGACTGGAGGGCATTTCTTAACAAGAATTTCCCGGAGAAAAGTGCATGAACTTAACATTACAGCGTTTATTGGAAGAAGGAGAATCGGAGCTATCAAAGGCAGGGGTGGAAGAGGCCTCTCTTGATTCCAGATACTTACTTTTTGAGGCGTTCCACACAGATATGGCACATTTTCTTATAGACAGGAACAGAAGGCTTCCGGAAGAGGACTTTTCTCTGGAGGCCGTTTCGGAATACCGTTCCATGATAGAGAAACGTTCCAGAAGAGTCCCCCTTCAGCAGATTACAGGAAGCCGGGAGTTCATGGGGCTTGAGTTTTTGGTAAATGAGCATGTGCTGATCCCAAGGCAGGATACGGAAACTCTGGTGGAACTGGTCTTAAAAGATTATAAAGGAAAGAAGCCGGAAGTACTGGATATATGCACGGGAAGCGGCTGCATTGCTGTCAGCCTGGCAAAGCTTGGCGGATTTGACTGTGTGACTGCCGTGGATATTTCCAGGGAAGCCCTTAAGATGGCGGAAAGAAATGTAGGGAAGCTTTTGGGAGAGGGAAAGGTCACACTGATAGAAAGTGACTTATTTGCCTCATTCGGGAAACAGAAAAAATTTGATGTGATCGTGTCAAATCCTCCCTATATTCCAACGAAAATTATAGAAGGACTGCAGCCGGAAGTCCGGGATTTCGAACCCATGCTGGCCCTTGACGGGAAGGAAGACGGATTGTATTTTTACAGAAGGCTTGCGTTGGAAAGCCGCCCTCATCTGGTCCCTAAAGGAGCGGTTTATTTTGAAATCGGCTATGATCAGGGAGAGGCTGTCAGCAGTTTGTTAAAGGACGCTGGCTTTGGAGAAATCCGGGTGGTTAAGGATGCGGCAGGACTGGACCGCGTGGTATGTGCACGAAAGCAATGAGCAGTGCGAAACAGGATAGGAAAAGATTATCGTTGTGCTTGCACTTAAGAAAATCTTCTCCTGGCCTGTTTCACAGGGCGAATGCCCGTGAGCCGGTAAAACCGCAGGTTTTACCGGCTGCACTGCGGACTGATGATACAATGTGAACGACAGTCCTTTCCAGGAAATTCAGGAGGTTACCATGTTTGATAGATTAGATGATATTTTAATTCATTATGAAGAATTAATGCAGGAGCTTAACAATCCTTCCGTGGCAGAGGATCAGAACCGGTTTCGGAAGCTGATGAAGGAGCAGGCGGATCTGGCGGACTTAGTAGAGACTTATACCCAGTATAAGAAGGCAAAGCAGACCGTGGAAGACAGTCTGGCTCTTCTGGAGGAAGAGAGCGACGAGGAGATGCGGGAGATGGCAAAGGAGGAATTATCCGATGCAAAGAAGCAGATCGAGGCGCTGGAGCAGGAGCTTAAGATTTTACTTTTACCTAAGGACCCTAATGACGATAAGAATATTATTCTGGAAATCCGTGCCGGAGCAGGCGGTGACGAGGCGGCCCTGTTCGCTTCCGAGCTGTACCGTATGTATGTAAATTACGCGGAGGGACATCGCTGGAAGGTAGAGCTGATCAGCGTCAACGAAAATGGGATCGGCGGTTTTAAAGAAGTGGTTGCCATGATTACAGGCAAGGGCGCTTATTCCAAGATGAAATATGAAAGCGGCGTTCACCGGGTACAGCGGGTGCCGGAGACAGAGAGCGGAGGAAGAATCCAAACCTCCACGGCCACCGTGGCAGTTATGCCTGAGGCAGAAGAGTTTGATGTAGTGATCGAGGATAAGGATGTGAGAATCGACGTTATGCGTGCTTCCGGAAACGGCGGACAGTGTGTAAATACTACCGATTCGGCCGTTCGTCTTACTCACATGCCTACTGGAATCGTGATTTACAGCCAGACGGAAAAGTCACAGCTTCAAAATAAGGAAAAGGCCTTTCGGTTATTGCGTTCCAAGCTTTATGACTTGGAGCTGGAGAAAAGGCAGAATTCAGAGGCAGAGGAAAGAAGAAGCCAGATCGGTACGGGAGACCGTTCCGAAAAGATCCGTACCTATAATTTCCCTCAGGGCCGTGTAACGGATCACAGGATCAAGCTGACCCTTTATAAGATTGATTCCATTATGAATGGAGACATTCAGGAACTTCTGGATTCTCTCATTGCGGCGGATCAAGCTGTGCGCTTAAGTAAGTTAAATGAAGAGGCGTAAGGATTAAGAAGAGAATATAGATACATGTCATTACCCCATTCCGCGATGGAATGGGGTTTTTTGTCTAAATAAGGATTTTACCACCGTATTTTTTTACACTTCTGTAGTATGATTAATTTTTAACAAATGTGGTTACGGAATAGTTACCGCTTTCTGTGAGAAGAGATTACCACTTTTAAATTGGAAAAAAGAATCATTTAGTTCCCTTATAAACTGTGATATTATGTTAATATGCATAAAAATAGTTATAGAGTCAGTTAGGTGATATCATATATAAATGAAGGCTGTCAAGAAAAATAGGAGTGAACATATATGGATAGGCGAAAGAGACAGATCCTGGATATTTTGTCGGACAGAGAGTACTATACGGCAGAAGACCTTGCAGGGCAGATCTGTATCGGGACAAAGACCATTCGCAATCTGCTGAAAGAGATAAATCAGGAAATGGAGCCCCATGGGGCTTCGATTCTTTCTAAATACGGTGTAGGGTATTATCTGAACGTATGGGATGAAGAAAAGTTTGGTTCTTTTAGCCAGGAATTATACACACATCATTCAGATAAATATCTGCCTGATACATCGGAGGAACGGATACAATACCTGCTGGAATATTTGTTCAACAGCCCTTCTTATGTAAAGTTGGATGAATTGAGTGACAGTCTGTATATATCGAAGCGGACATTGACCGCAGATTTAAAGGAAGTAGAACAATACCTTAATAAATTTAATATAAAAGTTATTCGAAAACCCAATTACGGAATAAAGCTGGAAGGCGGAGAGTTTGAGACCAGATTATGCATCGCGTCTTTTTCCGGAAAACGGCTTCATAAGGGCAATCAGAGCATGGATGAGATTGCGGTATGTGTATCGGAAGTTCTTAAAAAGAACGATTTTCTGATTCCCGGAGCGGCCTATCAGAACCTTGTTGTTCATCTCTACATAGCCATCAGCCGAATCATGGAATGCCATTATGTGCCCATGCCTGAGGAGCCGATAAAGAATATGAGCGGCAGGTATGAGTATCGGATCGCAAAGGAAATTGCTGAACAGATAGAATCCACATTCCACATCACATTTCCTGAAACGGAGATCGTTTATATCTCCATACACCTGGCAGGGAAGAAGATGATATACCATGCCGATGAAGCGGATCAAAATATCATCATCACCCAGGAAATCAGTGATCTTGTAACCGTCATGCTGGAACGGGTGTATGATCTGTTCAAATTTGATTTCCGCAGTGATTTGGAGCTGAGGATGCTATTGTGCCAGCATCTGGTTCCTTTAAGCATCAGGATCAAATATGATATGGATTTAAAGAATCCTCTTCTTCGGGATGTTAAGGAAAAGTTCTGTCTTTCCTATACCATGGCATGCAATGCGGTAACAGTCATAAACGAACACTTTCATATCCTTTTGTCAGAAGATGAGATCGCGTACTTTGCCTTTGCCTTTGCTTTTGCCCTTGAGCGGAAGAAGACGGAGATAGAGAAAAAGAATATACTTCTGGTATGCTCTTCCGGGCGGGGAAGTGCGAAGCTTCTCCAGTATAAATACCAGAATTCGTTTAAGGAATATATAAACGATATCACCGCATGTGATGTGGGAAGTATTTATAAGGTGGATTTTTCAAAATATGACTACATCTTTACGACCGTACCCATTACGGTTCCCGTACCTCTTCCGATACTGGAGGTACAATATTTTCTTGATGACAAAGACATTGTAAATGTAAAAAAGGTACTCACTTCCGATAAGGCATCTTCCGTGCGGAATTACTATGAACGGGAGATGTTTCTGCCTCATCTGAAGCTGCAGACAAAGGAAGAGGTCCTTCGCTGCATGTGCCAGTTTGTTATGGAAAAGAAGAATCTCCCGAAAGAATTTTATGAATCCGTGCTAAAGAGGGAGAGGTTAGCCAAGACAGCTTTTGGCAACCTGGTAGCAATGCCCCATGTCTATAAGGCCATCAGTGAGGAAACATTTGTATGTGTTGGAATCCTTGATGAACCGGTGGACTGGGAAGGGCAGAAGGTTCGCGCTGTTTTCCTGGTGTCCATAGCCAATAAGGATCATACCAGTGAAGAGCTGCAGCGATTCTATCAGATGACGGCGTCCTTTCTTTTAAGCCAGAAACAAATACAGGAGCTTGTAAAAAAACAAGATTATGACGCATTTATAGAAGCCATGAGCAGCATAGAAGCCCAGATTCCAAAGGATGTATAAGGGAAAGGCGTAAAAGATAAAGGCGTAAAAGATAAAGGCGTAAAAGATAAAGGCGTAAAAGATAAAGGCGTAAAAGATAAAGCAAGACGTGTACAAACTGATAATCATTTTGTATGCGTCTTTTTTGTGTCAGTACGATTCTTCGATAAATAAGTGAAAATCGTTGTTTTTAACTGAAAAAGCGGATATTCCGGATCCGCAGTATATATAAGCATCGATGCAGAAGTAAGTACTGCCCATGTTCTGTTATGTCATTAACCGCATTTTGGCCGGCAGATGTAAGGCAAGTTTATCCAATTTTGCAGCGGCCTATATTCCGCCGGAAAAAGGTGCCATTATGAAAATGGAAAAAGGCATCATGGAGTTCAAAAACAAAGTATGGTAGTATGTGAATGTGCAATAGATAAATGCATTAGATATCTGATAAAATATCAATCATGCACAATGCTCCCCGGTATTTTTCTGAATCCTGGCACTTATGCAGACAGGCGGGAGAGGCGTTATTTTCGATAGAGATAGGGAAGTGATGAAAGTAAAATTTATGAACATCCTGCTTGCAGCAGCAGGAGCTATCGTTCGTTCTGTACACGTTTTTCGGATTGTACCAGCTGCCAACAGAGGGAGAGTTTAACAGAAGATAGAAATATTACAGATAATACAAGATCAGCTTGAGGTAATTATGAGTTACCTTATTACATTTATGAGACTCATAATTACAGGTTAAGAGAGAGGCAGTGTGAGAATGGATATTGAAATGATTGTTATGAAGCTTGTAGTCTGCGGAGGGAACGCCAGAAGCAATGCGATTGAAGCACTGCGTTCGGCAAAAAACGGTGATTTTAAACATGCAGACCAGTTGATGGAGGATGCAGAAAAGACGATTCAGGAAGCACATGAGGTCCAGACAGAAATGATCCAGAATGAGCTAAACGGCAAAAAGGCAGAAGTCGGACTTTTAATGGTTCATGCCCAGGATCATCTGATGAATGCCATGACGGTCATGGATCTGTGCAAGGAAATGATTGATATTTTAAGAATAAAATAATTCATTTTAGAAAGGAAGTTATTTATGAGAAACATTGTTTTGTTTTGCGCGGCGGGAATGTCTACCAGTCTCTTGGTCCATAAGATGAAAGAGGCTGCAGACAAAGAAAACTATGACTGCAAGATCAATGCCTATGCACTTGCAAGCACCAAGGAGAAAGGGAAGGATGCGGATATCATTCTGCTGGGGCCTCAGGTTCGTTTCAGCAAGGCAAAAGTAGAAAAGGATTGTCCGGGCAAAATCATTGAATGCATTGATATGCAGGTATACGGCACCATGAACGGTGCCAAGGTCATAGCCCAGGTCAAAAAAGCTTTGGGGGACTGAATGTAAGCACAAATTAAGGGGGAAATAAAGATGGATAAATTGATGAATTGGCTGCAAAACACAATAATACCGCCACTTTCAAAATTAGGTAATCAAAGACATTTAGTGGCAGTACGTAATGGTTTAACCTTAACGTTGCCGGCAATCATAAGCGGAAGTATTTTTCTTATCATAGGAAATATTCCGATAGAAAGCTGGACTAATTTTTTAGCACCTTATGAAGAGATGATTAATGCTGCTGTTAATGTTTCATTTGGTATTATTTCACTTTTGGCAGCAGTTGGAATTGGCTATGAGCTAAGTAAAAGTTATGACCTTGATGCAATTTCAGGTGCAGCGTTGTCGGTAATGGCTTTTATTACCACCCAACTGTCAGACGGCTTTGTAATTGATCCTGCAGGCTTTGATTCTACGGGACTATTTACAGCAATTATTGCGGGTATTGTTACTACCGAAATTTATCATTTCTGTATTAAAAAGAATTGGGTATTTAAATTGCCTGACGGTGTACCGCCGGCAGTAAGCAATTCCTTTGTTTCTTTGATTCCTGCAATGCTGATTTTATTGCTGTTTTGGACAGTTCGTGTTCCACTGCATTTTAATATTACTGAATTTATTCAGAGTATCTTTTCACCTTTACTTCATGCATTAAATAGTTTACCCGGTATTTTGCTTTATACATTTTTGGTAAGCTTATTGTGGTGCGCAGGAATCCATGGAGATATGACATTAGAAGGTGTTGCTGATCCGATATTTTTAGCTTTTGTTGCAGCAAATGCTTCTGCTTATGCAAAAGGCGAAGCACTTCCCTATATCACTGCTTCCGGCTTTTCCAGCTTATTTGTTAATGTCGGCGGAACAGGAGCTACATTAACCTTAGTTCTTTTAATGATTTTTTCAAAATCAAAAACTTATAAGGAATTGGGAAAAGTGGCTTTGCCAGGCTCGATTTTTGAAATAAATGAACCGGTAATTTTCGGGTTCCCAATTATTATGAACCCATTGATGATGATTCCTTTTATCCTTATTCCGTTAGTATTAGCGGCAAGCAGTTATTTCCTTATGTCCATTGGATTAGTTGGTAAACCGATCATGATGGTTCCATGGACAATGCCACCAATTATCGGACCTCTAATGGCAACAGGCTGGGATATAAGAGCTGCTATCTGGTCTGCACTTGAAATTGTAATTGCTATTGTCATTTATATGCCATTTTTCAAAATTGCTGAAAAACAAATGTTGGAGAATGAAAATCAAACATTTGAAACAGCAGAAATTGAAGTTGATGGAGCTGCAAAAAATTGATCATGGAGGTATTTACGATGTCAAAAAAAATTAAAGTTGTAACAATTGGGGGAGGATCCAGCTATACACCAGAATTAGTCGAGGGCTTTATTAAAAGATATGATGAATTTCCAATCAGTGAATTGTGGCTGGTGGATATCGAAGAAGGAAAGCACAAGCTAGAGATTGTGGGAGAAATGGCTAAGCGTATGGTAGAAGCAGCAGGAATTGACTGCAAGGTTTATTTAACGCTGGACCGGCGGGAAGCTTTAAAGGATGCAAATTTCGTTACCACGCAGTTGCGGGTCGGATTATTAGATGCACGCATTTTGGATGAACGTATCCCATTAAGCCACGGATTAATCGGTCAGGAAACCAATGGGGCCGGGGGCATCTTTAAGGCATTACGAACCATTCCGGTAATTTTAGATATTGTAGAAGAAATGAAAGAGCTGTGTCCTGATGCTTGGTTAATCAACTTTACTAATCCGTCCGGTATGGTTACGGAAGCTGTTTTAAGATATGGCAATTGGAACAAGGTTGTTGGCTTATGCAATATTCCCATTAATGCGGTTTATGAAGAAGCTGCAATACTTGATGAAATGCCATCAGACTTATTCTTCCAGTTTGCAGGCATTAATCATCTGCACTGGCACACTGTGGTTGATAAAAATGGAATCGACAGAACGGATGAACTTATTAAAAAGATGTATGGAAGTGGAGAAACAAATTCAATTGTTGCAAATATTAAGGATAATCGTTTGATTTTTGAGCAAGTTGAAAATCTTCATATGGTTCCATGCCCATATCATAATTATTATTACTATACTGATAAAATGTTGGCCGAGGAATTAGAAGACTTTAAAAACAATGGAACCCGTGCAGAAAAAGTCAAGAAAATTGAAGCTGAATTATATGAATTATATAAGGATCCTAATCTGAATTATAAACCGAAACAGTTAGAAGAACGCGGCGGAGCCAGATACAGTGATGCGGCTTGTGAGACGATCACTTCAATCTATAATGATAAAAGAACAACCATGGCCGTCAGTACCCGTAATAACGGCACTATAAAAGATCTGCCTGACGATTGTGCGGTTGAAGTTACTTGTACTTTAACAGGAAAAGGACCGATTCCTTATAATTTCGGAAGCTTTAAACCTCAGGAAAGAGGATTACTGCAATTGATGAAAGCTATGGAGGAATTAACCATTGAAGCTGCTGTTACAGGGGATAGAGGTACATTATTACAAGCCTTTATGATGAATCCGCTCATTACAAGCGGAGACGTAGCCAAACAGGTAATGGAGGAATTACTGGAAGCACATAAAAAACATCTTCCTAATTTCTTTCAATAGGCCGTCAGTCATTGGTAATGTATGAATAAGTAACTTTGTTTGATGAAAGGAGATAAATTTTCTTGAATAAAAAGGTAAATAAAATCACGGTTATTGTATTTATCATAGGGTTATTGCTTTTGACAGGCTGTACTTCGAACCAAGCCGGCGGTCAATTAAAGAAAGAGAGCGAAAGCAGCATATCTTTGAAAGACTCAGAAAAGAAAGAGATAGCTATGGAGTTGGTTTCCAGCGCAGAAAATTCATCTTTGGATTGGAAGGCTCAATACAGCTATATTGAAGATATTCAAGATGGGAGAGGTTATACAGCCGGAATCATCGGGTTCTGTTCTGCAACGGGAGATATGCTGCAATTAGTAAAAGGCTATACAGAAACAAAGTCAGAGAATCTGCTGGCTAAATACATAGAAGCCCTTGAAAAAGTGAATGGTTCGGATTCTCATGAAGGCTTAGGGGAAGCTTTTGAAAGTGACTGGAAGGCCGCCAGCGAAGATGCGAAATTTCAGGAAGCGCAGAACATAATCAGAGATGATATATATTTTAATCCGGCAGTTGACCAGGCGGTAAAAGATGGATTATCCATTTTGGGTCAGTTCATTTACTATGATGCAATCGTAATGCATGGCCCTGGTGATGGATCTGTTCCATATGAAGAAAGTTTTCCAGGCATAAGAGAAGCAGCATTAAATAAAGCGAAGTCTCCGGCAGATGGAGGAAATGAAGTGGATTATCTAACGGCTTTCCTTGATGAAAGAGATAAGGTAATGAAGCTTGAAAGCGCTCATGAAGACTTAAGCAGAACAATTGCCCAAAGGAAATTCTTAAAGGAAGAGAATTATTCCTTACAAAAGCCTCTTGAGTGGGAAATGTATGGAGATCCCTTTAAGATTGATAAATGATATAGCTGATGAAGGTTAAAAGACAGCAATTCCAGGATGCCCCTGGAATTGCTGTCTTGTCTATGTTATTCCCCTATCATGATCCTGATAATTTCTTCGTTGGTTTCCCTCATTCCTTCTTTCCCCAGTCTCCCAACATTTCTAAGGGTAGCCTCCACACCTTTGGTGACGATCCCGTCGCCGTCATAGAACTGCTGTCCCTGTATGTACATGTTGTAACCTAGAATTCCGGCTTCTATGGAAGAGGCGATCTTTGCCGCGCAGGAGGATTTTGCACCATCGCATACGATACCGGAAACAATGGCGAGTGCGTTGACTATAGTATGGATGACTTCCTCATAGCCCCCTCCGCAGAGATAAGCAATTCCAGCTCCGGCCCCGGCTCCTGCATTGACTGCTCCGCAATAGGCGGATAATCTGCCGATGGGGGTTTTCTGGTGAATGGCGGCCAGATTGGATAAGGCTAAGGCCCGGTACAATTTCTCTTCGCTGACCTTTAAGGCCTTTGCATATACGATGACAGGCACGGAAACGGTGATCCCCTGATTTCCGCTTCCGGAATTGATAACCACCGGCAGTCCGCAGCCGTTCATTCGGGCATCAGAACCTGCAGCTGCCATGGCCTTTGCTCTGACGGATAAGTCATCTCCGGAATTTTTAAGAAGTACCTTGCCGATATTGGCTCCATAGCTTTCCTTAAGCCCCTCTTCGGCAATGGCCCAGTTGTAACGGATCTGGCGTTCCAGGACCTCCTGGATGTCAGAGATGTCCACAGAATTGATAAAGTCCCAGATATCCTCCATGTTGAGTAAATTCCGGTCAGTCAGCGGATCATCTTCAAGAGCCGCATCCTTCTGCATCAGTATGGTTCCATCCTTTTCAATGAGAACGATGTTGGTGTGGTAACCCGCAATGCGCACTCTGCTGAAGGAAGTTCCTTTATACAGGGTAACAAGGATATCAAAATTAATCCCCTGGTCTAAGTGTACTACCGTGATTTCCCTTTCCTTCATAAATTCTCTCATCTGTATTATCTGCTCCGGCAAGACCTCTGCAATGACCTCCAGTTCTCTTTCCGGATTGCCTGCCACAATGCCTGCCGCCACTGCCGCAGGAATGCCCTTTAAATGGCCTGTATTGGGAACGATCACGGATTTCACGTTCTTAATAATGCTTCCGCTGGCGGCCACCACCACTTTATCAGGCATTTGTCCCAGTGCTTTTCTGGCTACTGCGGCGGCATAAGCCAGAGCGATCGGTTCGGTACAGCCCATGGCCGGAAGCAGCTCTTCCTTCAATATCTGCACATAGGCGCGGTATTTATTACTTGCCTTATCCATATAACATCAATTCCTTTCTGAAAGTGTAATTGATTTTTCGTAAACAGTCTGTCAATAAACATTGATTTCTCTTTAGTTATAATGTACCATAGATAAATATAGATGTAAAATTTAATGTTTTTAAGATAACGTTTAATATTTTTAAATTGATTGAAGAGAGGAGTTTTAAAGATGGAGCTTCGGGAAATAAGGACATTTTTAGAGGTAGCTAACAGAAAAAGCTTTTGTAAGGCGGCTGAAAAACTGGGTTATTCCCAGGCCGCTGTCACTGTACAGATCAAGCAGCTGGAAAAAGAATTAAATGTCCATTTGTTTGACCGGATCGGGAAGAAGACGACCCTGACCCATGAGGGTGAAACCTTTTATGAATATGCGGCTGAGGTTGTAAAGACCCTGACCCATGTAAAAAACATTTTATCCGTAACTTCGGAGCTTACGGGAAGGCTGGTGATCGGGACCATAGAATCCATCTGCTCCACCTTGTTTCCATCTCTCATACAGGAGTTCCACCGCCTTTATCCCCAGGTCAACGTAAGCATTGTGGTGGATTCTCCCGATGAGCTTCTTACCATGATGAACCATAATACCATTGATCTGGTGTATTTCCTTGATAAGCGCATGTATGATTCAAAATGGGTAAAGGTGATGGAAAAGCCTGAAAACATAATCTTTGCAGCATCAAAAAACCACCCTTTTGGAATGGAAACAGGTCTTACCATTGATCAGGTCATTTCACAGCCAATGATTCTTACGGAAAAGGATGCCAGTTACCGGCTCATGCTGGAACAATACCTGGCGGCTTATGGAAAAAAGGTTCATCCCTTTCTGGAAATCGGCAATACGGAATTCATCATCAAACTTCTTCGCAGCAATGCAGGGATTTCCTTTCTTCCGGAGTTCACTATTTGCAGGGATATTGAGGAAGGAACCTTAATGCCCCTTAACATGAAGGATTTTCACTTGCAGACCTGGAGGCAGATGGTCTATCACAAGGATAAATGGATCAGCAGAGAGATGAAAGCATTTATTGAGCTGGTTCAAAGGAGGGAGCAGGAGTGCAAAGAGACAGCCCCTCCAGACATTCCAAAAGATTAATTGTACAGACTGTTTTGATGTGCTATACTGAACAGGAAAATAAATGAAATAAATGCACGGAGGATTAAGACATGGAAGCGTTAAAAATCGGAATCATGGGAACGGGTGGGATCGCATCGGTACTGGCAAATACAATGCTTCAGATGCCGCAGGTAGTTCTGATGGGAGCAGCCTCCAGAAGTTTAGAAAAAGCGGAAGAATTTGCGGCGCGTTTTTCCATAGAAAGGGCTTATGGCTCTTATGAGGAACTTGTAAAAGACCCGGATATTCAGTTGATCTATATTGCCACACCTCATTCCGAGCATTACAGCAATGCGAAGCTGTGCCTGGAAAATGGAAAGCATGTTCTTTGTGAAAAAGCCTTTGCAGCAAACTACGCCCAGGCCAAAGAGATGACCGATTTAGCGGAGGAAAAGAATCTTATGATAACGGAAGCTATGTGGGTGCGTTACATGCCCATGGCAAAAACCCTGAAAGAGGTTTTAAACTCAGGCGTTATCGGAGAGCCTATGACCCTTACGGCAAATCTCTGTTACCTGATTTCGGATACGCCACGCCTTATTAAGCCTGAGCTTGCAGGAGGAGCCCTTCTTGATGTAGGAGTGTACACTCTTAATTTCGCTTCCATTGTTTTTGGCGATGAGATTACAGATATCCAGTCCAGCGTGATTAAAACAGACAGCGGAGTGGATGCCCAGAACAGCATTACCTTATGCTATCCGGGAGGAAAGATGGCAATCTTAAACAGTTCTCTTCGGGTGCTCTCTGACCGCCTGGGAATTATATACGGAACCAAGGGATACCTTGTAGTTGAGAATGTCAATAATTTTGAGACCATCAAGGTTTATGATGCAAAGAGGCAGCTGATTGAAACTCACATCAGACCGGAGCAGATATCCGGATATGAGTACCAGATTGAAGCCAGCAGGGAAGCCGTCAGAAATGGTTGGACAGNNCTCCTGGATATTATGAAGGTCATGGATGAATTAAGAAGACAGTGGGGAATCCGTTATCCGTTTGAGGCATAATAAGAGGAAGATAAATGTTTACTAGAAAAGATTTGATAAAACTGCTGGGCCCTCTGATCGTGGAGCAGATATTGATCGTTCTGGTAGGAATGGTGAATGTCGTGATGGCGGCGGCAGTGGGAGAGGCATCTGTTTCCGGAGTTGCCCTGGTGGAATCCATCAACATTCTGATTATTCAGATGCTGTCGGCATTGGCTACCGGTGGAGCGGTTATATCCTCCCAGTATCTTGGGAAAAAGCAGTCAGAGAATGCCTGCAGGGCAGCGGGACAGCTCATTGGAGTCACGACCGTACTTTCCGTGCTTGTTACCCTTGTTGCACTGGCAGGCAGAGGAAGTCTGCTAAAGGTTATATTCGGAAATGTGGATGAGGCGGTTATGAACGCCGCCGTGGTTTATTTCTGGATTACGGCCCTGTCTTATCCCTTTGTTGCAGTTTATAATTCCTGTGCGGCCCTATTCCGCTCCATGGGAAACTCCAAAGCTTCCATGGCAGTTTCCCTGGTGATAAATACCGTTAATGTTGTGGGAAATGCGGTATGTGTATACGGCCTTCATATGGGGGTGACCGGTCTGGCCTGGCCCACCCTGTTCAGCCGGATTGCCGCCGCGGTGCTGATGCTCTTTATGATCCAAAGTCCCGGCAATGTTTTGAGAATCAACCGTCTGGAGGAGCTTAAGCCAAACCTTCCGATGATTAAGAAGATACTGTCCATCGGCATTCCAAACGGCCTGGAAAACGGCATGTTCCAGTTCGGAAAGCTTGCTCTGCAAAGTCTGGTTTCTTCCCTGGGAACGGCGGCCATCGCCAGCTATGCAGTGGCATCCAACCTGGTGACCCTGCTGTATCTGCCTGGCAACGCCATAGGCTTAGGCCTGATCACCATTGTGGGACAATGCGTGGGAGCAGGAGAGAAAAAAGAGGCAAAGCGGTATACCAGACTTCTGGTTGGGGCTAATTACGGAATCCTTCTTTTACTGTGTACGGTTATGGTCGTATTTTCAGGACAGCTTGCCTCTGTCTATAATCTTTCGGGAGAGGCGGCAGAAATATCCGCCCGGATGGTGGTGGTCCACAGCTATGCGATGATCGTATGGCCTCTGGCTTTTACCGTTCCTTATGCCCTGAGAGCCTCTATGGATGCCAAATTTACCATGGTGGTGTCCATATTCTCCATGTGGCTTTTTAGGATCGCATTTGCTTATTTCTTCGTCCGTGTGATGAACACAGGCGTAATGGGCGTGTGGTATGGAATGTTTATCGACTGGATTTTCCGTGCTGTTTTATTTAGCTGGAGATTCCGGGGAATAGAAAAAAGAGCAGTGTCTGTTTCTTAAGCAGCACTGCTCTTTTTTTGCTGTCAATGAGCCGAACGATGGTTTACCTGACTTCATTCATACGACCGTTTGCATCCACATAAGAGCCGTCAACGACGCGGCTTACGGCCATAAGTCCGAGTAGGCCATCGGAATTCGGGTTAAAATAGTACCAAAAGCCATCGATTTTATGCCAGCCGGTTACCATGATTCCTATCTGGTTTGTGTAAAACCAGCCGCTAACATCAGGGTCATAAACCCAGCCGGTTACCATGGAGCCTTCCTCTTTTCCCTGATAGGGATTAAAATTATNNATCCCGTTGCCATGTACCCATTATCTGTGAAGTAATAGGAATGGCCTTGGTATTCCGCCCATTTTCCGGCGGGAAATGTAGAATTCCATTGATTAAAGAAACGCCAGCCAACCTCATCCTTTACCCAGGTACCGGCCAGATAAATGGATTCATCCTTTGTGTGGGCAAAGCTGTCAAAGGGGACGGCGGCTGCAAAAAGAAACAGGGTAACAGCAGCAGCTGCTGCTCCATGGCGCATCAACCCGCAGCGGGAAAGATTTTTCATAAAAACGTCACCTCCTGAATGAATGGGATATGGATCACTGCTTTGATTATAGGTGAAGGGCTTAAAAAACACAATGCAGAGAAGAAAACTGTAAGATTTTTGTTTGAATTCTGTTGGAATCCGGAGAAAATTATCTTGACACACGAAACACTATCTGTTATATTACATATAGAACAAATAAAGCAATACTTTACATATTCGGAGAAGAAGGAGGAAGCTATTATGAACATCAATAAATTTACGCAAAAATCTGTGGAAGCGGTCCAAAATTGCGAAAAACTTGCATATGAATATGGGAATCAGCAAATAGAACAAGAGCACATGCTGTACAGTCTTCTTACCATTGAAGACAGCCTGATTATGAAACTCATTACCAAGATGAATATACAAAAAGAGCAGTTCTTAAATGAAACGGCTCAGGCAATTGAAAAACTTCCCAAGGTCAGGGGAGGGCAGCTTTATATCAGCAATGAATTAAATAAGGTATTAATAAGCGCCGAGGATGAGGCGAANNAAAGCAGCCATCCAAGGCGGTAAAGGAACTGTTCCGGAGCTATGGCATAACCAAGGAAAGCTTTTTACAGGCCCTTTCCACGGTGAGAGGAAACCAGCGCGTTGTAAATGACAACCCGGAGGCCACCTATGATACCCTTACCAAATACGGTTATGATATGGTGGAGCGTGCCAGGGACCAGAAACTGGACCCGGTGATCGGAAGGGACAGCGAGATCCGGAATGTGGTGCGGATACTTTCCAGAAAGACGAAGAACAACCCGGTTTTGATCGGTGAGCCTGGAGTCGGTAAGACAGCCGTAGTGGAAGGTCTGGCCCAAAGGATTGTCCGGGGCGATGTGCCGGAGGGATTAAAGGATAAAAGACTGTTCGCCCTAGAAATGGGAGCATTGCTGGCAGGTGCCAAGTACCGGGGAGAATTTGAGGAACGTTTAAAAGCGGTTCTTGATGAAGTGAAGAAAAGCGACGGCCAGATCATTCTGTTTATTGACGAGCTTCATACCATTGTAGGCGCAGGTAAGACGGAAGGTTCCATGGATGCGGGCAATATGTTAAAGCCCATGCTTGCAAGAGGCGAGCTTCACTGCATCGGCGCCACCACACTTGATGAATACCGCCAGTACATTGAAAAGGACCAGGCATTGGAACGGCGGTTCCAGCCGGTCANNCGAACCTACGGTGGAGGATACCATTTCCATATTAAGGGGACTGAAAGAACGGTATGAGGTCTACCATGGGGTAAAGATCACGGACTCTGCCCTGGTATCGGCAGCGTATTTGTCTGACCGTTATATCAGCGAGCGCTTTTTGCCGGATAAGGCCATTGACTTAGTGGATGAAGCCTGTGCCATGATAAAGACAGAACTGGACTCCATGCCGGCTGAGCTTGATGAGCTTTCCAGGCGTATTATGCAGATGGAGATCGAAGAGGCTGCCTTAAAAAAGGAAACCGACCGTTTAAGCCAGGACCGCCTTGCAGAGCTTCAGAAGGAATTGGCGGAGCTTCATGACGAGTTTGCATCCCAGAAGGCCCAGTGGGAAAATGAAAAGGCATCCGTTGAACGGTTATCCTCCCTGCGGGAAGAAATTGAAAATATGAACCGGGAGA
>DJBG01000072.1 GCA_002429965.1 Hungatella sp. UBA5982
ATATAATGGGCCTTTGACATACACTGTATGGCTGTTTGCTTTAGTCCTTCAGCCCCCATCGCCGATAAATAAACTGACACTGCCAATGCACAAAGCGCCTGGTTTGAGCAGATGTTGCTTAACGCCTTTTCTCTCCGGATATGCTGTTCCCTTGCCTGAAGGGTCAGGACGTATCCTGTTTTTCCGTTGGAATCAACGGTTTCTCCGACGATCCTTCCCGGCAGCTTTCTGATCAGTTCTTTCGTACATGCCATAAAGCCGATATATGGTCCGCCGAATGACAGGGGTAGTCCAAGAGGCTGTCCCTCTCCCACTGCAATATCAGCGCCGTATTCTGCCGGCGTCTTTATGATCCCCAGGGAAATGGGATTCACGCCCATAATATACCGTGCACCGGTTTCCTTTGCTATGTATCCGATTTCATCGGCCGGTTCCAGACTTCCGTAATAATTGGGATTCTGAATATAAACACATGCGGCCTGACTATCCAGATGTTCTTTCAGAAAATCTAAATCCGTTACACCGTCTTTCTCAGGAATAACCGTCAGTTCCATCCCATTTCCAAAACAATAAGTCTTTATGGTCTCCATTGCCTGAGGATGAACCGCTGCGGAAACAAATGCCCTGTTTTTCTTTCTGTCCCGGCACATAGCTACCGCTTCTGCCGCTGCAGCCGCACCGTCATATACGGAGGCATTGGCCGTATCCATTCCTGTAATTTCACAGATCATTGTCTGGTATTCATATATGGATTGTAAGATTCCCTGGCTGATTTCCGCCTGATATGGGGTATAGGCAGTGTACAGAGTTTCCTTGGATAACACACTTTTCACAATGGATGGAATGTAATGCCTGTAAGCACCTGCTCCTCTGAATATGACCGGAAACACCGTATTTTTTGCTGCAATGCCTTCCATCTTAATACTTACTTCCATTTCAGACATTCCGCTGGGAAGATTCAATCCTTCCTTTAATAAAACTTCCTGGGGAAGCTGCCCAAAAAGGTCTTCTATGCTCTCAATTCCGATCGCTGACAGCATTTCTTTTCTGTCATGGTCGGTTGCCGGTACAAATGAACCCATATGCAGATCTCCTTTATTCCATTTCTTTTTTTACAAATTCTCCGTATTCCTCAGGACTTAAGAATTCTTCTTTATCCGTAATATCAGTTATCTTCACAAACCAGGCCTCATAAGGAGCCTCATTGATCTTTTCCGGTGCGTCCAGAAGTTCTTCATTGACTTCTGATACAACTCCGGTTACCGGGCAATATACATCCGAAACAGCTTTTACGGATTCCACATCGGCAAAAACTTCACCGGCTGTCGTCTCGTCACCTTCTTCCGGAAGATTGACGAAAACAAGCTCTCCCAATGACTGCTGGGCGTGATCCGTAAGTCCGACCAAAGCGGTTGTTTCATCCTCAAACCTCACCCATTCATGTGTTTTTGTGTAAACCAGATTTTCTAATACCTTCATATTTCCTTCTCCTTTTCCTTGTTATTGCCCACGTTATCCGGGCATGCAGATGCACCCAAAGGGTGTTACCTTAATGGTTTATTTTGATTTTTTATAAAATGGCAGGGCTACCACTTCTGCTTCAACTTCTCTTCCCCGGACGATTACCGTTACTTTTGTACCTGCTTTCGTATATTCCTTATCCAAAATAGCCATGGCTGCAGGGTAACCTAAATAGGGGCAATGGGTTCCCGATGTTGTAAAGCCTGCTTTCTTCCCGTTTACAAGTACATCTTCCTGTTCCCGTATGATTCCCCGCCCTGTTACTCTTAAGCCTACACGTTTTCTTATGAGGGAATCCTTATCCGGCAAATAGCTTTTACCGATAAAATCCTCCTTCTGCATTTTAACAGCAAACCCAAGACCGATTTCCACTGGATTTATATCATCGTTCATTTCATGTCCGTACAGCGGCATGCCGGCCTCCAGCCTCAGAGTGTCTCTGGCCCCCAGCCCGCAGGGGATCAGTCCATATTCCCTGCCTGCCTCCATGAGCGTTTCCCACATTGTCTCAGCATGTGCATTGTCTAGATAAAGCTCAAAACCATCTTCCCCTGTATAACCGGTTCTGGATACCATACATGTGATTCCGGCCACTTTTCCATCAAAAACTGCATGATAGTATTTTTCAGGAATATCTGTGGTAAGTTTCATAAGTATTTCCTGTGATCTGGGACCCTGCAGGGCGATTTGCGTGATTTTATCAGAAATGTCTTCAAACACCACTTCTCCTAATTTATGTTCCAGCATCCATTGATAATCCTTTTCTTTATTGGAAGCATTAACAACGATAAAGTACTCCTCTTCTTTTTTCTTATAAACAATCAGATCGTCCACCGTTCCCCCGTGCTCATTGCACATGGGGCTGTATCTTGCCTGTCCGACCTCCATATCAGTGAAATCATTGGTCAGCAGCCGGTGCAGATTATCAAGTGCGTCTTTTCCCTTACAGATTATTTCCCCCATATGGGAAACATCAAAAAGCCCTGCCCTTGTTCTTACTGCCATATGCTCTTTTATGATCCCCTCTTCATATTGGATGGGAAGCAGATACCCGGCAAAAGGGACTATTTTGCCGTGATACTTCAGATGCATCTCATAAAGCGGTGTTTTTAGCTCCATGTCTTAATCCTCCTTAGATAATTTATATGATAATATAGGAACATCATCCGTTTATAT
This sequence comes from Hungatella sp. UBA5982, assembly GCA_002429965.1. GTDB lineage: Bacteria > Bacillota > Clostridia > Lachnospirales > Lachnospiraceae > Lacrimispora. The sequence goes on from DJBG01000072.1 coordinate 2,698, forward strand.
GCACAAAAAAAGGCAGAAAGAAATATTCGTATGAAATATTCCTGTCTGCCTCTGTCCTTTTACCTGAAAGATTGACTTCTTCGGTACATAAATGTTCTCCAGAGTTACGTCCGAATCCGATCCTTTTGCCTGAGAGTTTCTGCATTCCCCTTCGGCGGCACAGATTGTGCTCTCTCTCGTATTCATCATCCGTTATTTATAATTGATATTATCAGAGTATTTTTGCACTGTCAATGATTTTTTGCACAACCTTTTGAAATGATTCTGACAACGAGCAGAGAACCCCAGGTGTATTAGGACTGATGTGTCAAACATAACATTTCCGTTTCCTATTTATATGACTTTTTTTGTAATCAAATGCAATTAGGTGATTCTATATAAGAATAACAAGATGAAGCATTAAATAAGCGGTATCATTTCGAAACTAACTTTCAAATATATATATAAAGCTAAAATTGAATGTATAATGTGTGATTCTAATATTGTTTTAACGGAAAAGCAGGCTGCATTTCCCATTTCCACGGGCATTTATCGTTTAATAATTAAAATCAATGGATGAAGCATACGTAATCATGGGTTTGCATGGCAGTTTTTGTTTGAGANNTGAGATTCCTTTTATTCTATCAAATTTATGGTGATAGCTTTTGGTCTTGTCATTGCTTCTATGGAGTACTTTACACCCTGGGTACCCATACCGGAGGCTTTTACTCCCAAAAACGGAAAATGGTCCGGGCCTCTTTCCGTTTTGTTATTAATCTGTACGGTTCCAACTTCTAATTTTTCAGCAATTCGAAAAGCCTTGTTGATATCATTGGTAAATACGGAAGACTGTAAGCCATATTCTGAGCGGTTAGCTATCTCTACCGCTTCATCCATATTTTTCACCCGGATAATAGGAAGAATTGGTGAAAACGGTTCTTTCCATGCAATCTCCATATCCACGGTTACTTTATCCAGCAAAGTAGGATAGACTAAATTACCTTCTCTCTTATTTCCGACAATAAGTTCTGCACCCTTTTCAATGGCATCCTGAATTAAGAATTCGGCAAAATCAGCAGCTTTCTGATCAATCAAAGGAGTGACTACTACACTATNNAATTCCCGTTTTCAGTTTGTCTACCAGCTGGTCTGCTACTTTATCAGTAGTAATAATACGCTTCACAGCCGTGCAACGCTGTCCGGAATAAGAAAATGCACCCTCTACAATATTTTTTGCCGCGTATTCCAGATCAGCATCTTCCAGTACAAGGGCCGCATCCTTACCGCCAAGTTCCAGTAATAAAGGGGTCATACAGGAAATCTTTGATAAATGCCTGCCAACCTCCGTACTGCCTGTAAAATTAATAAAATCAATACTTTCATGCGTTACAATATAATCACCAATCTCACTGCCTTTACCGGTAACGGTTTGCAGCACTCCTTCCGGCAATCCGGCATCCTGTAATGCGTTTACAAGGTGAAGAGCGCTGATAGCTCCCTGTGTCGCCGGTTTTAATATAACCGTGTTGCCCCCGATCAACGCCGGTGCTATCTTGGAAGCTGATAAATTAATTGGGTAATTAAAAGGTGATATGGCTAATACGGTACCAAGAGGAATTCTTTTTACATAGGATATCTTATTGCGGGAGCCACCTGGGAAATTTTCACCGCTTACTGCTATTCCTTCCAGACTTTTTCCTGCATCTGCAGTAAAACGGAGGAAATCTGCGGTTCTCTTCACTTCTGATATGGAAGATTTCTTATCTTTTGCAATCTCCATCATCAGGATATTTGATATTTCTTCTGCCCTTTCCTCCAAAAGCTCTGCCGCTTTGTATAATATCCGGGCCCTTTCAAATATTGGTATACCGGTCCACAAAGAGAGACTTTCTTTCGAATACCGGATAACCTCATTGACCTCTTCTTTGCTGATTGCCTGTATCTCTCCGATTAAAGAACCGTCTACAGGGGATGTTATGGTAATGACATTACCCGATGCTGATTCCACCCACCTTCCATTGATTAAGTTTCCATAAACAAGCTTTTCATTGCATAATCCAGTCATATTATTCTCTCCCTTCAATGCCTTCAAAATTTTTACCTGGTTATAATATATCATAAAAACAAGAATCAAATGTCACTGCCATTATAATTTAATCTGCCAGCGCAGCATCAGTGTTACTTGGGAAAGTGTGAAACTGGCGATTGAAAGAACATGCAGAGCATTGCTGTATACTGCATACAAGCCGAAGGCCTGTCTTAAGTAACTGGATTCTCAGCCAAGGACTACACTCGACAGATTGATCTGTTAAATTTCCTGGTAACACGTAATAATGAAGGCGATCACATACATTTATTGTCTGCAAAAGTCCATTTTTTATTAGAAGAGTCCATTGACTTTAAAGATCTCCGGCGTTCAGGCATAGCCTGCACAGATCAGAATGCTTAAAAGGGCACTCCAAAATATATCTGGACTACCCTCTTCCTCTTATTTTCTGCGATTATGATATTACCTAGTACATCTAATATTAGTAACCTATTAATATGACACCTTATTCATATCCTTGAACAGGTGATTAAAGATAACGATGATGAAAGCGGCAAGCAGCGAATTAAGAAAGCCACCCATACTTATATCTGTTACAAAATAATCTGCAATCATGATCGTCCATGCATTCACAATAAAGCTGAATAATCCTAAGGTCAGCAAACTGACCGGTAATGTAATCAACAGCAGAATCGGCTTTAATATAAAGTTTACTACTAAAAGCACCAATCCCATGATAAGAAGTGCCGGGATACTGCCAATATAAATCGTTTGCGAAACAAGTGACAGCAGATATATCGTTAATATGATAGATATATATTTTAAGAACAGTTTCGTCATTTTTACCTCCAATAGACATGCTTTACCTGATTTTAATTAATACTTTGACTTTGTCGGTTGTAACATCAACAAGATCATAGGGTGCATCCCCGGTTAAAGAATCCAGCAGTTTCATGACCATGAATACGAGTACTTTCACTGAATAAATGTTAATTCGGGAGGATGAACTCGGATCAGGCACTTTCGGTGCAAAATAGCATGCGGCTGTCAGTAAGTCCTGAAAACAGTCCAATAATTCCTGAAAGATATACAAGGGGATTGGAAAGGGAATATTTATGAACCTTCTATTCTCAATCTGGAGCCTGATCCACAATAAATGACAGCTCCTAATCGACATATACACTCACCTTTACCATTGCGTTATGGCTTTCATCCCAGGCTTCCACATCCACAATATTCGGGTCATCCAAGGTACCGTTTATGACCTCCTCGATGATCTTTGCAAAATCAATGCTGGAAATATCGATACCTTTCGCCTCCATCTCCCTTCTGGCATCCGCAGGAACCATATTAGTCATCTTATCAGCGATTTCACTGATCGTGGTCAGCAGACGTATCGGTATATTTACGTTAACATTAACTGCATTGTTATCTGACGTGACCTTGACCTTAAAGAACTTATAGTTTCTCCTTGCAGTTGTTTCAGTTTCAACCACCTGAATCGTTTCTGTTTCCTTAGTCGTTTTCAAAGCTTCCAATAGCTCCATACCCTCGGCAGCGGTAATCTGCCCTTTTTCTATCATTTCCAGTATTTTTTGTTGTTCACTCATGGTCTGACCCTCCTATTAATTATATGTTTTTAATCCGTTCCGTTGCTTCTTTCGGGGAAATTTCACCCTTTGATAATTGGTCAAGAATTTCATTCCTGGCGGTTGTTTTATCTTCATTTTCTTTAATCACTTCTTTTGATGACACTTCATATCCAAGACCTCTTATGACCGAATCCAGTTTACCGCGGACCGTGGGATAAGAAATACCCAGTTCTTTCTCTTGATCCTTGATATTACCGCGGCATCTTATGAATACCTTGACAAACTCAAGATCTTCTTCTGGTAGTCGGCAGAATTCACAAGGCTGGAAATCTCCTTCAATAACTGTGGAGCACTTGGGACAGCCGAGCTTGGTTATGGAAAGTTTCTCACCGCATACGGGGCATTTACCCGGAGCTTTGTATTTCATTGTTTTCACCACCCTGATGTATTATTTGATTATAATATACAACTATAGATTAAATATGTCAATATAAAAATCAATGATATTAATTATAATGTTAATATAATTAATTTTAAAATTAAATATGTCAAATCAATCTTTTAAAAATATCAATTTTGCAGAGAAATGAGAGGAAATTAAGCCCATTTCTTCCCTATATAAAATTAAGCTGCAGGCTTTCCTGCCTGCAGCTTATTATTTTGACCGGAGATAGCGGGGTTCGAACCCATGATCTCTTGAATGTCATTCAAGCGCTCTCCCGATATGTTGGGGATACACGCCCACAATATTAATGGTAACTGAACTGGTCTATGCAGCGGATTCAAACTGGCTGTTGTATAGTTCGGCGTAGAAGCCACCCTTTTCCAGCAGTTCCTTATGATTACCGCTTTCGATAATATCCCCCTCCTTCATGACCAGAATCAAATCTGCATTTTTAATGGTAGACAGCCTATGGGCGATGACAAAGGAAGTGCGTCCTGCCGTCAGCTTATCCATAGCCTCCTGAATCAAAATTTCAGTGCGCGTATCAACAGAACTTGTTGCTTCGTCCAAAATTAACATGGGGGCATTTTGAATCATCGCTCTGGCAATGGTGACAAGCTGTTTCTGACCCTGAGAGAGATTAGCCCTGTCATTTAGCAATGTGTCATACCCTTGCGGTAAAGTTCTGATAAAGTGATGAAGCCCTACTGCTTTGCATGCGGCAACCACCTGCTCATCTGTCACTCCCTGCTTGCTATAAATAATGTTTTCCTTTATGGTGCCTTCAAAAAGCCATGTATCCTGCAATACCATACAAAACTGTTCATGGACATTCTCTCTTGGTACCTGGCTGACCGGGATGCCATCCAACAGGATTTCTCCGCCATTCAGTTCATAAAAACGCATCAACAGGTTAACCACTGTTGTTTTTCCTGCACCGGTCGGCCCCACAATGGCTATCTTCTGTCCGGCTTTAATTTGGGCTGAAAAATCATTGATAATCATTTTATCCGGGGTATATCCAAACTTCACATGACGGAATTCCACATGACCTTTCACACTGGTAAGCTTCTTTGCTTTTTGGCTCTCATCAGACAGCTCTTTTGCATCAAGGAAATCAAATACGCGCTCACTGGCGGCTGCGGTTCTCTGCAGATTCTGGAATGCTTGAGCAATTTGCGAAAGCGGTTGGGTAAACAAACGGATATACATCATAAAGGCAACAATCACACCGAAGATGATGGTTCCGTTCATAGCCAGTGCCGCACCTNNATAAGCGGCATCATCAGTCCGGACATAAACTGACTCTTCCAGCCGCTGTTATACAGGCTCTCGTTCACATTCTCAAAAAACCGTCTCGCTTCTTTGCCGCCGTTATAAGCCTTCACTACATTATGACCGGAATAAACTTCTTCAACATGGCCATTGGCAATACCCAGATCTTCTTGTTGCTGAACGAAATATTTCTGTGATTTTGCCATGATAACACCCATGATAATAAATCCAAAAACACTCGCTCCGACGGCAGTCAACGCCATAATCCAGTTATTATAGAACATCATTATTGCTGAACCCACAAGCATGGTGATGGATGTAACCAGATTTCCAATGCTTTGGTTCATGGTCTGCCCGATGGTATCCACGTCATTGGTTACTCTGCTTAGGACATCACCATAGCTTACCCTGTCAAAATATTTTAATGGCAGCCTGTTGATTTTATGTGATATATCGGCACGCATATTTCTGCTGATTTTTTGTGTTATCGTTGTCATCATAAAGCTTTGAATAAAATTGAGGAACGCTGAACCTGCATAAAATACTACCAACAGAAACGCAATGCTTTTTACCACATCTAAGTTAATCGCCCCGGCAGTAGGAACGCCATCTATCAGCGCAGGCAGTCCTTTCATGATCTCGTTGGTCATGTCCTTTAACTTATCCGGACCGATAATTTGCAGTGCTGTTCCGATCGCTGCCATAACAAGAGCGACAATCACCGCAGGCATATAATTTTTACAATAGGCAATCAGCTTGCCCCATGTTCCCTTAAAATCTTTTGGTGTTTCTGTAACACCCGGTCCCATCGGACCTCCAGCCACCGGCCTTTTGTTCGATCTTACTTCACTCATGATACAAGTTCCTCCTCACTTAATTGGCTTATGGCGATTTGCCTGTATACCTCGCAATTTTGCAGCAAGTCTTTGTGTCTGCCTTTGCCCACAACTCTACCTTCGTCAAGCACGATAATCTGGTCAGCATCCATTATGGTGCCAATACGCTGTGCCACAATCATACTGGTCACGCCGGCAGTTTCTTTTTTCAGTATATTACGCAAAATCCGGTCAGTCTTATAATCAAGTGCCGAAAAGGAATCATCAAATATATATATTTCTGGCTTACGGCAGACTGCGCGGGCAATTGCAAGCCGCTGTTTCTGCCCGCCGGAAACATTCGTACCGCCTTGGGCAATATCTGCTTCATAGCCGCCATCCATGCGCTCAACAAAGTCAGTTCCCTGTGCGATTGCGACGGCTCTCTTAATTTCTTGCTCAGAAAAACCATTGCCGCCGTTATCTCCATAAGCCACGTTGGACGAAACTGACCCCTTGAACATTACCGCTTTTTGCGGCACATAACCAATTTTATTGTGCACTGCTTCCTGTGTGTACTCCCTGATATTCACTCCGTCAATCAAGATTTCTCCCTCTGTCGCATCAAAAAAGCGCGGCACAAGATTTATCAGCGTTGATTTTCCACTGCCTGTGGAACCGATAAAAGCAATCGTTTCCCCCTGCTTTACCGTAAAGTTTACATCCTCCAACACGTAATCCGCTGCATCCGGGTATTTGAAACCCACATGCTTAAACGTAACCTCACCCTTCAAACCGGGAACTCCCTCTGTCCTGCTGCCATCAAGTATTGTAGGTTCGGTGTCCAGCACTTCATTGATTCGTTTGGCAGAAACGCTGGCACGGGGAAGCATGATGAAAATCATGACCAGCATCAAAAATGACATGACTATCTGCATCGCATAGCTGGAAAAAACCACCATATTAGAAAATAGCGTCAGTTTATCCGTCATCTGTGCCACATTAATTAAATAAGCGCCAATCCAGTAAATTGAAAGGGAAAGCCCGCTCATAATCATGGTCATGACCGGCATCATGATTGCCATAGCCCGGCCTGTATATAACTGGGTGCCGGTTAATTCCTCATTCGCTTTCTCAAACTTCTTTTCCTGATAATCCTCGGCATTATAAGCTCTTACTACCCGAAGACCGGTCAGATTTTCACGGGTAACCCGGTTCATGTTATCCGTCAGTTCCTGCATTTTCTTAAATTTCGGCATAACAAAAATCATGATAATGCCTATCATAAGAACCAAAAGCGCAACCGCCGCACCTGTGGCAAGTGTCCATTCAAATCCCTTTCCGGCTATTTTGGTAATCGCCCAAACGGCCATAATCGGAGCTTTGATAATCAGCATTAATCCCATTGTAACCAGCATCTGAATCTGGGTAATGTCGTTCGTAGACCGGGTAATCAGACTGTCGGTCGAAAAGCGGTTGATTTCCTCCATGGAAAAGGATTCCACCTTATGAAAGAGCAAACTGCGCAGACGTTTGGAAAATGAGGCAGCAATCCGTGCGGCAAGGAAACCGACGATAATAGCGGCTGCCAGACTGCCAAGTGTGCAGAGAAGCATTTTACCCCCGGCAAGCCAGATATCGCTCATGGCACTGCCAGGCGTCTGAACCAGCATGGTGATTTCTGACATGTAATCCGGCGATTTTAAATCCAGCCAGACCTGGGCCACCACAAAAATCAGGCTAAATACAGCCATCAGCCATTCTTTAGGATTGAGATACTTGAAAATTCTAATCATAAAAATCCTCCTTGTTATCAGTGTTCATATTAAACGATGTTAGCTATCTAGTTTTTTTAATGCAGACCGTATAAGGTCTGCATTTTTATCCTACTGTCTTTTAATCACCAGGTTATCAATTGCCCTACTCGCAAATATCAGGCCTAGAGCGTTGGGCAACCTCAAAGAAACGCTTGGAGAGACGTACAAATTCTCTTGCATCCTCTTCCCCCATTTCGGTAAATACCTGAATTAAATGACTTCGCATTCGATCAATGTTTGCACGAATCCGTTCACGGCCATCTTCCGTAATTGTAACCAAAACAAAACGCCGGTTTGTGGTGTCAATTTCACGGTGAATCTGCCCCTTCTTTTCAAGGGTACCGAGGGCCGCAGAGATTCTGGCTGTACTGCTGTTCAGCGCTTCGCTTAATTCAGACGGTGACGCCGGTGATTCTTTCATATAGAGATATTTTAAAATAAAAATTTCACCTTTACCAGAACGATTATATTCATCCATAACTTTTCCGCGCGACATCAGTTTCTCCAATGAACCGACCAGTTCTTCTATACCGCTCAATCTATTCACCCCATTTTTCAAACAAATATTCGTGTTGATATTTAACACTGTTAATAGTGTATACTGTTCGATAATCTTTGTCAAGAAGTTTTTTTTTGCACATCTGTACCGACACCGTTAACCGGAACAAAAAAATACGCCCTGGGCCAGGCCTGGCCGCAGGACGTTGAGATAATAACCGGATCAATTGTATTTTTCCTATTTGCAAATGCTGTTTATGCGCTCCGGAGTTATTTCACCATAATACTTCTCCATAATCTGACCTTTCTTGATCCAGGCGATACAGGGAGCATTCTCAACATCAAGGCGTTTTGCAATTCCATCTGATTTATAAATATCGATGCAGGATACCCGGATGTCGCAATGATCCTGTTCAAACTCTTTGAAAACCGGCAGCAGTTCTCTTGCCTGGGGATCAATTGCATTATAAATATACACCAGGGAAGGGTTCCCTTCATTCATAATCTGCTTATCAAAAATTTCACTTTCCGATACATATTTTTCCGCGCCGTATCCGGCAACGGCTCCATCTCCCACCGCTGTCGCTACCTGCTTTAAGTATTTGTCACGTACATCTCCAACCGCAAATACTCCGGGTATGTTTGTTTCCATCCGTTCGTTTGTTATCAGATAACCTCCCCTATTCATGTCCAGAATATCACGGAATAATTCTGTATTTGGAAGGTAACCGATAAACAGGAAACAACTGTCCACTTGAACAGGAATTTTTTCCTCTGTTTTCACATTTTTTAACACAACCCTATGCAGTCTTTCGTCTCCTTCAAAACTGTCTGCAACCGTATTCCAGATAAATTCCATTTTCGGATTTGAAAGAGCCTGCGCTTTTGCAATCTCGTTGCAGTCCATTTTGCCATTCTCATGCATAACAGATACCATAACCTTGTCTGCAAATTTGGTTAAAAATATCCCTTCTTCAATGGCTGCATCTCCGCTTCCTATTACCATAACGGTTTTCCCTGTATTCGCCGCTGCATCACAGGTGGCACAGAAAGAAATCCCTTTATCATAAAGATATAATTCCTCGTTTTTGGCACCGGTCAGACGGGGTTTTCCACCGCTTCCGATAATGACAACTTTAGCCTGGTAAATGGTACGAAATGTTTCTACCTGCTTTATATCCCCTGCCAAAGATACGGATTTTACATCAGTCAATTTAAACTCCACACCAAACTTTTTAGCCTGTTTATGAAATAATTCCATCAGTCCAAGCCCTGTCGCACCATCCGGAAAACCGGGATAGTTTTCTATTTCATTGGTATATGTAGCAAGCCCGCCTACCAGGGTTTTTTCTATGATCAAGGTTTTAAGTTTGGCTCTGCCGCAATATATTCCCGCTGTTAAGCCGGCTGCTCCGCCCCCTATAATTACAACATCATATGATTCTGTTTTCTTAGTCATTATAACCCGTTCCTTTCTGAATGCTCTTTTTTGAGCCTCCACAGCCGTTTTTCTCTTTTCCCATGACCGGGGATTCATATTTTATAGGGGCAATCAAATATGATCGCCCCATGATTATAAATCACATAAAATATTTGGCCAATAATTTGCTTCCCAGAAAAGCGCCTACAAGCAGAAATGCCCCGAAGACCCATCCGGATAAGGAAAAAGATGCAATTGCGGTAAATAACGCTCCTATATTACAGCCATTAGCCAGCCTTGCTCCATAGCCCATTAATAAACCGCCAAGAATTGCCGCCACTACCTGCCGAAGCGACTTGATCGTCTTGATCTTAAACTGTGATGCAAATAACGTTGCTGCAAAGGCTCCCAGTACAATGCCCAAATTCCGGATGGAGGCACCGTCTGCCAGAAAGCTGGTATTTAGCTCCTTCTGCATTTTTTCAGAGGCATAATATACCCAGCCGCTTGCGTCACCGCCAAGTGCTTTGTAGACCCAGGTACCCCAGTTGGCAAATGCGCTTGTCACTCCCCAGCCGCTGCCCAGGGCTGCAAAATGGGCGATTTGGAAAACGGCTAGCAAAACGGCTCCGGCCACATATGTTAAGGGTTCTTTTAGCAACTTTTTGTAAATCGGATGATCGCCAAGCTTAATAAAAAATTGTTTCAAATTTATTCACCTGCTTTCACAGAAGTAATTTACTTCGTCTTTTCAATGACAATTTCCCACTCACCATCATCCACTTCTTCAATCTCTACGTTATGTCCCTGTTTTCTTGCCCACTCAGGAATATTCTTCATTGCACAGCTATGATCGATGGATACGGCTAAAACGCCTCCTACGGATATCTCATTCATTTTCTTCTCAGTTTTCATAAGCGGGACAGGACAAGCCTCTCCCAGACAATCTAATGTAAATTCAGCCATTTTTATATCTCCTTTATTTTTTAATTTTATTCCGCACTTCCCATTTTCTTTTCCTGCCATTTGACTGCTGCTATGTATAAAAGGACAATGATCAATCCCTGTACAACGATTGCACCAAACCAGCCAAACACATTCGGTAAAAAGATCTTCGGAGCATTTTCATTAAATCTGCTCCAGAAGTTCATATCGTGCGCACCCCAGAAAGAACCTGCTATGAAAAATACCAAAGACAGCATTTGCATGGTAAAGCCCTCTCCAACGCGCATCAAGGTTCCGGATGCGCAGCCACCGGCAATGACCATTCCGATACCAAACAGAACCGCACCGACAGCCAAGGGCAAACCGATGGGCGCTACGCCAATCATGTTGAGATTGGAATCCGCATTTGCCATGATACTGGCATACTTGATTGCCCAGAAACCAACGCTTGCAACTGCAACTGCCACCAATACGGCTCTTGTTACGGATGTGCTTCCTGTTATACATGGGTCACGGAATGCTGCCGTAAAGCAGAAACGAGAACGCTGCAGGATATACCCGAATGCAATTCCGAATCCCCAATAAACAGGCAGCTTATTGTTCCCTCCTGCCAAATAAGATCCAAAAGCAATAATCAGGATTGTGAGCAAAATTGCAAATGGAATCTGGCTCTTTTTGGGCTTTCTTGGTTTACGCACTCTTCCCCCACTTATACTTGTGTTAACCTCTGACACGTAAATCCCCCTTTCTTGAAATAGTATTTGTTAATATAATAACAAAATCACAGTTCAAATTATACCATACTTATGGAAATTCAGTTAATCAAGAATCCGATATGTCATAAGATTTACTTATAACCTATTATTTTATCACACTAGCCACATGGAATTATATTTGTTATAATGAAAGAACAAAAAAAGAACTGTTAAGTTTTTAACAGTTCAATCAACTGGTTTTGAGTTAAATTCAGAAAGGCGGGGTAACATGAACATTCATAACCTGAAAATGTTTATAAAGATAGTGGAATCCGGCAGCATCTCAAAAACTGCGGAACTGATGAATATCAGCCAGTCCGCACTAAGCCAGCAGCTGCGGGTCATGGAACAGGAATTCAGTGCACGGCTTTTCGAACGGAACTATCAGGGCGTGATTCCAACTACCATTGGTATGATTGTTTACAACCGAGCTCTTGAGATATTATCGTCCTATGACAGAATGCTCCTTGATATATCCAATGCGCAGAACCAAAATAAAGCAATACACATCCTTGCTTCTCCCTGTGTATATTCTTATGCCCTGCCATGCACTTTTTACCATGTGAAAAACAAGTACCCTGAATTTACACTTAATATGGAAATGATGTCCAGCAAAATCATAGAAGAGAAAGTATCAAAAGGCTTTGCTGATATGGGAATTATCATAGATAAGCCCAAGGATAAAAATCTTTGTGCCAAAAAAGTGTTTTCTGACCGTGTTTTTCTGGTTGCAGGGGAAAAAATGAAGGTTCCTTCCCAGTTAGACTGCCAGGATCTTTATCAGTATCCTCTTCTGATGCTGGTAAAAGCCCAAAAAACAAGACAGGTACTGGATAAAATGCTGAACAAAAACGGGATCCGCATCAATCAGCTGCATATTCCTTACTCTCTTGAATCCACGGAATCCATTAAACTGTCCGCTATTAACGGCTTCGGACTTGCTTTTCTTCCCTATATGGCAATCAAGAAGGAAATCTACAATAAACAGCTTCGAATCATTGAATGTCCTTGCCTGGAATTTGATAATGAATATTATTCCATAAAAAATGCAGCCAGTGTTCCTCTCAATTGTGAATCGTCAAAACTCATTAAGTACATTGAAGCAATACTAAAAGAGACTATTTGTTAGCGGAAACGGTGACTTCCCATACACCGTTAATGACTTCTTCCGTATCATAATTTAAATTATTTGCCTTACAAAAAGCTTTAATATTAGAAATTGTACAGCTATGATCCGTAACTACCATACATTCCTCACCGTTTTTTAAGGAATCAATGACCAATTTTAATCTCATAACAGGTACCGGGCACATATCACCCAAACAATCGATTTTAACCATAAACACTCCTTATGCACATTCCTATGCCTTCGCCAGCTGCTGTGCTTTAATTCTGAACAAAATGTCTGGATTTGATATTTACCGGTATACCGCCTGATAAATTCACCTTTCGTGTCTATATATCCATCTTTATCATGAGGAAATCTTTCCTTCAGTGACATTTTCAGTTTTACGTTTACCTTTAATATACATCTGTTATTGCTTCTCTTGGGGCACATTTTTTCTCTGGGCTGTCGTTTTGGCGATTCATCACTTATCTTTTTGCATTTAATGCTGTGGATATTGAGAAATTAATTATACGTTATCCGACTGTCGGGATATTGTCAAGAGGCTAAAGCTCATTGCCCAAGGAAAACAGAAATTGAAAACATTAATAAAGTTGATAACTGTACTCCAACCGACTGAAACGGCTCGATATACAAGGCTGGAGCAGGATTCAATCAAATCCCGCTCCAACCTTGACCCGGTACCAAATGAAGGAAGCTACGGATCATTCCATCTCCACAATGATTTTCCGAACCAAAGCAGCATGTTTATCCGCGTAATGAAACGCTTCGTTTACTTCTGATAATGGATATTTCCTTGTGACAAAGTCCTCCACAGGAAGCTTCCCAGCCTTTAAGTATTCGATAACCGGTAAAAACCGGTTTGTCTGGTGTCTGGAACCTAAAACAGTCAGCTCTTTCGCCGCCAGCTTCACGGGAGCAATCTCCGATGGCTTTGTATTGAAGCTCATCTCCACGATCCTGCCGGCCGCACCAGCCGCATCGATGGCCTGCTCAAAACTGGAAACCGTGCAGACTGCATCGACCACTACATTGGCACCATATCCGTCCGTAATATTCTTTACTTCCTCTATCACGTCCTGTTTCTTTGCATTCAGGCAGACATCTGCCCCCAGCCCCCTTGCAAAATCTAGCTTTTCGTCAAATATATCTGAAATGATTACCTTGGCGCCAAGCAGCTTTGCATTGACCAAAATGGTAAGGCCAATGGTCCCCGCTCCCATGATAAACACCGTGTCTCCTGCTTCCACACCGCCGCGCAGACAGGCTTGCGCTCCTATGGTGAAGGGCTCTATGAGCACTGCATGCTCATACGGAATTTCACTTGGTATCAGAAAGGAGTTTTCCTCCGGCAATACGAAATATTCCTGTGCCGCTCCGTCTATATGGGCTCCCATCACCTTTAAATTGTGGCAGGCGTTGTGCCTGCCCTTTTTACAGGCGTAGCAGGTACCGCAGTACCGAATCGGCTCTGCGGCGATGTGATCACCTGGCTTCACCTTCGTGACGGCACTCCCCACCTCTAACACTTCTCCGACGGCCTCATGCCCCCAGACCAGGGGATATACGGCAAACGCGTTGGTCCCGTGCAGGATGTGCATGTCACTTCCGCATATTCCCACACATTTTACCTTCATCTTTACATCCGTGGGATTCATGATCTGCGGCTCGCTTCGGTCCGCCAAAGCTAAGACTCCCGGCTTTTCTATTAAACTTATCTTCATGACATCATCCTCCCAACCAATGAAGTGGCACTTCTATCAGGGCCGGACAAAGCGACAATACCAGCAGAAGGGCACACTGCGCAATAAAATAGGGCATTGTCGGCGGTATGATCTCCTCCATAGTCACCTTACCCGTGGCACATGCCACATTCAGCACCGGCCCTACCGGCGGAGAGGTGAGGCCCAGTACATTTGCCAGACAGAAAAGCACTCCGAACGCGACCGGATCCAGGCCTGCCTCAATCACCAGCGGCAAAAAGATAGGTGTGAGAATAAGAATACATGGTACCACATCCATAGCCAGTCCTACGACAATCACGATCAGCATCAACGTAAAATTCAGTAAAATCGGATGTGCTACCAGTCCTGAAAGCCCCTCTGTCATCATCTCCGGTATATGTGCCACCGTCATGGTATAAGCGGCCAACTGAGCTGTAGCTGCCAAAAACATGACGACCGCAGACATTTTTGCACTGGATACCATGGCTGAAATAAAATCCTTAAATTTGAGCTCCTTATACACAAAAGCGCCTACAATGAGAGCATAGACCACAGCGATTACGCCTGCCTCGGTAGCGGTAAACACTCCGCCCCTAAGGCCGAAGAGTATGATCCCGGGAAGCAGGAGCGCCCAAAGCCCGGAGGTAAATGTCCTTACGATCTCCTTGAAGGTCATCTTCGGTATACCGTCCACCGGCGGGCAGTCCTTTCGGGAAATGAAAAACCAGCAGGCAGACATCAGTACCGTCAAATAGATAGCAGGAGCGATACCTCCCATGAACATAGATTTCACTGATACCTTCGCCNNTCGCTCCAAGCGCCGCAGTAGAAGCCACCGCGGAGCCGACTAAGGCAGCAAATAAAAGGCATGCCAGAATCGTCACATAGCCAAGACCGCCTGGAATCCGTCCGACGAAAATATTACAGAATTTGATAATGCGGTCCGTCAGACCGCCCCGATTCATTAACTCGCCTGCTACTACAAAGAAAGGCAGAGCCATCATGGTCACGCTGTCCGTTCCGCGCATGAGCTGCTGTGCATAAAGCAGAGGCATTGCATTTCCACCGCCGAGAAGCAGATAACCGGTGCCTGCAGCGCATAAAATAAGGGAAAACGATATGGGCAGCCCAAAAGCAAGGGCTATGAGCAATATTGCAAAAAATACTACTATGATAGTAATTTTGGCAGAGCCAAAAAGTGCGAGTCCTGCAAACATCCTAAGCCTCCTTTGCGGTTTGTTCCGCTTCGTCTTCGTCGTGGGGCATGAGCAGCTCCGTAAGTGTAGCGTTCGTAAACACTGCCTTATATATATTTACCACTGACAAAATCATGATGGATATTCCCATGATCAGCCCCGGCAGATACATGATCCACATGGGTGTGCCTGTAGCAACCAGCTTGTCTGCCTTCATCAGCCACATATAATCAAAGGTGCCTCTGGCTACAATGTACATGAGCCAGAAGATGATGACCTGCAATACTACAAATACAGCCTTTGCAGCGTGCTCTGGCAGACGCACCAGAAGGCTCTCGATGAGCAGATGCTTATTATCCCGCATTGCCAGGATCGAACCCATATATACGAGATAAATAAAACAAAGTCTGGCTATCTCCTCCGTCAGAGCCGAACCCATATGAAACTGACGCAGGACAACATTTAAAAAAACCAATACTATCATGATTGCAAGGCATACAGAAATCAGTACCTCTATGCCCTTAAATATGGCATCGATCGTTTTTTTCAATTCCGCCACCTCCTACTTTACTGCCTGGATCTTTTTTACCAAATCCTCCGCCCAGTCATTTTCAGAGTAGAGCTTGTCATAGACAGGTTTGATTTTTTCTATTATTTTTGCCTGATTCTCCGGGGTGAGAGGCGTCACGGTCACGCCGGCCGCCTTTAAGGTCTCCCGGTCTTCGTCTACACTCTTGATGTATTCGTCCCAAGCCCATGCGGAGGCTTCCTTTGATGCTTCCTTTATGATGTTTTGCTGATTTTCGCTTAAGCCGTCTAAGCAATCGGCGCTTATGACGATTTGAAGTGTGGCTATGATATGGTTCGTCTCATAGACCCATTTTTGTACCTCTTCAAACTTCTGGCTGAGTATAGTCACCATTCCGTTGTCCTGACCATCCACTACGCCGGTCTCCAAAGCCGAATATAAGTCTCCGAGGGGAATCGTCTGTGAGCTGGCCCCCAGATTTTCCGCTATGCCGATATGTATAGGATTGNNTCCTCCACTGTTTCCAGCTTTTTGCTGGAGCTGAACGTACGCGCTGAGTTTGGTCCCCAGCCCAGCAAATAGGTGGTAGGAAATTTTTCATGAAACTCTGCGGCCACCTCATTGCCGATTTCGCCCGTCCATACAGATTTTGCGTGGTTCAAATCCCGGTAAAGGAAGGGCCAGTCCGCAATCAGCATTTTTGTATATTCCTGATTCATAACGGTACCAACCACTGCCATATCGATGGTTCCTGATCGCACACCGCTCCATAAATCCGCTTCGTTGCCGAGAAGTCCATTGTGGGAAATATTTACGGTGATCTTTCCGCCCGATTTCTCTTCTACCTGTTTTTTAAAAACCTCGTCCATCGCCCGCGCCATGGGATGTGTCTCTGCCCATGTGTCGCCCAAGGTAATGCTCACTTCCTTGTCATCCGTGCCCCCTGCCGCTGTTTTGCTTTCTGCAGACTTGCTCTCCGCGGATTGACTGCCACTGCATGCTGTCAAAACCGCTCCCAAAATACAAGCTGTCATCATACCCAAAATCCAGTTCTTTTTCCTCATATGATTCCCCTTTCATGTAATATGGTAATATTTTACATTAATATATTACGCTTAATATATTAACTGTTGCAAGTGTTAATTTTTACAATTATTTTACACACTTCTTGTGCATGTTTAATATATTTTTTCATATTATTTCATGCTAATATTTAAAATTAAGGGAATCTATAAGAAAATCTACATACAAAAGGAGAAATGAAATGGCTAACCGCACCCGCACTACGGAAAAATCAGCAGCAAACATAGCCTATGATTTTCTGCGAGACAGTATCATAGGCATGAAGCTAAAGCCCGGCCAGCCCCTAAATCTTGAGGAGCTTTCCGAGCATTTAAAGGTAAGCAGATCCCCCCTTCGGGATGCTGTGATCCGCCTGGAAAATGAGGGACTGATCACCTCCATGCCCNNTGGTCTCAAAAATAAACTTAAAGCAGGCCAATGAAGAATGCTTCCTCCGTATCACTGTTGAAGAGGAAATCTATTCCCTGTTTTCGGATTTATGCAATGCAGATGATATTTCCAAGCTCAAAGCATATATTAAAATCCAGGAAAAGGGATCAATGGATGAAGATGTACGAATTTTCTTAAAGCAGGATGACGAATTTCACAAATACCTCTATCTGCGTACGGATAAAGAGTTTTCCTTCAATCTTTTACAAAATAACATCGGTCATTACAACCGGCTTCGCCTGCTCACCTGCACGGAAAACCGGGTGGTGAGCAGTTCTATCCTGGAGCACAAGGCCATGGTTGAGCTCTTTCAGAAAAAAGACAAAGCCGCACTAAAAAAAGCCGTCCGTGAGCATGTAATGAAGGTGGACAGCGATAAGCAGGAATTAAAATCAAAATATCCCGAGCTTTTTGAGGGAGAAAACAAGACAAATGAGCTTGCAGAAAATATATTTACGAGAGATTTTTTGTCGCAATTGAAATAGGGCGGCTTTAGAGGTCTTATTTTTACTATCGTATCCTTTACATGGGCAGGTTTTGTAACTACCTTCGCTTCCATTATGCTGCTTTCGCTATTCTGGAAGCGGACAAACCGGGCCGGAGCGGCGGCCGGCATATGTTATAATTGTCCCAGACGGTACAGTGCCAGTGCATAGATCTTTGCATTGGCCATCAAGTCATCCACGCTCATCCACTCATTGGGATTGTGGCTGATGCCTTTCTGGCCCGGGAAACTTGGTCCAAAGGGGACAATTCCCGGCATGGCCTTGGCATAAGTGCCGCCTGTTGTGGTTACAGGGGTACCGTCCAGCCCTGTGACCAGTTCATAGCTCTCCTGCATGGCCTTAACCATGGGTGTGTCCTTTGGGAATACTACCGGATCAAAGTTCTGTATGAGTTCGGCCTTAAGCCCCTCTGCCCCGGCCTTACCGCAGATGCGCTTCATGATTTCATCTATGGTGACGCCTCCCGGATAGCTTAACGTCACATCAAAGGCTGCCTGCCTCCGGCCGCAGAGACTGTCAGGAACCACACTCAGCTTATATCCGCGCATCTCCATCATGCCATATTCCTTGTGGCAGAAGTCAATCCCCAACCGGTCGCCTGTATTCCTGGCTCCAATAAAATATTTGTTTACAAAGTCAAAAAATGTCTCCAACTGTTCAAGACTGCCTGTAATCCGTACCATAGCCCTGCCCCGCTCGCTGAACACTACCGGGTACTTGCAGTCCGGTGTGAATCCATAGAGGGGAGGCCTCTCCTTTGAGAGATAATACTTCAGATCCTCAAATCCGGATTCTTCATCACATCCGAAGATAATGCGCACCGGATTCTTAAGAATTAGTCCGGCCTCTTTAATGGCGGCCAGTCCAAAGAGGCATGCCATGACTGGTCCTTTATTGTCCAGCACTCCCCTGCTGTAGATGAACCCGTTCTCCATATAGCCGCTGAAAGGCGGGTGTTTCCAGCCTTCTCCCGACGGAACTACATCCACATGTCCGATGGCACAGACATAGTCTACTCCCATTCCATACTGGGCATATCCGATATAATGATCCAGGTTCACGGTATCAAATCCCAGCTGTCCGCTGATATCCAGGGCAAATTCAAGTGCGCGCTTCACACCAGTGCCAAAGGGAGCCCCCACATTAGCCTCCCCTTCCACACTGTCAATGCGCACCAGCTCCAGGACACTGCTGATGAACCGGTCCTTTAACCGGTCCACGCAGTCAAGTATCTTCTTATCTGATTCATTTTCAATCTTTCCATATCCCATATCTTATTCCTCTATGGGCGCCATGCGCGTCTTCATGTAAGTTTCCATCCATTCTTCAGAGGCTTTTTCATAAGTGCAGCGGCCGTCCTCCCCGCGGGTTACCAGGTAAACCGTAGGTTCCAGCTCCTCCGTGACCACTGCAAATGAAAATCCCTCTATATTTGTGGCAGCCCCCCACTCTCCCTTAGGATTCATGGCAATAAGGGATATGTCACCAGCTTCGCCCCGGCGTTCCCGAAGTTCTCCATCCAGACGGTTCACCGCTGTCTCACAGGCTTCCTGAGGATGCATTCCCTCTCCCATAAGGCGGACGATCTCATAAGAAATACAGCCTTTCATCAGATCCTCTCCTAAGCCGGTGGCACTGGCGGCTCCTTTCTTGCTGTCGGCATAGAAGCCGGAACCGGATACGGGAGAATCACCTACTCTGCCTTTTTTCTTCATGAACAGGCCGCTGGTTGAGGTGGCTGCCGTCATCTTGCCCTTTCCATCCAGGCAGACCATACCCACGGTATCATGACCGGAATAAGGCTTAAGCTCCTTAGCGGCCGCCTGGGCCGCCATCTCTTTTATCCGCTTCCTGTAATGTGCCTTTGCCCGGTCTGTCAGCATATTTTTGCGCTCAAAGCCTTCCTTGTGGGCGAATTTTTCGGCTCCCTCAGCTACCAGCATGCTGTTGACTNNGACACCGGATTGGCAAAGTCCCTGATGGCAGCCACCGCTCCTATATCCAGTGTGCTGCCGTCCATATAGGCCGCGTCCATTTCCACTTCCATTTCCTCGTTAGGCAGTCCGCCATAGCCCACGGATTTATAGTAAGGGAAGTCCTCTACCAGACAGATGGCTGCCTCAATGGCATCTCCCGCGTCAACCCTTTCTTTCAGCATCTCAGCTCCCTTTGTAATCCCTTCTACGGCCATACGCCAGGTTGCTATCATACCCCACATTGCAAAGGCCTCCTTTTATTTAAAACAGAATTCATGGATCAGCTCTGAAGTGTCCGCACCGTCAGCCAGCGCCCTGGCCAGTGCACACATATTCCTTAATGCGTCATTAAGGCCCAGACCGCCCTTTTTCGGCGTTTCCACAATCGCTACTTTATCCTTATAAGCTGCAATGGTATCTGCATTCTCCACAGACATGGCTGCAAATGCCTTTGCTCCGGTGGTAGCGTTGATATCACAAGCAACTTTGGCGCACATCTGTGCGTAATCCGCATAGTTAAAGGCCGGTCCGCACATTACCACATCCGGCTGCAGCTTGTTCACCATGGCACAAAGCTTGCGGCTTACCTCTTCCGGATCGGCAAGGTATGTACCGTTGCCGCAGCACAGGCAGGCCATGACGTGTCCGTCCACCTGCTTTAAGAAAGGTTCCATCATGATTGCCGGGCCAATGGGCTCCTTTTTCCCTGTAAGGGGAACCATGGTGTCGTCCTTGGTCCCAAGTCCTGACTGAATCTGGTCGTATATCATAATAAGTTTCATCACAGTTTCCCTCATTTTACAGATCATCAAAAGAAAGATCGTTAAGATCAATATCGTCATCATCGGATTTCTCCGCCGCCTTGGTCTCTTCTTCCATGTACTGTTTATCCATCATTTTGATAAACGGCATATAGATGAATACCCCCCGCACAAGAAGAAGCATCTGAAGCACGGCTCCCTGCCAGCCGGTTGCCAGGAATCCGGAGAGGATAACAGGCATGGTCCACGGGATTGCTACACCAGAGCACAGAGGAACCAGGCCGATGCTCATGCAGAAGTAGGAAATCACAATGTTGATGGTGGGCACCAGCATGAAAGGAATGAGTATCATTGGGTTCAGTAAGATGGGAAGGCCGAACACAATGGGTTCATTGATACCGAACAAACCAGGGATAAATGCCAGTTTACCTAACTCTTTGATACGCTTGGAGCGGCAGAAAAAAAGCATTGCGATTAACAGCGACAAGGTGGAGCCGCATCCGCCGAAAGTGGCGAACAGATCCTGGAACTGCTGGGATNNAACCACGGAACCGCCGTTTACTCCGAAGAACCAGAAGAGATGGAGAAAGATATAAGCGATTACCATAGCCGGTAGGGTGTTGCCCAGCTTAAGGAGAGGAGTCTGCAGGATCGTGAACACAAAGTTAAATGCGTTGTCATATGGGGTCATGGCAAAAACAATGTTTATAATGAAGAACACCAGCACGGAAATTCCGGCAGGAATCAGGGCAGAGAAGGACTTTGCCACTGTAGGTGGTACACCGTCAGGCATCTTGATGATCCACCCCTTTTTATTGACCCATGCATAGATGTGCACAGACAGGAACGCCACAATAATTCCTACGAAGATTCCCTTGGAACCCACCCAGCCCAGCGGAATGCCGGACACAGCAGTATCATTTACCAGGATCTTATAAGGCATGATTAAGAACCAGCATACCAGTGATACGGCAGCGCCGAACAGTTTATCTACCTTCATCTGTTCGGAAAAAGAATAGCCGATTCCAATTACTGCCAGCATTGCCATGATTGAGAACGTAGCATCGGTTGGCTTGGCGAAGTAGGCATCCCAGTGTTCCCCAAAGAACCTTGCCCAGAAATTAGTCCACCCAGGAATCGGGAAATTGGCAATGAGCAGGAAAAAGGAACCCACGATTAACAGCGGCATGGACAGCAGAAAGCCGTCACGAATTGAAATGAGATACTTGTTCTTTCCGATTCTCTCTGCCAAAGGCATGAGTATTGACTCTAATTTACTTAACATATTGTATTCCCCCGTTTTTATTTGTTTTTGCTATTATGGAAGTTCTGCTTTTATAGCCTTATTTGGAAGCTTTTAAAAGTTTGATTGCTGATTTAAGGACCTTCTCACCGTTCATCATACCGTAATCGGTCTGGTCTATGACCTGGATCGGGATTCCTTTGCTTCCGAACTTTTCCACAATCTCACCGTAACGGTATTTGACCTGGGGTCCCAAAAGGATCACATCCGGATGCTTTTCATCGATGATCTGTCCGATCTTGCCATCCGGGAAAGCCTCCACTTCAATGGGAAGGTTATGCTCGTTGGCTACGCTCTGCATCTTGCTTGCCAGCATGCTGGTTGACATTCCTGCACTGCAGAATAAATACACTCGTTTCATTGTAAAGTCCTCCTTGCTATTTGCTTTTTTTTATTTCCATCATTTACTCCCCACCTTCTCCTCCAGCTCTGATATCCTCTCATAGCTGGCAATCATCTCCTCTGCGATGATTTTGAATCCTTCCGCGCTCATAAGCTGGTCTTCCGCATGGATCAGAATCAGGGAACTGCCCACCGGCTCACCCTGGGCCTCTTTCTGGATCAGTTCAAAGTGAGCCTCATGTCCTGNNGCCAAAATCCCCATGCTTTGCTTTCTTAATCGCCTCAATGTAGCTGGACCTTGCGCCGCCTACATTGGATATGATTTTAAAGCAAATCGTCTCTAAACCCTCTAACATATTGCTGCCTCCTGAATGCATTAATGAAATGTAAAATGCAGCAAAACCGTTTGTTTGCTGCATCTTAACTTAAGCTGCCTTAATTAATTATAATTATAAGGNNATAAACTCTTCATATCCACAGGGAGCCGCCAATTTTGCCAGTTCCTCAGGCTGATTCACTATGTTGGATATCCAGTCAAAAAAGATTTTAATCATCCTGGCGTCCCCTTTATTGATGGCAAACAGCATCACAAGCCGCACCTCAAAGGCACCCCATTTCACAGGATTCTTAAGCTGGGCCACCGCAATGGTGGAATTACTGACAAAGGCTCCGAACGCATGGGGAATCGCAAATGTATTCACAAAGGAGGTGGGGGACATCTGCTCCCTCTTTAATAACACATCTGTAAATTCCGGATCCACAACCCCCTCCTGCACCAGACCTGCGCACAGNNACTTCTGTGTGGTAGTGCTCCCGGCGGATTAAGCTGCCGATATGGGAGGAAAATTCCAGCCGGAATCCTTTCTTATCCAGCCGGTTGATGGCCTGGAGAATCCTGGACTCTGTCTCGGAATCCACGAATAAGTTAATGGAGACGGTCTCCACATTCAGCCCATGTTCCAGTGGAAATGTACTGAGCAGCAGATCCGGATCCAGAGAAGATACTACCTCTTCTTCAAAATAACCAAAGACCTTTACCACTTCCATCCTCTCACGAAACATATCGGAAATTTTCTTTACGCACATATCAGAAAAAGACTGGTTATGGGGCAGGATCATTACGGCATGATACTTTCTTTCTGTTTTCATACGCTCACTGGCAGCTCCTAAATGTAGGGCGATATAGCAGCTTTCTGCATCGGATATGGAAGTCTTAAGCCTTTCTTCCAGAAATTCCACCACGTAGATGCCCATCTCAAAGACCAGAGGGTATTTGCGCTTGATCTCTTCCACAAACACATCCTCCATCCGGACCTGGTTCCTGACACGCTCAACCAGTCCGTGGATATGCATCTTAAGACCGGCGATAAGGTCCTCATCCTGACGGAAATCCAGCCCGAACAGAGTGTGTATCTGCTCCAGGGCCTCGCCTACCAGTTTCCTGGTACTCAGCCACCTGCCGCCGAAATTCACGTAATCGTCGGTATAATTGGAGGCCTTTCTCCCCATGACGACCAGGGCGAACATACCTACTTCTCCTTCATGGATCTTTATGTGCAGGCGTTTGGAAATGCGGTCAAAGAAGTCCTTGGAAATCTGGTACTCGATGGTATCCTCCAACCCCTGCATCCCCTCTTCCATACTGATGTAGTTGGCGCAGTTCATCCTCTCAATGCTGGTACCAGCGTGCAGAATAAGCATGGGAAACATAGATTCATGTATGGAATAATCATATTCCTTCAGTACATCCACGAATATGTCCTTTACCTCGATTAAGTTGAAGCTTTTGTATAAATTGGCCAGCATATTTAAGTTAAGAAAATTCTCCTGTACCTCAGCCATCAGCAGATCCCTGTAAAACCGCCGTTTTCCGGCCTCATCCCCCTTTAAGGATATGCATTCCTTATTGCGGACCAGCCTTAAACCAGGATAGGGTTCCAGCATCTTCCGTATACGCTTTAAGTCATTGTCAATGGAGGCTCCGCTGACATAGATCTGGCTCTGGAGAAGGGTANNCTGGGGAATATCCCCTCCCCGGGATTCTTTCGGTGGCAAAGGCGATAGTCTGGCCTTTTCACAGATGCGGTAGCCCCGCCGCACATTAGACTCTATGGGAGGCGGGGTCATGTGTCTGTTGATGGATTCTACATCGGAACGTATGGTACGGTCCGACACCTGCAGAAGAACGGCCAGGCGCCGGCTGGTTATCCAGTCTTCCCGCTCTGATAATATGGCAAGCAGCTGCTCCTGTCTTTGATTCTGCATGTCTAAATACTCCTTTTCTTGCTGTGTTCTTCTGCAAAATCCCCTGTTTAGAGGATGCAGAATTTAAACACCGTCCATGGTTTTGCGTAATCTATCAGAACGTGTTCATACTCAGGAAGATGACCGATCACGTTCTTGCGGCCGTCATTTGGCATGTCTTTGGTGATAATTTGCAGTTCTCCCTTATATTTAGGATAACCGTCATTTAAGATGACCACATCGCCGGGCTTTAAGTCCCTGGTATTGGCAGCAGGAATAGACCGGTCCGCAAATGTGATTCTGGGGCCGGAGGAACGGATCATATAGTCACTCAAATCACCCCGTACCACATGATGGAACTCATAATTTAAGATCTGGTTCTCAGTCTGAGTCAGTTCTTTCTCCATCTGGATACCAAAGGTCAGGATGCTTGAATTAAGTTCTGCACAAGCCTTAAGTTCCTCATCAGTGGCATAGGCATTGGCGATAAGCACGTCATCTACCATGCCGGTGGCAAACAGATGACGTACCTGAAAATCAAGGGGAAGGCCACGATGCAGCTCCAGCGTACACAGTCCCTCATTCACGGGCCATGGGCCGTATGCTCCGGGCGCATTGCTGGACACAAAGGCAGCAACCTTAAGCCCCAGTGATCTCATCTTATCATTGCAGGCATTAAAATGTTCAAGGCCTAATCCCGTATACTTCTGCGGATAAAAATTGTGGCAGGTAATCAGCTTGTCACGGTCCGGATGGTGGTCTATGACATTCTCCACATATGCCAGCTTGGTGCTGGCATTGAGCTCTACTTTAAGCCCCTGGGGATTGTAAGTCATAAGGCTTTCTTTCATGCCGTCAAAGCCTTCGTCCAGACGGATGCCATCCACATGCATTTCCTGAAATATGGATAAGTTCTCGTAGGAGATTCCCAGCCGGGAGAATACGGCAGGGCTCACATCCGGTATGATCTCCATACCGCAGGCATGAGCTTCATCCGCCAGTCTCCGGAAACGGCTGATCACCTCTTCCCTGCTCTCCTCCACGCTTAAGAGGCAGGTAAAGATTCTCTTATACCCCAATCTCCCTGCCTTTTTGATATATTCCATGTCCTTTTCTTCGGTAGAATGTTCCGGATAAACGGAAATGCCCAATCTTGCCATATGATTAACCCCTCTCTTATATTTGACCGGTCGGTACTTACGTGCCCGATGGTTCTTTGACATTAACTATAGTCCGTCAAGAAAGAGTTTGGAGGTAAATCTGTTTCCTAATTGCTAGGAAATAATCTTGGTTCTGCTACAAATTGGTCCGAAGAAACTCCTTAAGGAAACCGAATGCCTTGTTCTCATCCGGCCCCTCTACGATAAGCTCCAGGCATTCTCCCTGGCGTGCACCCATGCCAATAAGTGAGAGCACATTCTTGCAGTCCGCTGTGCCTTTCCTGCTCTTAAGGGTTATACGGCTCTCATATTCCGCTGCCGCCCTGCTCAGCCTCATAGCATTGATGGCATGAAGCCCCTGCTTGTCCGATACTATGTATTCATAACTTATCATCTCATCATCACCCTTTTTCCATTCATGCAAAAACACCTCAGGCAAATAATAGCATCTTTGATTCTATTATACCAAAAAAGCCGGCATCTTGCCGACTTTTTTGAAAGTCTGAGTCATCTATGTAAAAGGGAGACAAGCAGTGTCGTTACATATTCATGACGAACTCCCGAGTCGCCTTGTAAACACACTGGAAGATATGGTTCGATTTTCAACATACCTTGATAGATAACGTTTACGAAAATCTTTCCTTTCCCCACCAATCCGGAATAAGTTCTTTTAGTTTAACCGCTTTTTTTGTTTCAAGATCAAGTAAAATTTTAATCTCGCCGCTTTCACGGTCTAACTGCATCATATATTCTCTGCAGGCACCACAGGGGGACCCAACTTTACCATCGGGCATGACTGCTACGACTTTATCTATTTGACTTTCTCCATTTGTAATCATGTTAGCAATCGCATTTCTCTCCGCACACATTCCCAGGGTACTTGCGGTGTCAATGCAAACACCAACATAAATATTACCTTTTTTAGTTAAAATTGCTGCGGCAACACCGCCGGCTTCTATGAATGGAGAAATCTCCCTTCCATTTTGAACCCTTCTCGCTTTCTGATACATTTCTTCCCAAATGTCCATAATCCTATCACTCCTTTAAGCCCAAACTGCCACCGGGCTAATTTTAAAATCTTGAATACAGCATTTTATTACGCCGGTTTCCTTTTATCGTTTTGAGTAATAAAACACAGCAATTCCATCACTAATAGTGTATTTGTCTAGATGAAGCTGTATCATTGGATTGTTTCCCAAAAACAGCGGACGGCCCTTTCCAAGTATCGTCGGAATAATACCCACAATATATTCGTCAATAGCATTGGCCTTAACAAAGTGATCTACCAGACCGCCGCCGCCAAACAGGAATATATTTTTACCACTGTCCTTTTCTTTTTCAAATATGCTGACAATATCGCCTCGGATAAAACGGATATTACCCTCATCTTNNCTCTTCACTTGTAGCTACATAAACCGTTTTTGTTGAATACTCTTTAGCAAAACCCTGATCATAGCAGTTTTTGCCCATAACGACCATATCAATACCCGCAAGAAACTCTTCAAACTCACTTTTTTCGGCTGTATCAATAGAGGTATCGCCTTGTCCAACAATCCAATCAAAGCCTCCGTTTTCATCAGCAATATATCCGTCAATGCTGATGGCTAAGTTCATAATAATTTTTCCATTCATTGTATCTACTCCTTTTGCATCGTGTGTTGGCGTGGTGGGTACAGAACCGGGTCTAGCCACAGGAAGACAGCAATATAATCCTGTAAATATTATTCTTCACTTCCATTTATATAGTCTGCCATAAAATTTAGTACTTCCGTGAAAACAGCTTTTTTATCCTCGGAAAATGCATTCTCTACTGCATTCAGTACAGAGTCCGTTTTTGTACTTTGGCTGCCTTCCTTTACTTTATCGGATAATGAGATGTAAAAGAACCGCTTATCTTGTGTAGACTGGACTTTTTGAATAAGCCCCAGCTCTTCCAACTCATTTACCTTTTGAGTCACGGCAGGACGGGAAAGTCCTAATTTTTCTGCCAGTTCGCTGACCGTCGTTCTTTCGCTGTGTCCAATGATAAACAAATGCAGAATATTGATATAACTGGTTTCTTTGCCCCAATCGCTATTTTTCATTTCGTTATATTGATCCATATCGATAGCCCGCATGAATCGCTCAAATGCTTCTTTCACAGAATGCCTCCAGTTATAATAGTTTCAAATACAAAACTATTATATCACCAATAAAGAAAACCATCAAGTAGTTTCGTTTTTGAAACTATTTAATGGTTTATGCTAATGCCACTTAACTTCTTTATCTTGTAATAACGCCTTGCCTTTTTATTTATGTTGCCAATCAGCGGGATAAGTCACATAGATAAATCTTGCCTTTCCTTCCACTGAGAACTGAATACTTGAGCCACTTGGAATCAAAATCAATTCTCCTGCATTGGCAGTTATACGACGGCCATCTATGATAATCGTTAGAGTTCCTTCAATGATATAATCAATTTCATCATACCCTAAAGTCCAATCAAAGGTAGTATCTTCCATTACCATTAGTCCACAACCCAGTCTGGGACTATCAGTAAGTGAAACTAAATCCTTCGTATAGACTTTATGATTAGGATTGCCTGTGTCCAACCGATCTTCTTCATTTACAGAAAACAATGGCAGCGAAATGGACATTACACCACTAGAGTCAACATGCCTCTTTGAAGAATCATTTAACTTATTGCTGTATTCTTCCATTATAATACTACGAACTAGCTTTTCAATTTCTGATCTGTCTATATTCAACATCTTACCTCCATCCGTACTTAAATCTCTATCGTATTCGCTTTATTCAATCCTAAATACACGTTTAGATAAAAATATGGCAACAAAAATAGCAGAAATACCACCGACTAGCTTGCCAATAATCATTGGAGTAATTAACTCTGGGGCAACACCGGCTGTAAATCCTAAATGGTCACCAAATGTAAAAGATGCTGAAACTGCAAAAGCGATATTAATCACCTTTCCACGTTTATCCATATCTTTTACCGTTTGGAACATGGCAATATTGTTTGCAAGAGATGCAATAAGACCTGCTGCTGCAATATCATTCATTCCTAACAGATGGCCTAGTTTCATCAATGGTTTCTTGAATATCTTTGTGATCAAGAACACCAATCCATAAGCACCAGCTAAAGTAATGGCAATACCACCAACTGTTTGGAATCCGACTTCAAGTGTATCTTGATTTTCAAATACTTTGATACCTAATAGTAAGTCTAACCCTCCAATTGCCAACCCAATGGCTCCAACAGCCACTATGATTTTCCCAAATACATTGAACCCTTTAATCATTCCTTCAGGGATTTTAAATAGTCCAATTGAAATTAAAATCGCCACAACTATGATTGGTATTAAATTCATAAAGACTTTAATGATTGGCATACCCATCATGATTCCTGAAACTAATGCTCCAATTGGAATTGTCACAATCCCACATAATACTCCTTGTGCCAGATACTTTGTATCTTCGTTACTGATAAGACCCAATCCAACCGGGATTGTAAATACAAGTGTTGCTCCCATCATGGCACCTAAAATACCACCTGAGAAAAGTACAATTGAAGGGTCAGAAGTCATTTGTTGTGCTAAGAAAAACCCACCCATATCATTTGCTAATAGAGTTCCTGCAAACATTGCCGGATCTGCTCCTAACAATTTATATAAAGGAACAATGATAGGACTTAACCAATCTGATAACTTCGGTGCTAAAACGATGATACCAGCCATTGAAAGTGCTAAGGAACCCATTGCCAGTATACCTTCTTCAAATTGTTTACCTAAACCGGTTTTATTGCCCAGGGAACGGTCGATTGCACCTATGACCATTATAATTACCATAAGCCAAATTATGATTTCATTTATACTCATACATTTCACTCCATTCAGTTTTTATCATTCCTTTGGATAGTCCACAGTGTCTATAATACCGACAATAACCATATCAACAGGAATACTTTTACCATCAAAAGATAGACGACCAGAGCTGCCGGTCGTAATCAGTACAGATTCTCCAATGCCCGCGCCTACATGATCAACTGCAACAACCAAAGCAGGATCAGCCTCATGTTCGTTTCGTTGTTTTTCAATAAGCATGAACTTTAAACCATTTAACTTTTCATCCTTGCGAGTAGCCCATAAGCTGCCAACAACTTTGCCAATGAACATAGCATGCTCCTTTCTATACGATCTCAACACCTAAATCACGCAAATAATCCCTGGCCAATGCTGTAACAATGATGTTCTTATCTGTTTCAAAGATGTCTCCTGCATGTAAGTTCAGTTTTCGCACTTTTGCTATGGTAAGAAGCTCTTTCCTATCACTTTCATGAGTTATATCTTTTACTTCCTGATTGATTGTTTCATTAATCGTTTCAAAATGCTTTAACGGAAGTATAGAAGCACCATATCTTACCAATTGGTTTTTATAATTCTCAAGGACTTGCAGCAATGCTCGTGGGGCAAAATTCTGACTTGCATGAAGTTCCATTCCTTCTTCTAAAAAAAAGACTTTTTTCTTATTTAATAAATGTTGAAAAATAATTACTTCATCTTCTGTTTGAGGAAGTCCCAGTGCAATTCGATTCATATTTAAAATAGCAAGTTCAGTAACGATTACTATATCCGTATCAGATTTATCTTTTCCTGACGCTATTTTATAGCCTCTATTTTCATAGTAAGTCCGAATACTTGAATATTCTTTCCCTAAAAATGCAACGTTTTTTCTATTTTCTTCCTTCTGCAAACGTTGTATGATAATATCTGTGATCTTTTGCACTGCTATTTCAATATTATCCATCCATATCACCTCTTAACAATACACCCACGTACGCCTTTACTATGGCCGCAAGCATTTGCTTCATCGTAATCAATGTGCATATAAGTTTCAAACTTGGGACTTATTCTCACCATAACATCCTCAAATATAAGTGGTCTTTTACTAAACACTTGAACAGATACTCTCTCTTGATCTTTAACACCTAACTTTTCAGCATCTGTATCTTTTACATGAATATGGCGTTTTGCAACTATGACTCCTCTATCTAAAACAATAGACTTAGAACCATTCCGCACAATAATCCCTGGAGTGTTATCAATATTTCCGCTTAATTGAACTGGCGCATTTACACCTAGTGAACGTGCATCTGTTAATGAAACCTCCACTTGACAGTTTTTCCGCTCTGGTCCAAGTATTATAACATCGTTAATCGTGCCTTTCGGTCCTTCAATACTTACTCGTTCTTCTGATGCAAATTCGCCTGGCTGTGATAAATACTTCGTTGGGTGTAATTGATAACCCACACCAAAGAGGGTATCGATAGCCTCCCGAGTCAGATGAATATGGCGTCCGCTTGCTTCTATTTCAAAAGATTGATCCATTACTTCCTGTATACGAGAGACAACTGTATCTACAATTGTATCAATGTTATAATCAGTCATATTATCACCCCTGTTTTACTGAATTTTCTATCATCTGCACCATCAAAAACCAACAATAATCCTTCAACGTAGTTGCTATGGAAATGCATTTTATATAATCCTCAAATCTCAGGCCTTCCTTCATTTCTTTCGCAATAAAATGTTCTAATTCTTGTAAATATGCATGTAACTCAAATAAAGCAATGACACATTCTTCATCTTTATAGGTTGGAATAAAGGAACCTTCTGGATATATGCTGTCAATGTATGGCTTTTTGTCTTCCAACAACTTTTCAATTTCCTGTACCAGATCTAACCGGTACGAAGCTAAAGTCTCCATTGTGATTGTCTTGACTGCCATTAGGATCGTATTTAAAGCCTCTGCCAGCTCCGTATTTCCTATACAGTGACTTTTCTTTTGTAACCCCACTATACGGCTTATTGTAATATTTATTTTAATTCCAAATTGATAAGTTAAGTGACTTTTCCACATAACTTGTCCATTTCCATTGGTATATATTAAAACATCCTGGATATTTTTTACATTTTGGGGTTCAATTACGTTCAACTGGGTCATTGGGAAGGCTGCTTCCAGAGTCTTAGTTTCAGATGCTTCTGGTGTTTTCATATATTCGATCGTAATATCCTTTAAATACTCTTTTGCAGAAGGTGTAATTACAGTCCCAGGTTCTAAAACTAAGAATTTTGTTTCTTTTAAGTTCGTCGTACGCAGCAGTCTTTTTATTTTACTTTCCGTTAAAATGGCCATTAGTACTCACATCCCCTCGATAAAGAAAAGGCTGGGCATAAGCTTTTATTATGCCTAGCCTCACTTTTTATCTTGCAACTTTAAGCATTCATCATGAGTTCGAAGCCTGCGAATCGTATTTTGGCAGGATTACATCTACTTCCGCATGTGGACGTGGTATTACATGAACAGATATTAATTCACCAACTGCTTCTGCCGCTGCCGCTCCAGCATCTGTTGCAGCTTTAACCGCACCTACATCTCCACGAACCATAACGGTTACCAGTCCGCCACCTACTTGTTCTTTTCCAATTAACGTTACATTTGCTGCTTTAACCATTGCATCTGCTGCCTCTACTGCAGCTACCAATCCTTTTGTTTCAATCATTCCTAATGCGTTTGTATTAGCCATTGTATCTTCCTCCTAGATAATATTTTTTATTTTGTTATCAATGATTGAGTTGCTCTTTGCTTATTTTAGCTTTTGCAGAACACGTTCAACGAGTAAATCGATTAATTGATCCTTATTAAGACCCAAGTCTTCAACAGCTTTCCCGCTAACATCATCAAATTTATCTTCTCCACGTATTTCATCTAATGTCCTGACGCCATATACGACCCTGCGCAGATTAAATAAATTCTGTGGGCCAACATTGTCAGAAGTAGAACTTCCTCCTACAGCTCCACACCCCAGTGTCAAGGCAGGTCTAAGGTTAGTCGTTGCTCCGATTCCGCCTAATGTAGCCGAACAGTTTATAANNGTGAATAACCATCGTGTGTCCTGCGCCTTCAAAGTTTAAAATCTTGATACTTAAATCGCGGGCTTCTTCCCAGGTATTTACCGTATAGAAGGCTAAAATCGGTGATAATTTTTCTCTTGAATAAGGTGCAAGATCACCAACACGTGTTTCTTCGGCAATAAGAACTTTTGCATCTTCTGGTACAGAAATACCGGCTAATTCAGCAACAGCCTGTGCCGTCCTTCCAACGATCTTAGGATTCATTGTACCGTTTGGCCGTAGAATATACTTTTCAAGTTTTAGTGCATCATTTTTTGATAAGAAATAACCACCTTGTTTCTTGAATTCCGAAATCACGTTTTCTCTACTGATTTCTTCAACAATTATAGACTGTTCCGAAGCGCAAATTGTACCATTATCAAATGTCTTAGATTCAAGAATTAGCTCAACTGCTTTCGGGATATCTGCACTGCGCTCTATAAATGCAGGTCCATTCCCCGGTCCAACTCCAATTGCCGGTGTTCCAGAGGAATATGCTGCACGAACCATTGCAGAGCCGCCAGTAGCAAGAATCAAATTTGTATTTTCATTTTTCATTAATTCATTTGTTGCCTGTGTTGTAACTGTTGTAATTACACTAATAGCACCATCCGGTAAACCAACGCTTTTTCCTGCTTCATTTATGATGCGGACTGTTTCCTTGATACAATTTAATGCACTTGGATGAGGGGAAAATACAATAGCATTTCCTGCCTTAATGCTGATTAGTGCCTTGTAGATAACGGTTGATGTCGGATTCGTTGAAGGAATAAGGCCTGCAACGACTCCAACAGGAACAGCTACTTCCATATATTTTGCGTCTATATTGTTTGTGATTATACCTACTGTCTTCATATCTTTCATCGAGTTTAATAAATCTCTTGATGCAAAGGCATTTTTAAGGACTTTGTCCTGCCATTTTCCAAACCCGGTTTCTTCTTGTGCCATTTTAGCCAGCTTCACACGATTGTTAAAAGCTGCTTTTGCCATAGCCTTACAGATGGTGTCGATTTCTTCTTGGGATAACTTGGCTATTTCTATTTGCGCTTCTTTTGCTTTCTTCAGTAAATCCCTGGTTTCTTGAACTGAAACAAGATCTTTATCAATCAATCCCATTATGCTTAACTCCTTTATCCAGCAATGTTTCAATAAGCACTGCTTTGTTAGCAGATTTAATTTCTGACTTCTTTATGGTAGAAAGACTTGATTTATAAGCAAGTGAACGTAAATCGGTCACTCTCATTTTTTCCAGCTGTTCTTTATCAAAGGATGAATTCACATCTTTCTCTATTTCTTCTACAATAGGTTGATTTGATTCATTTGAATCCGAAGGATTATCTTCCTTTTTGCCAAATGATTTCATCAACATCTGCTCAACTTGGCCATCCAAGCGTGGGATAACATGACTGCTGATTAGACAATTCTTATTTGCCACAGCAACTTCACCTGCCTTAATCGCTGCTTTTACTGCCGCAATATCTCCAATAATATGAATTGTTGTCAATCCTCCACGGATTGTTTCACTTCCAAGTAGAATTACATCTGCCTCCTTTACAGCTGCATCTGCTGCCAGGATTGCTCCTAATTTTCCACGTACTTCAATTAAACCTAAAGCTTTAGCCATATTAACGCCGCCTAATAATTAGTTGGGTTGTCAGCAACAGCTTCTACAGCTTTAGCAAATGATTCACATGCTGATCTACAAGCAGATTGAGACCCTGTTAGTAATGCTCCTGCAAAGTTTGTTTCAGATGGCGGCCCATAAAATACACTCATTTTTACATCAGCAGCTTTCAAAGCCGAATCAATCGCTACCATTGCTTCAAGCGGTGGTGCTATTAAATAAGCAATGGCTTCTCCTTCTTTCACATTTGCTCCTTTCGAAAGATAAGAACCAGTTCTCGATACACAATGGGCAAAATAAACGATTGAGTTATCATCATTCGCACTATAAAAACTGGCTTCATTATTTATTACCTCAATCGCTCGATCCAGGCCACTTCGTACCTCTGCTGGACTAGGACCAGCTAAAATACCGATAACTTCTCCTGCTAATTTTGTAGAAGCATTAGCAGCTCCGGCATACATACTTCTTGCATATACAACTGCTACATCAGATGCCTTCGTTGCTTCATCTAATGCCACATAGGTTACATCATCAGAATCAGAAGTAATAATCCCTAGACTTTTTTGATTTGATGCTAATTTTAATTCCTTTGCCAATCCATCATCCACATTTGGAATTATTTTTACACATAGAACATTTGCACCTAATCGTTCGTTTTTCATTAGGAAACCTCCTTTTTAAATCAAACGGTTTTTTATTTTTCTTTCAAATCTAATCCGGACACTTTTTTATCTAACATTCTCTTGATAATTTCAGCAATATATGCTCCTGCTTCTACTGCCGGGGTTCCTTGTCTGTGAATATTGGAAACTACTGTCCTTCTGGCTTCTGGCATACCAATGGTTGGTTTATAAGCGATATATGCACTCATAGATTCTGCTGTAACAAGGCCTGGTCTTTCTCCGATAAAAAGACAGACGACTTCAGCTCCTGTTGCTTCACCTATTGGATCCATAGCCGGGACGCGGCAATGTTTTATAAAAACAACCTGTCCAAAGTCAAGTCCAAACATCTTGAGTCCTTGTTGTAAAGAAGGTAAAACATCTCTGATATTTGCCTCTATTGCTGCTGAACTTAAACCATCACCAACGATAACTTGAACTTTCTGATTTGGTTTCACCGCATTTTTTATTGTATTTATTGCTTCATTTGAAAACTTACGGCCTAAGTCCGGACGTGTAACATATTCGTCTTTATCCTTGCATTCTGTAGCAACCTCTACAAATCCCATCTCTTTAATTAAATCTTCACTAACATAGGAGAATACAGCATCTTGGGCTGCAGCATGGTCAGCACGGAATCGAAGGCTAGGCTCCGTCAGATACCTTGTACCTGTCCTCCACAATCCCAAGCGAGCTGGTGTATAGGATTTCATTTTTAAATAACCTTCTTTATCTGCTGCATTTGGAACTAAAAATTGCTTGCGTATGTC
Organism: Hungatella sp. UBA5982; assembly: GCA_002429965.1. Lineage (GTDB taxonomy): Bacteria > Bacillota > Clostridia > Lachnospirales > Lachnospiraceae > Lacrimispora. The sequence continues at coordinate 38,674 of DJBG01000072.1, forward strand.
CACTTCTGTAATATCTGGTATAAATCCCTCTTCAACTTCGCAGGACTTAGCAGATTGCTTGGTGCTTACAGCTGCTTCTTTTGATGGAGCATTTATAACTGGCGGTACTTCATTTACCATTTCATTTAAAATCGATTTAATCATTTCTTTTAAGTTTAATTCGTCCATTAGTTATCCCTCCTCTGCTTCAAAAATACAGATGCATCGCCAGCTTTAGAAGTTAAATGTCCATTTTCGCTGAACCCCATTTTTTCTAACCATTGGTCAAATTCTTTTATTGTTCGTTTGTTTAATAATTCTCTAATGGAAGCACCCTCCTGGTACCCTGTGGTTTGATAATTTAACATAATATCATCACCATTTGGAATAGACATAATAAAGTTTACACCAGCTGTTGCAAGTAAAACTGTTAAGTTTTCAGCATCATTTTGATCTGCCTTCATATGGTTCGTGTAACAAACATCGCACCCCATAGAAATACCAGTTAATTTACCCATAAAATGATCCTCCAGACCTGCACGGATCACTTGCTTGGAGTCATACAAATACTCTGGTCCAATAAATCCAACAACTGTATTAACAAGGAATGGATCAAAATATTTTGCAAATCCATAACATCTGGCTTCCATAGTCAACTGATCTACACCATTATGAGCATCGNNAAGAAAGCTCAGAACCTTGTCCTGTCTCAAAGTACATAACATTTGGACCAACTGCCGTACCTAGCTTCAAAGCCATGTCCTTTGCTTCTGAAAGCATCTTAGCCGTAATCCCAAAAGCTGTATTTCCTTTTTCAGATCCTGCAATCGATTGGAATACCAATCCTGTTGGTGCTCCTTGTTCCATTGCTTCCATCTGAGTCGCTACGTGAGCTAAAACAACATGTTGTGTTGGTATTTCCCACTCATTAATAAAATCATTGAATTTATGAAGAATACGCTTTACACTTTCTGTTGTGTCGTCTACTGGGTTTAGACCTATGACTGCATCACCAGATCCCATAGATAGACCTTCCATAACGGAAGCCATGATACCGTCCACATTGTCAGTCGTATGATTTGGCTGCAGACGAGTTGAAAAAGTTCCCGGGATACCAATTGTCGTATTAGCAGTCTTAGTTACTATAATCTTCTGAGCACCTACTATTAAATCTAAGTTGGACATAATTTTGGCAACTGCTGCAACCATTTCAGAAGTTAAACCATTTGATATACGATGAATGTCATAGTTGGTCGTATTGCAATCTAAAATCCATTCTCTTAATTCAGCCACTGTCCAATTTTTAATCTTTTCATAAGTTCTAAGATTCACATGATCAATAATAATGCGTGTTACCTCATNNCCTCATCCTTTTCATATGGCACAGCAGGGTTGTTAAATAAATCTGAAAGCGTTAAGTGTGATAAAACAACTTTAGCTGCAACTCTTTCTTCCGCGCTGCCTGCTGCAACTCCAGCTAATTTATCCCCTGATTTTTCTTCATTTGCCTTCCCCATAACTTCCATTACAGACGAAAATTGATAGGTTTTGCCAAAAAGTTTTGTTTTTAAAATCATTGTGCAACTCCTTTTATCATTAATTAAATACTAATGTCTTTACGATTACTGGTAAAACAGAGCCTTCTGCAATCGGCATTCCGATATCGATATAATCTCCATTTCGTACATGAACACTATCAATACATACAAAAGGATAATCTTTTGGAAGATGTGCATAAAGGCTATGTCCTAATGCCTTTGCCATGTCTTCTTTTACTATAATAACAAGTGGCAATTTCTCCTTAATCAACAAATCTAAACCTTTTATCATTTCTTTTGCCAGGCCTTGAATAAACTGGAAGGAAGGGCTATGTGCACCTTCTATCCCTAATCCAATCGTTTGTACTTCTCCATCTACCATAAACCATTTTACTTTTTCTTCAATAATACTCCCTAAATTCCCACTATTATCGGCACTTTCATCATCTTTAGATAACTGTAATATGGGGATATTCTTAAGTGGAAGTATATCCTCTTTATAGGTGATTGTACTCCCGGAAACATCAGTGGTGTGTGATCCTGCTCCAACTACTGTTGCACGAATGGTTTCTACAGTTGGAATCAACTTAAGGGCAGTCATAAGAAGGGAACCACTTATTTTCTTACCTAACAAAAGTCCAATATCACCATATTTAAACGGATTTTGTAAATTTTCTTTTGTAATACCATCTGCTACGCCACCAGAAAATGATATACATTTAATTTGAAGCTTTGTGTTCAATGGTTTGTTGGTTATCAACAAGTCAAAATAAGGACTCTTATTCCCTAATCCAATGCTATTTTCCAGTACTTGTACAAATATATCTAAAAGTTTATCTAATTCCTTTAGATTTATCTTTTCATTTAGATGAATTTCTAAAGCTTCTCTTTTAATGATTTCCTTCACTTTGGGTGATATATAACGAATGATTTCACTTGTATCCACCTTTATCAAGCGGCCTCCAATGTCAAAGCAAGCCGTATCCTCAACATCTCCATTGTTAAATACTGCCAGATTTGTTGTCCAGCCTCCTATATCAAAGTTTACCGCTGTTGTGTATTGGCTTTCAGAATAGGAATAAGTTCCTGCTCCTTTCCCGGCGATAATACTCTCTAAATCAGGACCAGCCGTTGCCACAACAAAATCTCCGGCAAAGCCACTTAAAGCTTTAGCAACTGCCTGGGCATTCTCCTTTCGAACTGTTTCCCCAGTTATAATGACTGCCCCAGTCTGGATATCTGATTTTGTAATTCCTGCTTTTTTGTATTGCTGCTCTACAAATGCTTTGATACCATCGGAATCTATTAAATTGTTTTCTAATATAGGAGTAAAGATAATATCACTTTTAAATATCACCTTTTTATCCTTAATGGAAACCCTTGGAATTGTAAAAACTGATGCTATATTTTCAATTGAAAGTTCTGATAAAATTAATTGTGTTGTTGATGTTCCAATATCAATACCAACGCTTAATAAAGTTTCAGTCATCTTATCTACTCCCTTTGAATATGTTTCATTAAGTGCTGGATAAAGGTACGACAGTAAAATCCAAAAGACTTTCCATGATTTCTAAAATGTTTTCTAAAGCAATCTTAACCGAGGAAACATCCCCTATTATAACCACTGCACCAGAAAATCTGTCAACAAAACCAATTTCAATTTCAGCGGCTTTTGTTGCTATATCTACAACAATAATTGATGCTTCACTCGGTGTTATAGATAAAATACCGAATGCTTCATTTCCAGATTGTGCTATTCCAACCTTTTGATATAGTTCTGAATCAGGTTTTGCAATAACATGTGCAACGGTGATTTGTTTACCAGGAACATATTCCTGTATAATTCTCTCATTTACATCCAAGTAATCACCTCATTTAATCATAATTTATTTAAATGATTTCCCTAGAACACTAATTATATCCTCTTTCGTTGGAACAATAGGGTTTGTTGCTGTACAACGATCTGCAAGAGCAGCTTCTGCTATTACATTTTTATCTGATTCAAATTGTTCCTTGTTCACTCCCCATTCAGAAAGACTCTTTGGAATGGAAAGTGTCTTTTCAAGTGCAAGGATTGCGTTCACTAAACTTCGTACACCCATTTGTGCATTTCCTGCATTTAATCCTAAGAATTTAGCTATTTCAGCATAACGATTTGCAACAGGGGAATTATTTTTACGGTAATCTCCTTCAATAATTCCTGCATTATAACGAATAATATTTGGTAATAAGATACCATTTATTCTTCCATGCGGTATATGCCAACGTGCTCCTGCTGCATGTGCTATCCCATGATTTAGCCCTAATGAGGCTGTGTTAAAGGCCATTCCAGCCATTGTTGATGCCATATGCATTTTTTCACGTGCTACTTTATCATTTCCATCTTTATAAGCCCGCTCTAAATAAGTGAATACATAACATATTGCTTTTTCACTTAAGGCATCAGAGATATCATTGGCACTAGTGGAAACATAAGCTTCTATCGCATGAGTAAGAACATCAATGCCCGTATCAGCAGTTTGCTTAGGTGGTAAACCTGCAACAAGACCAGAATCTATAATTGCTTCATCTGGCAATATTTGATCCGTAATCAAAGGATATTTTGTTCCCTTTTCATCATCAGTGATAATCGAAAAATTCGTAACCTCTGAACCCGTTCCACTAGTTGTAGGAATCGTGACAAATCGTATCCCACGAAATCGATCAGTCAATTTACCAAAATAGAGCATAGCTTTTGCTGCATCGATAGCAGAGCCACCGCCTATTGCTAATAAAATTGTGGCCGAAAAACCTTTGCTGGATTCTAACCCGGCAACAATGTTATCAATTGGGGGATCTGGAATGACTTCAGAAAACACCATTGTTTCAGTGCTGCTATCAATATAACTTTTAATATGTGAAAGTAACTCTGATGAAGCAATAAAAGAATCTGTTACTATCAAAATCTTCTCATTTTTGAAATCTGATAATCGTTTCAAGCTTTCGTCACCAACGTACAATGTTGTTCCAAATCTTATTTCTTGCATAGCATACTTCTCCTCCTTCCTAATAAAAAAATTCATTAAAAAATAGTCACTTAATTCAGAAAAAATGTATGATTAATTTTATAAATCCTCTTTTTTCAAATCTATATGGAATACTTTCCCACTTCTTTCATAAAGCACATCTTTTATGCCTTCATTTACATTAGCAACACGCGCTACGGAAAAAAGGTAATCAGATAAGCGGTTAACAAAAATCAAAACTTCTTCATTCATATCATTCGTCCATTGGAACGTTACGATCTCTCTTTCTGCTCTCCTGGCAATTGTTCTGCAAATATGCAAAATACTCGCTGCTTGTGAACCGCCTGGCAAAATAAAAGATTCCACTTCCGGAGTAATATCTACATGGGCATCAATACATTTTTCAATCCACTCCGTTAAAGCAGGTGTAACCCGGTATGTTCCTTTTCCTTTTGGAGTTGCTAAATCATTGCCACAATCAAATAAACACTGTTGGATCTGTGTTAATTCCTTTTTCAAAGAATCATTGTTTTTTATAAGTGTAATAGCATAACCTACAAAACTATTTAATTCGTCAATAGTTCCATATGCTTTAATACGTTCACTATCTTTTGCTAATTGAATACCGCCGATTATCCTAGTATATCCTTTATCACCTGTTCTAGTATAAATTTGCAAATTTATTATTCCTCCTTAGAAAGATAGGCAATCAACTCTGCCACTCCTTTATCTTCAACAGCAGAGAGTCGAAAAATTTTCTCAACACCTGCTAATTCTAATCTTTTCTCCGCATTTATAATGGCTTCTTCGTTTGATGCTAAATCTATCTTTGTAATAATTCCTATACATGGCTTTGTAAAATTTTGTGCAAAATAGGGTGAAAATGTCTGGCTTTGTTCTGTCACGTTACAAACGAATCCAATGATATCTGAACTAGCAGCCATCATTTGTAAAGCGCTATAGAATCTTCTATGCAATACAAACTCACCCGGTGTGTCAATCATCTGAGAATAGAATTCAACTGATTGCGTTTTTTTATATTTAAGGATCTCTCCTTGAATCCTTTGGCAAAGGGTGGTTTTCCCACTTCCAACTGATCCAATTAACATGATTTTCTTCATTTTCTATACCTACCTATTATGTTCTTGTTATTTTGGGGACAGAAAACTGCATAAATTCACTTAAATAAATAACAACCTGTTCTATAGCAGATTGTACAGCGGCTACATCCCCTAGGATAAATACAGACCCACTGAACCTATCAACAAATCCTATTTTAATAGGTGCAGTCTTTTTGGCTATATCTACGGCGATGATTGAAACCTCTGGTGGGGTTATGGTTAAAATACCAATTGCATGATACTTATCTTCATTCAAGCCTAATTTCTCAAAGATTCGATCATCTGGATTTGCTATAATATGTGCTAATGTCACTTGTTTACCTGGTACTGATTCAAATATCTTTCTTTCTAATATATTCATATAGCCCCTCATTTCATAATGAAAACACAACACACATGATATTCTTTGCTTTTGTCATTATAAATATGCACTTTATAAACAAATTCTAATCTCTTAGTATTTGTTTAGTTTTTTATAACACAAGTCCACTCCGCTTGTGCTATTTCCACCAATTTTTCCCATTTATTAAGAATACTCAAACAGCCTTCTATAACCGCATAACTTCCATTGACAAAATTCTCTTTAACATATACACTTTTATAGAGGAGGTGTTGGAATGGAAAATTTTTTATATACTAGAAGCATTGAAAACAATAGATATTCCATCTCTGTCTTTGATAAATAAATTTCTATCAATGGATAACTATTTATTATAAACAATATATAGTGGTAGAAATTATTTTATCCCAAGACAGAAAGGTTTAAATAAAATGAATAATAATGTAGTTAGTAGATTAGATTCTTCAAGAGAAAGTAAGGCAGTAGGTAATTATACTCACATAACAAAAATAGAGCCTAATGCAACATTTTACACATTTTCTGGTCAAGTCGGAGCAGATTTAGACGGTAATTTTCCTATAGAATTTAATTNNGTAAACAATACATTTTCAAATATTTCAAATCTATTAAAGAGTATAGATTTAACACCAGATAACGTTATTAAGGTTAATATATGGTCAACAGAAAATATTGACTGGGAATACTTTGATAAAATATATGAAGATTTTTTTGGTAAGCCTTTCCCTTCGATGACTGTTGCTTATGTAAATGCCTTAGGGTTAGAAGAGATAAAATTAGAAATTGAAATATGGGCAGCAACATAATTTTATCTCATACTCCTAGATGAAAATATTTTATAATAAAAAAATGTCCTCACTGTTCTAAAAACAGTGAGGACATTTTTTTCCCAATCACTCTATTTTTTTGAAAATGATGATCCATGTATAGCCACGGAATGAGGTGGAAAAATAAATCATATTATGATACAATTTAACCACCGAAAACAATAACATTGTTTTTAGTTTATGCAGTACGTAATGGCAAATAATGAATAGATTCGTCACTGCAAGTAAGGAGAATATGCAATGAAAGAAATGCGTAAAAAAAGAGCGATAGCCACGGAACCGCAAAATACGTTCGGAGGTGATAATAAATAGAATAGGAGCTTTTTATGAACAATATACCAAACCCAAATGTGGTTTTTCCAAATGAATACAAAACATCATGTTTCTTAAAAAACGTGATTACTGCCCCCAATATTTTTGTTGGGGATTACACTTATTATGATGACCCGGTTGACCCGACTGCGTTTGAACGCAGCAATGTATTATTTAACTGGCCAGAATTTGGAGACAGCTTATATATCGGCAAGTTTTGTTCAATTGCCAGTGGCGTGCAATTTATCATGGGCAGTGCCAATCATCGTATAAGCAGTATCAGCACTTATCCATTCAATGTTTTTGGCGGTGCATGGGCGGAAAATACCCCGCCCCACCTCTCCCAACTTCCTTTTAAGGGAAACACCGTGATCGGCAACGATGTGTGGATAGGGCGGGATAGTGTCATCATGCCCGGCGTGAAAATTGGTGACGGGGCGATTATTGCTGCTTATTCCGTGGTGGTGAAAGACATAGAACCCTATACCGTAGCGGGCGGAAACCCAGCCAAGCCTATTAAAAGGCGTTTTGACGAAGAACTCATTGAATTGCTGCTTAAACTTCAATGGTGGGACTTTGAACCAGAAAAATTGTTTGATTTCATGCCGGTACTTTGCGATGATGATTTGGAAATGGTGCGGCAAAAACTAAGGCAAACGTTAGAGCGATAAAATAGCCGCATTATTGAGCAAAGATGATGATGAGCAAACTAACCGTAAGGAGCAGCAGGGCCAATCGTCTCCGTCAATGGTGAAATGAACAGGCTACACCCGCCATTAACCGTACCGTCTGCCCCTGCCTAATGGATAATCAAGAGGGCGAAAGCAATGAATGCTTCGCCCTCTTTGAATGCTGTGGCATGTTTATTTATTCTTTGAAGCCTGAAACTCATCCATCTGCTTCTGCACCTCTGCCACGTATTCATCAATGCCTGCTTTTTTCAGTGCCTCCAAAGCCTTGGGATACTCTGTATCAAAATCTACGAAACCGTAGAGAATCGGTGCCATCTGCTTTCCTGCCACCTCTTTGATTGCAGTTTCAATTACCTTTACCTTTTCGTTATTGAAACGGAAGCCAAGCATATTGGAGGTGACTGCCTTATCGTCCCAGCTTTCATAGGTATCTATGTAGCTCTGGNNACTGATAATTCTTGTTACGGAACATCCATTCATAGAAGAACTCATCATTTACCAGCTTTTTAATTCTACCGTCAACGATATCATAATCCTTCCCCTTCACGCCGTATAAAGCCATCAGGTAATTATCCTGTGAAGAGTAGAGCCAGTCAATGAATTTCATTGCTCCTTCCGGATTGGGTGCCGTCTGTGGTATGCAAAGGACTTCACCGCCGGTAGCTATAATATAGCGGGGTTCCTCCGGTTTCAGGATATAGCTCTTTAACCTGGCATCTGGAGCATTTGCTTTCACACTGCTGATAACCTCATTTTCTTTGCCGAGAGAGCCCTCTACCCACAGGTACAGCCCTGTCTGCATACGGGAATCCCTCTCATTATATTTGGTAGTCAGATCATCGGAATATAAGCCTTCGTTATACATCTGGCGGTTATACTGTGCAACCTTCTTGAAAGCATCGGTTTCATAGTAATCATAAACCTTATTTGTGGTATCACCATATACAACGGCATCTTCATTGGCGCACCAGGTAAGCTGCTCATCGGCAAAATATCTGGTCAGGGGCTTAAAGATGGGGTCTGCCGGCCCTTTCATTTCCGGATACAATTTTTTTNNCCTTTTCTGCAAATAATTTCAAATCCTCTGTCGTCTTAATCTCCGTCATACCGCAGGCTTCCAGAATATCCTGGCGGACGCAGACCATCTGGAACATTCCGGAGGAAGGTGCATAAGCGGAGGGTATGCCATAAACCTCTCCGTTAATGGTAGCGCCCTTTAATTGCTCTTGGGGAAGCACCTTTAACAAATTCTGGCCATATTTGTCAATTAAGTCATTCAGCACAGCAGCCTGTTTCTTATTTACAATGGTAGCAAGATCGGGAAGTCCGTCCCAATACAGGTCGATTGGCTCCTGGGCTGCCAGCATAATATCTTTTTGTTCCCAATACTGGTCCCATGGAGTATAAACCATTTCCACCTTAATGCCTAAATCCTCTTTCATTTTCTCGGCAAACTCATTACTCATAAATTCTGACATTCTATCACTCTCATCACCGGGATAAAGAATCGTTACGGTTTGGGTTTTAGTGCTTTCTTTCGATTCTCCCTTACTGCTGCATCCCCCAAGCAAACCGGTTGCCATTATCACGGCAGCCGTCAGTATCAATAGTCTTTTCATTGCAATACCCTCCTTTTGGTTTATGTTAAGCCTTTCTCCTGGCCTACCAATGATTTTTACTACAGGGTTTATTCCTTGACTGCACCTGTCATAATACCCTGTACGAAATATTTTTGTACAAAGGGATATAAGAAGATAATCGGACCTATGGTTATAACCGTAACTGCCATTTTCATCGTTTCAGAGGGCAGTGTGATTCCTGCGGCAGCGCCGGAAGGAATACGCCCCGAACTAATGGCATTTACATTTGAAAGAATTGTGTAGAGGTAATACTGGAGAGGAAACAAATCCTTGTCATTAATAAAAATCAGGGCATTCCACCAGTCATTCCAGTACTGCAGGGCATACATAAGGCCTACGGTAAGCACTGCCGTTTTACTGAGGGGAAGTGCAATCCGCCAATAAATAAGCATATAACTTGCTCCGTCAATTTTAGCCGCCTCGTATAAGGAAGGCGAAATGCTTGAAAAGTAGGTTCTCATAAGGAACATGTTCCAGACACTGAAAATAGAAGGAAGAATCAGTGCCAGAATGTTATTCTTTAATCCGTAGTAATTCACACAAACCACATACCAGGGAATGAGGCCCGCGGAAAATACAATGGTGAAGTTACATAAAAAGGCAATGACATTACGGTACTTTAAACTCTTAATCGATAACGCGAAGGCAATCATACTGGTAATGATCATAGCTCCAACGGTTCCGGCAACCGTAACAAAAATGGTGACTCCGTAAGACTTTAAAATCCTCATGCCACTGTTTGCAAAAATATAAATGTATGTATTAAGGGTAAATTTCTGCGGAATAGCAGAATAACCATGCATGACAATTTCATGTTCCGAGGAGAGGGACACACCTAAGGTAAGAACAAGTGGATACAGACAAAGCAGCCCGAATAAGCCAATAAACAAATAAGCAAGGATCGTTACCAGATGATCGCCGAATGATTTGCTTTTTCTCATTAAAATAATCCCTCCCCGTCATTATATTTTTTTGCTAACCGGTTGGCAACGGATACCAGGATCAGTCCCATCACCGACTGGAACAGTCCAATTGCGGTTGCATAGGAAAAGCCCAGGGTTCTCATACTCTGATATACATAAGTATCAATTACGGTTACCGCATCAATCAATACCGGATTGTTGCCTACAATACCGTAGATCATGCCGAAATCACCGTAGAAAATACGTCCGATACTCATAAGGGTCAGTACAACGGCCGTCGGTTTCAGCATCGGAATGGTGAGATACAAAATTCTCTGGAACTTGTTTGCACCATCCACTTTTGCAGCCTCGTATAAGGAACCGTCGAAAGTCGCCATGGCTGCCATGTAAATGATGGAGCTGTATCCGCTCCACTTCCACATGCTGGCAGTAATTATGATGCCCTTCCAGTACTTGGGTTCCGCATACCACTTCACCGGATCCATTCCCAATGATCGCAGCATATTGTTGATAACGCCAACGTCGGTGGAAAAAAATCCGTAGATAATCGTACCTACTACGACCCAGGAAAGGAAATACGGAAAAAACATAAAGCTTTGTGTCAGTTTCTTAAAGACATTGCTCCTGATTTCATTGAAAAATATGGAAATACTGATTGGAACAATCAGACCCAGTATGATTCCAAAGAAATTGATAAACAGTGTGTTATAAGTTACCCGCCAGCCCATGCTGCTCTCGGAAAAGAAATACTTAAAGTTATTCAAGCCTACAAACTTGCTTCCAAAGATACCATCCATTACATTGAAGTCGGTAAATGCCATCCAGGTTCCTGCAAAAGGAATGTAGCAAAACATAACCAGTACAATCAGAGCAGGCATACACATAAGATACAGGCCCTTGTTTCTTTTTATTTCACGCAGGAATTCTTTTTTCCGGTCTTCTTTAGGCCCCGGTGCTTCCTTTTGGATTCTTTTTGATTTCATCACTCTTCACCACTCTTTTCCGTTTTTTAAGAGTTTCGCAGCCGGCTTTTTAATGCATCCACATCAATTATTTCGCCGGTAATTCTGGACTGCTCCGCCGCATAAGCCATCACATGGCTTTCTACTGATTGGGTTATAGAGGATCTGCTGTTATTGCTGTGTGCTTCCATCTGACTGATAAAATCATCCATCAGGGCCACATCTCCTCCTCCATGGCCTCCCTGGGGCTGACCAGTATGGATGATTCTCTGCTCAAAAGCATCAGTTGCATTGGAGGCAAATTTTGTAACCTCAATCTGGTTCAGACTGTCATCTCCTCTGATTTCCCCATTTTCGCACATAACCTTGATTGTCCGGCTAATTTTATTCGTAAAACCGCTTAAATTAAAGCTGACCGTTACATCATTCTTAAATTCGATTAATACCACCTGGTTGTCGCATACGTCGTTGTCGCAGCGGTATACACAACGTCCATAGGGGCCTTCAGCCAAAGCTTTGTTTATCCCTTCTTCCGTCTGGTCCTGGGTAAGTACCGCAGCCGGCCAGCTTCCCACGATCGGTAAGTAAGCCTTGCGGGCATCAAAGCGGCAGTCTCCGGCAGCCTTACAGGTCAGGCAGCGATCGGAGCTGCCCTTTGGTGCACTTTCTTCTTTNNTATTTTAAACTACCAAAGGAAACTATTTTTTTCACCTCACTGCCCACCAGCCAGGCAAGGATATCCATGTCATGGCAGGATTTTTGCATCACCAGGGGGCTGGATAAATCACTTCTTCTCCAATTTCCTCTGACAAAGGAATGGGCAATGTGGTAATTTCCAACATTCTCATTATGCTGGATGGTAATTACCTTCCCCAACTCGCCGCTGTCGATGATCTCTTTAATTGCCGCAAAAAAATTCGTATATCTGAGCACATGGCACACAATAACCTTGCAGCCCTTCTGATTTGCCTTATCCTGAATCATAAGACATTCCTTTGGATTGGGAGATATGGGCTTTTCAAGAAGAATATCATATCCCAGCTCCAGAGCTGCCAGAACCTGTTGGTAATGGTCCTGGTCCATGGATGCAATGATAACGGCATCGGCAATCCTGCCCTTTCGGTAAAAATCCTCTATATTTTCAAACTGCATTTCAGACGGAATACCGAATTTTTCCGCCGCGGCTGCCCTTCTTTCATCCTCCGGCTCCACCACCGCAACAATATCTGCCTTTTTTGTTTCATAGGCGTGCTTGGAATAAATCATTCCCCGCTGTCCTGCACCAACTAATGCTATTTTCAATTTTCTTTCCTCCTGCTATCATTTTCTGTCGTCCATCCAATCAATCGGGAAGCTGCGGGTCCTCCAGCGGATAATATCCATCGGGATAGAAATCATCCCATGCATGTGCCAAATCCACTGCCGTGTCTTTACACACCTCCACCGTTCCCAGCCTGTAATAACCGTCCTTTTCCTCCAACTGGATATCCAGCTCCATGGGGCTTTCATCAGCAAAGAAAATCCCAACTGACAAACCGTATTCACCAAGGGACAGTATCGGTAAGGAAAGAATCTCATTGTGGGTAATATCCCCAACCTTCCAGGCACCTTTGTCAATGTTTAAGACAAATTCCTGCTGCTCCCCTTCCATTTCCAGACGAAGCCTTAAGCTGTAATCAAGGTAACAGGGCGCACTGCCCCTATTTACAAACCAAAATCGGAGGGGGAGAGCTCCCTTTGATGCGATCTTCTTTGGATAGGTCAATCTTCTTATGGTAAAGTCATAACCCATATCCATGAGACGGTTTGAGAGACCGGCATGCCAGCGCAAGCTTTCCCGGCGGACATTCTCTCCAGGGCTCTCCTCTTCTATTTGNNACCGGCATCTGCTGCCAGGTATTTTGAAGCCGGTACCCGGCAAATTTTTCACAGCAGCTGATCCAGTTATCTTCGCAGCAATTTACAATAAGGCCAAAAGGGTATTCATGATCCTTTAGATACCTCAGCAAGGCCTCCTGCTCAAGGCTAACCAGTAATGGGAGGCCCTCAAAGGCTTCCAGATAAGCATTCCAGATTCCCTGGCTGCTATCTTCCGTGGAAACCGCAACACCAATAAGCTTTTTATTATTCAGGGCGCTTGCAACTCTCCTGATTAAGTGTATAAAACCTTCGTCTGAGTCCTTCTTTAACCAGGAAGGAAGTACCTGCTTTATGGTAAGGACCGGATTATGTACCTCTGCAAGAGCTTCTTTTAACCGGTTTAGGTCATATTTACCCCGATGAGGTTCCAGCTCCTCCCAGGTGAGTTCTACTATCTGGTACTGCCCTCTGCCAGGATTAACTGTTGCCTTAGAAAGGGGCATCGGCCGTATTTTATAAGTCTCATAGGGACTGTAATGTTCCAGTGCATATTTACCCATGGGCAACTCCTCCTTATTTTAAATGGCTGTCAGCAATCTGTAAAAAGCGTGCAATGTCTTCCTGTGTGATATAAGGCATTTGATCCGTTTGATCCGCTTCTTCCTTTAGAACCACCATACTCAGGTTATTAAAACGCGCTCCTGTTGCCATATAAGCAGCAGCCGCTTTTTGCAGGGAGCTCTTAAGCTCCACCTTTGTTTCATCGGCTTTCCAATCACCAAATACCTCATACCGAAGCATGGCATCTCCCTCCTGGATCGGATATAGATAAAATTGACGCTGGACCTTTATAATATTGCTGGTATCATGATCAAGCACCAGCGACAGTCTTGAATCATACAGCCAGCTTTCACTCCAAAAGCCTTTGACCGGCAGTTCCGGAAAATAAGTCTTGTAAAACTCCAGCGCCAGCACCATGGAATTCTTAAGTCTCTCAGGGTTATATCCCGGTCCGGAAGGCACATGGAGCGCCAGAAGCATATCCCCCTGGCTTAAGGCTTCGTCCCATTCTTTCTTTAACAGTGTTACGGGATCCCTCTCCACAAAGCCCATGGGATTGATGGGATTTGCGGTAATCTCCTCCTCCGTCTCCTGCCAGAGGGAGGTAAAGGCTCCTGCCTTATCATAAACTCCGTTTATTCCATTTAACTGCCCGTCCCTGCGGAATTCCTCTCCGCCATGCTTTAGGGCCGTTACCTTCCCGGAAACCTTATTCCGGTACATGGTAAATGTATCGCCAAAGCGGCAAGGAATAAACAGGAACCGGTCCATAAGAAAGATGGAGCAGGTATAAAAGTTCATATCCCAGGGAAAATCACTTACGCTTACATCATCCCGAACCAGTTTCTCTAATTGGGATTTTATNNCTCCGGAACGCCCCGTTCCTTTAAAAGCTTTATGGAAGGAACCACACAGGCCAGCAGAATAAGGAAAGAATAAAGCTCTCCGTACTCTGCCATGCACACAGGAGTCATATTTTTATAGTTATCCACGTCACAGCGGTTTCTGGCAGAGCACATATCCCATACCAGGAATTTGGAGAAATGAAACAGTCTTGGGTCCCCTTCCACTGCTTCTGCCGCTTTTATCAACAGCTGTTGCTTCTTCTCCGGAAGGTTGAATTTCTCAAACACTTCCTTTAAAAATCTCCTTTCTATAAAATGGCTGTCATCTTCCCCTGGGTAACCGGCATAGAATTGCTCCAGCCCCTCAGGCAGATTGTCAAAGCCGCAGTAATCCACACATTCTTTGAATCCATACGATAAACGTCCCATGCTCTTCCCTCTATTCTACGATTATTTTACCGAAACAATAGTAACCGTCTTTTAAGCCTTCAATTGCCAGCTTTATATTTCCAAGTTCCGGTATCCCGGTTTCGATTCCTATTTCCAGAGAATACTCACCGGCCTNNCTCTTCTTCCCAAAGGATATCCATATCCGGCAGCCAGTTTCTGATATCCGTTTTACTGGTAAGGCTGATGACTTCCTTCTCATTTTTCAGGCGGACTACCAGAGGATACCTGTGATAAATAGGAGCAACACCGGTATTGGCCCACAATCCTCTGATTCGGAAGCCTTCTCCTTTTTTTACCACCGGATTATACGTGAGCTTTCTTAATTCAAAGCGGTATCCCATTTTATTGAGCCACCTTTTAACACTCTCCTTCCATTCCTCAGGGACGGTAGTGCCCTTGCTGTTAAAGGAGGAGATATGCCACTTTAAGGATTCCTCTATAATATAATCGATATCCCAGCCCTGGAGGTACCAGTCATTCATGTGCCAGCAGGCTTCAAATACCACCGGTGCCTTTTTCCATGCATCCTCCATTTCAAAGTTGAAAATATTTTCCGGATAAAAATCCAGCATATGGGACCATTCTTCCTGATGGAAACCTCCCATATCTCCCAGGCAATCCACTCGAAAGCCTATATTTTCCCTTCTTTCCCGAATAATCTTTACCGACTTTGGATCATGCAGAAGCGCCTGCAGCGGTGTTATTTTAAAATTGTCGATATAAGCACCTACCATCTGCCTGATGCTCTCCTCTTCAAGAAACTCGGTACCTCCGCCTTCGCCCCAGGCCCCTACCAGTGCCATATCCACTGAGCTTATTACCGGATGGCCGTCAAAATGTTCTGCAAATTCCGCAATAAACTTAGACCAGTATGTAACATAGGGAGAATGCAGGGGATCAACTCTCCAAAAGGGAAATTCCGGTTCCTCCTGGCATTCCCTGCGAAACCAATCCGGGATATCGTCCTCTTTAGCCAATGCATAGGGAGAGCAGCGTACAATTGCCGTACAGCCTGATGCTTTTGCCTCCTCCAGCTTTTTCTCAAGGATATCCCACCGGTATCTGCCCTTTTCAACCTCCAAATCTCTCCATCGGACTCCACAGTAGGTAATCCTGCTGTCGGGATGATTCCAGGTTCTGCTGCTATCGGTAAATTTGTATTTATCCACCGGATTGCCCCGATTATCATGTATTGGCCCTGTCGGTTCCATCAAACCCGGAGCTGCAATAAAGCCAATCCCCGGATTTTCAAGGAGTGCGTCAATTNNACTCATAGGCTTATCTCCTTAGGCTGTATAATTTGTTTGAAATAAGAGGCAGCCGCTGCTTTTATACTGTTCTGCCAGCTCCTGCAGTCTGACAGTATCACAGCAGAGGTACTCCGATAAACATTGATAACAGTGCAACGTCCCGATATGCTTTCCTAACAGCTTAAGGTTAAGAGCAATCTCGTTATTGCTTAATTCCTTTGCACACTTATGGCAATGGACACTTTTCATCCCAACACTCCCCTTCTGTTTTGCTGCTCTGCATAGATATTTCTGTTAAAACTAGTCAGGTTCTTTTTATTATTGCCTTCATTTTTGTTACTTTTTGTTACGTTTGTTTACTAAACCTTATAGCTGGATTATAACATTTGCCCTGCCCTGTGTAAATACTATTTTTAAAATTATTATAAAAATTATTGTAAAAAATTTTACAAATAACTTTGCTTATCATTAAAAGGTTTGTTTTACTTAAACCTTTCATTTCATAAGTTCATACGGAAATATTCCGGTATTCTATAATAAAAATCCTCTAATCGGGGTGATTTTTCCAGAAATACCGCTCGGTGGTAAGAAAATTAAGTATTGACAAAATCAGTAAAATATCATTATAATTTAACTGTATGTAATATGCATGTTTTACGTAAACACACTAAACAAAAAATCCACAAGCTGTGATTAAGGGGGCAAACTAATTTGAGCACAATCAGAGATGTAGCCAATCTGGCAAAGGTGTCAATAGCTACTGTATCGCGGGTATTAAATAACGATACCCAATACAAAATGACCGACGAAACCCGGTCCCGGGTATGGAAGGCTGTTACAGAATTGAACTATACAGTGAAATCCCCCGCAAACCCTTCCTCAGGTGACAATAAAGCCCATCCAGGCAATGCGCTTGTAAAAATAGGCTGTGTCCTAAGCGTAACAAAAAACAAATATAACGACCCATATTTTATGTCCATCCTGTCCGGTGTAGAGGAACAGCTTCAAAACAACGGATATGAACTTACCTTTATTAAGACCGGTGCCGAGCTGGAGGATAAAAAGGCCTTATACAGCGCCTTTGGCAATCCTGTCTCTGGTCTGATTCTGATGGAATCACTCAACAGTGAAATCTACCAGTTCATACGAAATCAGGTTCCAAACATTGTCGGAATCGATACCTGGTGGGAGGATATCGACAATGTAGGTTATGACCATTACAGGGTAGCCAGTGTGGCAGTGCAGCACTTAATTGACAAGGGGCATAAAAAGATAGGCTTTATCGGCGGCAGTGGCATGAGCGGCAATATAAAATCCAGCCAGAGGTACCGGGGCTATTACGCCTCTCTGCATGCTGCCGGCCTGCCGGTAAATTCTGACTGGATTATTGATTGTGCCTGGGATGAGAACCTCTGCATGGAGAAGGTCAGCCAGCTCTATCAGAAAAAAGATTCTCCCACTGCTTTTTTTGTAGCCAGTGATTTAATGGCCATGGCCGCCTTAAGCAGCCTGTATAATATGGGAATATCCGTACCGGACAAAGTAGCAGTTATCGGGTTGTCCAATATCGAAATATCCAAATATTCCAATCCTCCTCTGACCACAATTGAAATTCCTACAAAGGAAATCGGCATGGTTGCAGTCGATCTGCTCTTGGCGAGGATTAACGGGTATNNATCATGGGATTCTGCCAATTAAAAAGCCATAGGAAGATAATTTCTATCTTCCTATGGCTTTGGATTATTTTACCAACACTCAGGCACGCGATCATTTGAAGGAGTAAGATAATATCTATGAAATATGTAAAGAATATAGCACTTTCGGTTCTCTGCGGTATATGTCTAATTGGATGTGATCCCGCGGAAGGTAAACCCTATGCATCGCCAGGCATTGTTCCTGCAGATAGTGTGCTGCACGTTTCAACCGATGGCGATGATAAAACCGCCGACGGCAGTGATATACACCCTTTTACCACCATTCCGGACGCGCTTGCAGCAGTAAAGCCCGGTATGACAATTTCCATCCACGCAGGTACGTATCAACCGTTTGAGGTGAATGCCCAATGCTCGGGGACAGAGAAGGCTCCGGTAACCATCCGCGCAGCCGAAGGAGAGAAACCTGTCATTCAGAGCACGAATGATATTGGCATTCATTTGATAAACGTTGACAATCTCGTAATTTCCGGTCTGGAGGTTGTTGGGGGTACCCATGGGATCTATTATGAAAGTACACCGGATCAGGGTGAAAAAACACTTGAAAATATCATGATTCAAAATTGCGTAGTGCATGACATAAACGGCACCCACGGAATCTGTGTTTATGCCGCCAACTACAAGGCGCCGGTCAAAAACATTACAATGGAAAACTGCGAGGTTTTTGACTGCCGCTGCGATTCCAGCGAGTCCACTGTTTTCAACGGTAACATAGACGGTTTCACAATCCGCAACAATCAGATTCACAATAACAATAATATCGGCATTGACATGATCGGATTTGAGGGTACTGCCAGGCACAGAGATGACTATAAAGGCAATCCCTATGATGTGGATTTTGCCCGTAACGGCAAGTGCTACGGTAATGTGGTTTATGCAATCAGCACTTTTGGAAATAACGCCTATCGGGAAGGTACGGGTTATAGCCTCTGTGCCGGTGGCATCTATGTGGATGGAGGCCAGAACATCGAAATTTACAATAACTTCATCTTCAGCTGCGACATTGGCATTGAAGTTGCAACGGAACATAGCCCCAAGGACAATCCATTGTTTCACGTGTCGGGTGTAGAGGTACACGATAACATCATAGCATACTGTCAGGGATATTGCGGGCTGGCATTTGGCGGTTATGATGCCGATCTTGGTCGGACTGAGGACTGCATTTTCCGCAATAATACCTTTGTGGATAATCCCGTGCAGATTGTTGTACAGCGCAGTGCCCGCAATCAGATTCATCATAATTTATTCGTCGGCGGTGAGGTTGGCATAGAATATAATACAGACTGTGCCGAAACGGATTTAGTTAACGATTTTGGTGAAAACTTTTTCTGTATGGATGGCGAAGCAAACGATTTGCTCTCAATCAAACGTTATGGAGATACCTTGATCTNNTAAAAGCGGAAGAAAACCCATCCGGTTTCTCTTCCGCTTTTATTTTTAAATTCCTTTGACAAACTCCAGCGCCTGACGGTATATTCCCATCTCATCCAACTGATATTTCTGCAATAATTCCTTTGCCGGTCCAGACTCACCGAACACATCCTGGATTCCTATTTTCTTCACCGGCACCGGGTATTCTTTGCATACAGCATCACAGACAGCGCTTCCCAGTCCGCCAACAACTGAATGCTCTTCAACCGTGACAATCTTCCCGGTCTCCTTCGCTGCCCTGCAGACAAGCTCCTCATCCAATGGCTTGATGGTATGGATATTGATGACTCTCGCTGAAATCCCATCGGATTCCAGCCTTTTTGCTGCAGCAAGCGTTTCCGACACTTCAAGCCCGGTGGCAATCAGGGTCACATCCGTTCCCTCACGCAGCACAACGCCCTTTCCCAGTTCAAACGTATAATCCGGCGTATCGTTGATTACAGGAACCGCCAGACGTCCAAACCGCATATAAACCGGTCCTTCATATTCCACCGCTGCCCTTACCGCTGCTTTCGTCTCAATGTCATCCGACGGGCAGAGCACAACCATCCCCGGAATCGTCCTCATCAAGGCAATATCCTCATTGCACTGATGGGTGGCCCCATCCTCACCGACAGAGATACCTGCATGGGTAGCTCCAATTTTCACATTCAGGTGGGGATAACCGATGGAATTCCTGACCTGCTCAAACGCCCTGCCTGCCGCAAACATGGCAAAGGTGCTTGTAAACGGTATCTTGCCCGTGGCGGCCAGACCTGCGGCANNTAGGGCGTTGCCATAGCTTTCCCTGGTGGCGATCTTCTTTGCAGTCATTTCCTTTATCACCGGCATAGCGCTTCACCTGCTTTCTCCAAATCTGCCATGGCAATTTCATACTGAGCGTCATCGGGCGCCGTACCATGCCATGCCACAGAGCCTTCCATGAAAGAAACACCCTTGCCTTTTATGGTTTTCGCAACAATGGCTGTCGGCATCCCTTTCGTCTGCTTTGCTTCCTCAAACGCGCGTTCTATCTGTGCAAAATCATGCCCGTCAATATTGATGACATGGAAATTAAATGCCTCAAACTTTTTGTCAATCGGATAGGGAGAGCAGACTTCATTAATGGGACCATCAATCTGAAGCCCATTATTATCGATAATAACCACCAGATTATCCAGTTTTCTATGACCAGCAAACATTGCAGCCTCCCAGACCNNCACCCGGAATATGCTTTCTGTCCGGATGCCCCTGTAAATAGGAGCCGGTATGGCGCAGGGTCTTCAAATCCTCCACCGGAAAAAATCCCCGGTTCGCCAAGGTTGAATAATATCCCGGTGCCACATGGCCTTTGGACAGCACAAACCGGTCCCGGTCTTCTTTTGCCGGATGTTCCGGGTCAATATTCATCTCCTTAAAATAGAGCCAGGTGAATAGATCTGCTGCTGACAGCGAGCCGCCGGGATGACCGGATTTTGCGCTATGTACTGCCGTCACAATCCCTTTGCGGATTTCATTTGCCGTTTTTTCTAATTCCAGATAATTCCCCATCTTCTCTCTCCTCCCAGCTTACTCTCCAAAGACAGCACGATAATCCGCCTGGAATTTTTCAATTCCCTGATCAGTCAGCGGATGTTTTGTCATCTGCTCCAATACACCGTATGGAACCGTGGCGATATCCGCCCCTGCAAGTGCACAGTCAATCACATGAATCGGATTCCTCACACTGGCGGCAATAATCTCCGTTTCAATCCCTGAGATACGGAATATATCAGCAATCATCCTGATTAAGTCCATTCCTGGCTGAGAGATATCATCGAGACGCCCCAGAAATGGGGATACATAAGTAGCACCCGCGCGTGCTGCTAAAAGTGCCTGGTTCGCACTGAATATCAGAGTCACATTGGTTTTGATTCCCTCTGCAGTCAAAACCTTCACCGCTTTTAAGCCTTCGACAGTCATTGGTATTTTAACAACCATGTTCGGATGGATTGCCGCAATTTCACGTCCTTCTTCGATCATACCTTTGGCATCTGTCGTTGTAGCTTTCACTTCTCCGCTGATTGGTCCGTCTACAATTGAAGTGATCTCCTTGATAACTTCCACAAAGTCTCTGCCTTCCTTTGCAATCAGTGACGGGTTCGTCGTTACCCCGCAGATAATCCCCATATCATTTGCCTTTTTGATATCCTCTACCTTCGCTGTGTCAACAAAAAATTTCATTTTCTTTCCCCTTTCATTGGTCTTAATATTATTTTCATTTTATGTATTAATTCATTTAATTAATATATTCTATTAAACAATAACATTTTTTGAAAAAATGTCAATAGGTTATTTGTGTTTTCCTATCTTTTCTTTCTGAATCAGCAAACAAAAAAACAGCACAAAAGTCATTAAACGTTCCATGACCTTAATGCTGCTTCAGCATAATTCAATATTCAGTTCTATATAAACTGTCCCGGACTGTCAAAAACCCTGTCAATCGCCACGATCGCCGCACCGGTCAGGATGGGGTCCCCCTGGTAGGCACTGATGGAAAGCGTAAGCTCGTCCCAGACATCCGGCAGGATTCCCTTTTGCACCGTCTCCCGCACAGTCTGTTCCATTAATTCCGGATTCGGACGTGCCATATCATCACCGATAATAATCCGGTCCGGGTTGATCACATTGATAATGTTTATGATCCCGATGCCAAGGCTCTCGCATGCCCTGCGGTAATGCTCTGTATCGGTTGTATCACCGTTTCTTATTCGCTGCTCCAAATCCTCAAAATTACAGCCTTCCATACCGGCACGCTCCCCATACACTGCTTTTACAAGTTCCAGTGAGGAGGCATAGCGTTCCAGGCAGCCCCTGTTTCCGCAGGCACATGGTCTCCCGTTTCTGTCTATCGTCATATGTCCAATCTCACCTGCCGTCCCCAGCGCTCCTTCGTAGATTCTGCCATTCATCACAATTCCTGCGCCAATCCCCTGACCGGCGGCAATGTAAACAAGAATGTCATCATGATAGGCCTCCTTCAAATCCCACATATGGGCATAGGCTCCGGCATTGGCGTTGTGTTCCAGGAACACCGGGATATCCATCTCCCGGTCAAAAAACGCCTTCAACTCAATATCTTTCCATATATCCGCACCCGTTATCAACGCAATACGGCTCTTTTTCGCTATAAATGGACCTGGCACTGCAAGCCCCGCAGCCAGCACAGAGTCCTTTCCATACTGCTGAATCAACAGGCGCATCCGCCCCGCAATCTGATTTAAGATTTCTTCTGCACCGGGCTGCTTTTCCGGCTCAAAATCCACCCGCTCCTTCACAATCTGTTTGCCTGTCAAATCAAATAGTCCCACACTGTAATGCTTTCTCGCAAGCCGCACGCCGATGACCCGGTAGCCGTCAGGATTAATGGAGACTCCAATGGACCGGCGCCCTTTGCTGCCATTTAAGAAACCAACCTCCTTTACGATTCCCCAGTTTAGAAAATCCTTCATGATATTGGTCACAGTCGCCTGTTTAAGCCCCGTAAGTGCCGCAAGATGAGCTCTGGAGCATACGCCTTCTCTTCTTAAACTTTTCAAAAGGAGAGACCGATTCATCTCCTGTGTCACGTCCTGGTTAATTCCACGGTTCTGATTCATTTCCGTCTTCCTCGCCGCTCTATAATATGCATCAGATATAGTTTCTGTCAGCTTATCATATTATATCATGTTTTTTTAACAAACGTCAAATAATCGTTTTTCTTTCTATTTTCCCAATAAAAACTGCTGCAGGCATAAACAAATCAACCCGCAGCAGTTCACTCTATCTTAAATTACTCCCTTTATAAATAATGGATACAGTCTTTGTATTCTTCAAAAATCTTCTTGTTGATCTCATCTCCCCCATCCGCATTTGCACTATGAAGGACAGGCGGCTGAATTCCTCTTTCAGCCAGAATTTCAGCAGCCCTGACGGAAATGCCATTGACAATGGATGCTCCGATTACCGTGGATGTGGCTCCTGCCTTTTCGTGGATTCCTTTGATTTCAACACAGCCGTCCCCAAACTCTCCCCCATTGTCTATGCAGATGTCACACAGCTCAAAAAGCCTTTTTCCGCTGCTGTGGCGGGAAGTATTCTTTTTGGAATATGCCATATTGGTAATTCCGATCACGGTCATATTCATGGCTTTGGCTTCCAGAGCCATTTNNAGAATCACATCCCCATCTTTTGCACTGGACTCTTCAAGAAGTGCCTTTGACTGGCCTTCCAGCCTTTCAAATCTGCTTGTCAGAGTAACCGGGCGGACATTGAGCATAAGAGATGGATTAAACAGAGGATTGATCACTGCCAGGCCACCGGCACGGTAAAACATTTCCTCTGATAAAATAGCTCCATGGGAGCAGCCAAACACATAGATGGAACGCTTTTGCCCGATTGCATCCGCAAGGCACTTTGCGGCAGCCTCCATGGCCTCCCCCTGGCTTTCCTGTACGGAATCCAGAATCCGTTCAATATTTTTAAAATAAACCTTAATGCCGTTCATGAATCACCTCTCCTTTGCTTTTTCGATAAGAGAAACCATTCGGTCCAATACATATTCGATGACTTTACGGCCTTTCTCTTCTGTCGCANNTATTCCTTACACAAATACAGCATATAAGAAGTTTCAATTTCATCTGCATGGAAAAATCCACCGTGAAAATTACTTCCTCCCATTACTTCTCCCAGAATTTCTCCTGCACCGGGATAGGTAAAATACAGGATCTTAAAGTCCGGTCTTTCTTTCAGTACTTTTCTGGCTGCTTCTTTTATGGCACCGTTATTTCCCAGATGGGTATTGATCATAACAGCCATACGGAATCCGTTACGCTCTGTTTCCAACAGGATTTCACAGAGCAGCTGTGTTAGCAGCTCATTGCTGATACTGACTGATCCTTTCATTTCTCCCAGACTCCAGACCTGGGTGTAATGAATCACAGGAAGAATCAGGGAAGGGACACGCTCAGAAAGCTTTTCACACAGCTTTTCAGCAAGAAAGGAATCAGTACCTATGGGCAGGTGGGGGCCATGGACTTCCACGGCTCCCAAGGGGAGCAGCGCGATATCATGGGTTGGAATTAAGTCTCTGATCGATATCCCATCCAGTTCATTCATTTTATTGCTCATTTTCTCCCCTCCTATCGAAAGNNGAAAAGCATCGTTTGGGGTTGTCTATCAGGAATTTATCTGCCAGAGTCCTTCCGTCTAAACCTGCTGCATATGCTTCCTCTATGAATCTGGGAATCCACTTGTCTAATATAAATTTCAAACCGATTCCGTAGCTGTAATTCCTGTAATAGGATTTTCTGGCAAGATCATGGCTGATTAAAAGGTGATCTTCATATCCTCTTTTACACAGCTCCAAAATTACGTGAATCCTTGCAGATTCCGGTGCATATTTTATTTTACCAAGTCCGTCAAAGCTTAAAAATCCTCCGTGGGATAAGATTTTCTCATAATAATATAAATCTAAGTTTCGGTCCATATGTCCAAAGGAAACGCGGCTGATGTCCACCTTTTCCCTCTCCAGAATCTCAATCTGCTCCAGCGCCATGGTTCCTGCCTCTGTATGAAGATGAACAGGGGCCTTTGTCTCATGATGGGCTGCTGCGATAGCAACAATGGTCTTGACCTCTAAGGGATTAATGCTGTTATAGCCTGTACCGGTTTTTACCTGCCCTGCTTTGTAAGGTGTTCCTTCCAGCCCTACTTCAACTTCACGGATTACGTGATCCGTTAGCTGGTCAACGGTTGCCTGTTCCATCCACTCCTGGTAAGTATGATAATTTCCTACAATGGGAATTAAATACTCCGGCAGCTTTGCATCCCATAAAAAGGACTTGTTAAACCCTGCTGTTGCAATGATTTGAATATCCAGCTCTTTTGCCAGTTCTGCAACTCCGGAAACATTTCTTCCATAGTCAATGGCTGTAGCGTCCACAATGGTACGGCCGCCTAAATTTTTAAAATCCAGCATATCCCCTTTTGTCTTTTCAGGATCATCAAGAAGCAGGTCATCTGCATTTCTCTCCTTCCAATAAGGCGGTACGCACAACAAATGTTCATGGGAATAAGTAATACCCATTTCCTCCGGTGAAATATCACCGAAAATCGTTCTTACAAAACTCATGATAATTCCTCCTGTCTGTCCATGAATTCTACGGGAAAGTATAGCCGAAAGTTTTATGAAAAACCCCGGCTATACAAGTAAAAATCATATTTTTTTAGAATAAGAAGCCGGCAATGAACCGGATAATCGGTCCAATGATAAACATATCGGAATCAGCAGCCCACATTACCACATCAGGAACAGTCGATGGAGCCAGGAATGTAACCATGACATACTGACCAATTGCAATGACAGTTGCCGTGATCACACCTGCAAACAGCGCACCTCTGATTCCTCCTGTTTTATTGCCAAAAACTCCTGCTGTTCCTGCATGGAAGAAAATAGCAATCATAGTGGGAACAAACACATAGCCAACGGTATTACCTAAAACTACAAGCCAGATTAAGCTTGCTACAAATGCTCCCAGGAATCCGATAATAACCGCATTGGGCGCATAGGGATAAACAATGGGTGCATCAAGGGCAGGTATTGCACCTGGAACAATGATCGTAGCAATTCCTTTAAAAGCAGGTACCATTTCACCAATAAACATGCGGACTCCGAAAAGCACCACTGCAATACCGCCTGCAAATTGTAAACTGGTTAATATGGAGTATATGATAAAGCTTGTATCTCCTGAGGATGCAAGAATTTCTCTGGCACCCTCTGTATTTTTAATCATAAGAAGAATGGTACCAATGATGAACAAAACTGCCATAGTAATTCCGGTAACAATATTGGAATCCCTTAAAAATCCCCATTTTTCGGAGATAACCAGATCTTCTGTACTCTTGTCCTTATTCCCTACAAATTTGCCTGCCACTGCACCTAAAAATGCAACAGAAGCTGATGTATGTCCCAGCGCCACACTGTTATTTCCCGTGATCTTTCTTAAGAAAGGCTGTGTCAATGCAGGCTGTAATGTCCAATAAATGCCCAGTACAATTGATAAAAATGCTGTTACTGCAAATGTATTTGCATTGATATTCTGATCAAAAATGATTCCTGCAAAAATAAGAGAAGTCCAGAACATCATATGACCGGTTAAATAGATATACTTAAATTTTGTGATACGTGCCAGGAGCACATTGATCAGAAATCCGAATGTCATAGAAAGGGTAACAACGGTACCGAATCTTTGAACAAAGTCATTCTGTCCCATATATTTGCCAAGACTCTGGGCTTCCAGTCCAAAAACCTCAGCCCACATAGGCTGGAAAACATTCAAAGAGGAAACCACAATTCCAGAACCAATTCCGATAATCTGGAAACCGATGATCGCTTTAATCGTTCCCTGANNATTAACCCCAACATAACGATAATTCCTAATAAAAAGCCGGCATTCCCAAAAATATTAGTTGCAATCCAATTCACTACTGCCATAACTAAACCTCCTCCGTTTGTAATTAGAAAACATGATTCTCCTTTAAAACTCTTTTAATTTCTTCTTTGTCTATAAAATTATCAAGAATAATTACTTTTCCCCTCGGGTTTTGAAGGGACTGTGCAATTTCTTTTGTTGTAACAATGAAATCACACGCTTCGCCGCTTGCTGCAGAAGCATCACTGTGTTCCACCTCCGCTTTCACTCCCTCTGCCTTAAACACATCCTCAATATTCATCCGAAGGATAAGGGAGGATCCCATACCTAATCCACAAACTGCTAACACTTTCATCATTTTCGTCTCCTTTGCTTAATTATTGTTTATGATTGACATGACCTCATCAGCTGTCACGCACTGATACAACCTGTCTATCACATGTTCCTTTCCTAAAAGTCCGGCTATTTTCGTCATAAACTCAAGATGTTCATTATCGCTGCTGGTTGCAAGTGCCATAATCAGTTTCACCGGATCATTGCTGCTTCCAAAAGAAACCGGTTTTTCAAGGGTAATTAAGGATATTCCGGATTGAATGACCCCATCCTCCGGCCTTGCATGAGGCATTGCAAAACCGGGTGCAATGGCAAAATAAGGGCCGTTCTTTTCGAAGTTTTTCAGCATTGCATCAATATACTCCTGCCTGATATACCCCTCATGAAGGAGCACTTTTCCGGCTTTTGCAATCCCTTCCTGTGCGTCAGAGGCATCAAGCCTTAAAGCAATACATGTTTCATTGATAATACTCATACCATTCACCTACTTTATTTTTTTTATATAATCCAATAGCTGGTTTGGCGTTTCCACCTCTTTTTTATAATCCAGGAAAGACTGGTTCTCACTTAATTCCATGAGAGCCGTCAATGCTGTTGTATAATCATTGCCTGCAACATTGCAGAAGCTGATAACCGTATCAATCTTTTTCCCATTTTCAAATACTACCGGCTCTTTTAATGTAATCAGGCTGAATGCGGTCTTTTTCACATTATTCTTATTTCTGGCGTGAGGCAGGGCAATTCCGTTGCCAATGGTGATATAAGAGCCGAACTCCTTAATATTATTGATCATATCTTCCACATAGGACTGCAAGACACAATCCGTCTCTACCAGAAGACCGCCTGCCGCACAAATGGCTTCCTGCCAGTTTTTATAGGTCTGATTGACAAGGATCCTGCATTCAGGCAGATACTTCAATAATATCTCATATTTAGAATGTTCCAAATCTCTGATTCCATGTAATTCCTTCAATTTTTTTTCTAAACGGGGACGATTGGTTATCACAGCATTCTGCTCTATCAGCTGCATCAGAGTGGATAAATCATTGCTTGTTCGGACCATCCCTGCTTTTATCAAAGCTTCTGCATCCTGCTCTGTAAGCAGCGGATTCACCTCCACCACATTGCTGATTGTATTTATTTTTACAGGGACTGTTGATACGAATAAATCGATATTCTTATTATCCGCATAAGTATCCAGCCTGTAATAAGGAATCACATCTTCGATCAACACATCAAACTTCTGCATAATTTTATTCTTCACCATTTGAGCGGTTCCATAGCCCAAACCACAGATAAGAACAATCCTGCGGACTCTTTTCTTCTGTTTGCGGACCTGGGAAATGATATTTTCAATCAGCAAAGTGAAATATCCGATATCATCCTGTGAAAATTTCTTTTCCAGATAATTTTCGAGCCCTTCTAAGCTGCTCTCAACATCATGAAACGCCTCCCCGTATTCTTCTTTTATGTCCTGAAGAATTGGATTCTGAATATAAATGTTTCGCCTTACTCTCTCAACCGCTGCGTAGAAATGGTTGTAGAGCATGTCCAGTGCTTCGTTTAAGCTGTATTCATTCGTCAATGATTGCAAGGACTGGTTGGTGTATTTCAGCAGCAAATCAGAAACCAGGCGATGGATCCAGATCATACTTCCAATCAGCAGATACTGGTCTTTTTCATTGCTTTCTATGGAATAACCTTTGTTTAATACAATGACAAATTTAAAAAATTCTTCACAGGGCAGTTTGATCTTTAAATGTTTCTCACAAGAACTGCTGATGACTTCTGCCAGCTTTCTCCCTTCCAATCCAACGTATTCTTTTGCATCTGCTGAAACGTAATACCCGCTTCCAGTCCTGTAAAATACCAGAATCAGATNNGATCCATTCTCTTAAATAAGGATTGCAGTTGCGAAGTGCAAGCTTCCTGTGTTTACTGTCCTGGTTTGAAAGACCGCAGTATTTATAAAGTACATCCATGAGTGCTGAACGGATCACCGTTTCATTTCCATTTAACTCAATTCCCATTCTCTTATGGTTTACAAGTTCCAGACCATATTCCCCGCATTTTTCCTTAACAACTGCAAGGGATTTCTTTACCGTAGACTTACTCACATCCAGATAGTCTGTAATTTCATCAATTGTATAGTGTAAGTCAGCCAGATACCGGAAAAAGATGGTTTCACTGCGGTCTTCCATCGAAAGGTAATACAGTTCTTTTGTGATATGATCCATAGTAAACTTCATGGAAAGAGGGGCATTTTTTAGATAACATCTTTTGTTACCAAGTACGAAACAGGCCTGTTGGGAGTTTTCTTTCAGAAAACTATTGATTAAGTCGACAGCATATTTAAAAGAACGTTCCGTATATCCAAATCTCTCTATTAACTCTCTGTAAATAAACCCATCTTTCGATGAATTTACCAAATAAAGAAGTTCGATTTCACGCTTTCCGATTTGAAACATAGCTAAACTCCATTCTTTTAATAACCACTAGTTAATCTTATAATATAGGATAGCAATTTTAATGTAAAGGTCATCCTTGTGCTGTGTTTTTTACAACAAATACCCCAAATAAAATATCATTTCTCCCACTTTTTTAGTAATTCTATCCTGGTTTTTCAAACAACTGTGACAGTATCCACAGCGCGCCAAATGCCCCATATAATGCCAACACTCTCCTAAGCGATAAAAGCTATTTCGCTATTTTTTATGAAATATAAAAAACCGGAAATTATGTTTCAAATTGTTTATAAAGGGTATAAGTCTAACCAAAAAAATTATGTTATACTTTATAATATTGTTTACAAGGTGGAGTTTTATATGAAAATAAAAGCAATACTTAATAAAAATATAACAATAAAAAAAACGACTTGTTATTACCAATATTCTGATGATCATCGTACCGGTAATAATCACTTCATTTACTGGGATTGTGTGCGCGGGCATACTCTGGTTTGTCGTCACATATAGTACGGACCTTGGTTTTTGATGACAGCGAAGACTTATATAAAGCCAGCCGGGGCTCTATTATCGTCTAGAAATCACTGAAAGAAGGAAAACACGCAAATCTGGCAGAGGATCTGGCTTGAATCAGATGATGTTTCTCCCCTTTCATTAGTGGTAATCTCTTCTCGCACAACGCTGTAACTTTTTTGTAACCCAATCATGGAAAAAGTCAGTTATAATACAGTAGCATTCATTACAGCTATAATCTCCCTCTGCTAACCCTAACAAGGATATCAGCCAGGAATACGTAACCGAAAGAAAAAGGAGCACAAAAATGAATAAAAAACAAACTGCAATGATATCAATCCTGATGGCTGGCACAGTCCTGTTAGCCGGTTGTCAGAAAGTGCCCAAACAGGACAGCACCCCGACAAAGCCAATNNCTAGTAGACTTAGATGGCAATGGAACGCAGGAAGTCACCGTAGGAGGTGGATTGTCCGTTTCCAGCCATGATAACCAGCTTTATATTTACGAACTGCAAAACGGCACTCTGGAAAAGAAAGCGGATCTATCTTACGATACACTTCAAATCTCTGATTTTAATGATGACCAGATGCCTGACCTTATGATAATATCGAAAAAAGAGAGCGAAATGCAGACCGCCGGGCTCTATTCCTATGCAGATGGAAGTTTAAGATCCATCTCTGAGATCGATCTGGATCCGGAAGGAACGTTAGAGCATGTTGCCTTTGGAACCTTGGCCGATGGAAAGAAAGCTTTGTTTGCAGACAGCGGAATAGGCGCACATTCCATGCTGACAGAGATCATTGTTTATGAAAACGGTAATCTAAAAAAGGTAGGCAATCCTTCTGACAGCATTCTTATGAAGCCCTATCCGCTCTACAGCAGAGATATAAATGGAGATGGGATCGTAGAGGTTGGAGGAATGTACAGCCCAAAAGGTTATGAAGACGCTGCTATGGCAGATATTCCTTTCCTTTATACTTATAAGGATTATCATTCCGATGGCTCCTTTCAGACAGTAGAGGAACGTTATTCTGACAGCGGCCGCCACTTTTATATTACCATACCGACAGAGCTTCATGAGAACGTAACAATCAAACGGCTGGACAACGGAATCCACCTGATTTCTACCGTAGGAGACAAGGTTTTATTCGAGGTGAAATGGGCGCAAAAGGATGCCGTTCCTGCTAACGGCACTCTTCTTGGAACCACAAAAGATATGGCCTTTTACTCGGAATGGAAGGAAGAGACGAAAATCCCGGCAAGTGCCTTCCATCTGATGGAAGAAGAAATAAACTGAGGTAATACGCACATGAAAACAATTTTGGTGGTGGAAGACGAACTGTCAATCCGCAGTTTTGTCTGCCTGAACTTAAAGAAAAAAGAATATCATGTCCTGGAAGCAGAAACCGGAGAAGAAGCACTTATGCTTTTTAAGAGCCAGAAGATCGATGTGGTAATCCTGGATCTTATGCTTCCCGGTATAGACGGATTTACCGTTTGTGATGAAATAAGAAACATGGATCCGGCGGCAGGTATCATCATGCTGACCGCCCGGTCTCAGGATGAGGATAAGGTCAAGGGCCTTATCCTGGGTGCTGATGATTACCTGACAAAACCGTTTCATATGAAGGAACTGGAAGCCAGAATCTTATCCCTGCTGCGCCGCCTGGATTATAAGATGGTAAGTACTTCTCCCACAGTCCTCCGATCAGGCCCCTTTGCCCTTGACGGCATCCGTAACAAATTATCCTGTTCCGGTCTTGAGATCAGGATCACTCCTACGGAAAGCTGCCTGCTTCAATTTTTTATGAACAACAAAAACCAGGGATTTACCAGAGATCAGATCCTTGATGAAGTCTGGGGAACCCATTATTCCGGCGATCCAAAGGTGGTGGATGTAAACATCCGGCGGATCCGCCGAAAAATAGAACCGGATCCTTCTTCCCCTAAATACTTATGTACGGAATGGGGTTACGGATATTTATGGAAGGAGTAAAACATGAAGCGGAAGGTTGTTCTTTATTTTATGTTTTTGATCGTTCTAACCCTGACTCTTGTTATGGTCTCTTTTGGCATTGGGATGAAACGGTACTTTTATCAGGAAATCTCCGATACCGTAAAAAATCATGCAGAAGCAGTTTTACCTGTTTGGATACAGCAGGGAGACTTTACCAGCTTGCACCTGGCAGACGCAAGCGATGCCATCATCAAAGCCTATCGTATGGATGACGCAAACCTCTCCCTGCTGACAAGAAACGGACAGCTGATCCAGTCCTCCACCGGATATCTGGCGGAAAAAACCGATTCCATTGATCCTGAGGTCCTTCGTTTCCATACAATTTATCACATAGAAAAACCAGAAAATGGCGGCGAAAAAATCATGGCTGTCTATACTCCTCTTCTATATGAAGGCCAGACTGCAGGAATTTTAAAATACGATGTGTCCCTGACCGATACCGATGCCAGAATCTATAAGCTTTTGTCCTGGGGATTGGGTGTATGCCTGCTGGTTGCATTTCTTGTATTCCTGGTCAGTTTTCGCCTGGGCAATTCCATTGTAAACCCCTTAAAAAACATTATCATGCTGACGAAACGAATGGCAGAGGGAAATTATAAAGAAAAAATCGAAAAATCCTACCCCTATGAAGCAGGAGAACTGGTAGATATGCTTAATTATATGGCTGATGAGATCACAAAAGCAGACCATATGAAAAATGACTTCATCTCTTCCATATCCCATGAACTACGGACTCCGCTCACTGGAATCAAAGGCTGGGCGGAAACCATGAGAGACCCTGAAGACCTTACGGAGGACGAAATGAAGTTCGGTCTGAAGATCATAGACGAAGAAACCGAGCGGCTGATCAGCCTGGTGGAAAGCCTGCTTGATTTTTCAAGATACCAGTCTGACCGGATGGTTTTATCTCTCTCTTTAGTTCCCTTTGATGAGCTGATAGAAAAAGTGACTTTTGAACTTTTAAAAAAAGCAGAAAAAAAGAATATACATCTGATTACGGAAACCATTCCAACTGTCATAGAAGCCGACTGGAATAAATTAAAGCAGGTGGTATTAAATGTACTGGATAATGCCATTAAATTTTCACAAAAAAACAGCGACATCGTTATCACCCAGACCATGGAAGACCACTGTGTCCGCCTGGTCATACGGGATACAGGGATCGGAGTTAAAGCAGAGCATTTAAAACACCTCACCCGATCCTTTTATAAAGCGGATAAAAAATCCGTAGGAGAAGGCCTGGGGCTTGCCATCTCCCGAAAGATCATGACCCTTCATGGGGGCACCCTTTCCATTGATAGCGCGTATGGAAAAGGCACCACCGTAACCCTTAATCTTCCCAGAAAGCAGGGTCAGAATCCGTGACGGATCGTCTCTACTGAGATTATTTTGAAACAGGGATATTTTTTTCCGTAAGAAAATAAACAAAAGCAAATACCGGCAGGATAAACCCGATCATTGATGCTGCATCCCAATTTCCATGAGCGTATGACCAGCCTCCCAGAGCAGACCCTGCCGCTCCGCCGACAAAGAATACCGCCATAAATAATCCATTTACCCTCCCACGTATTTCATCACCTAAACCATAGATTGCCTGCTGCCCTAGAACAAGGTTACCGGAAACAGACATATCAAGAAGAATTGCGGCAATGCAAAACAGGAACAAAGAGACCGTAAGATTGCTTTGCAACACATGGGTGAGAGCAAAGGAGAATGCTGCGATCACAAAGGCCGCTCCTGTAAGTTTTTTTGTCCAGCCCCGGTCTGCCATTCTTCCCGCGATCGGTGCTGCAACAGCTCCGGCCACACCTGCGAAACCAAATATTGCGATTTCTTTTTGCGTCAACTGAAAGTGCTGGGATAAATACAGTGGTACTACTGTCCAAAATAAACTGAAGCTTCCAAATAAAGCAGCCTGGTATAATGCTCTGCGTCGTAAAACAGGGGTCTTTCTAAAGAGATACCACAAGGATCTTACAATAGCAGGGTAACTGTCATTTGGCTCCGGATTTCTTTTCGGAAGCAGAAAACTCAGCAAAATCAAAAGGATTCCCATAATGGCCGCAGACAGGAAAAACACTGCCTTCCAGCCAAAGAAACCGGTAATGAGACTTGCAGTCGGTCTTGCAAGCATAATTCCTAGAAGCAGTCCGCTCATTACATTTCCAACGATTTTCCCTCTCTCGTTTGCAGGTGCTAAATGAGCTGAAAGGGGAACCAGTATCTGAGCTGCGACTGACCCTACTCCAATCAATATGGCAGAAGCGGAAAACATATAGAAATTCGTTGCTAAGGGTGCTGCAACCAGCCCTAATATAGCAACAATCAGTGTTGTTACTGCCAGTCGTCTGTTTTCCAGTAAATCACTCAAAGGAACCAGAAACAAAAGTCCTGCGGCATACCCCAGCTGGGTCATCGTAACGATCAGTCCGGATAAACCGGCAGAGATTCCCGTATCCTGGCTGATAGGACCTACCAGCGGTTGGGAATAATACAGGTTTGCAACAATCAGTCCGCAGGCACTTGCCAGTAGAAATACCAGCCAACGGGAAATCTTTTTTTCTTCCATCATTTCAGTTTTCATGTGTGTTATCCTCCGTTTTTATATACTAAACGTATCGTTTATAAATATATAATAAACGCACCGTTTTGTTTTGTCAACCCTGTTTTTTTTAAATTAGATGTGGTATAATAAACGCAGCGTTTTTAAATTGTTTCAGAGAAAAATAATAGGGGGAATCACATGGATAAGAAGATAGGACGTCCTCGCAGCGAAAAAACAAGGCAAGCCATACTCACTGCTTCGTATGACCTGCTGCTTTTAAATGGCTTTCATTCCATAACTGTTGAAGGTATCGCTGAGAGGGCCGGGGTCAGCAAAGCAACCATATATAAATGGTGGCCCAATAAGGCCGCTGTTGTCTTAGACGGTTTTTTTGCTGCTACAGAATCAATGCTTGAAGTGCCGGATACCGGGTCAGCAAAAGAAGATCTTTTGGTTCAGGCAAGCAACCTTGCCGCCTTTCTTACCAGTTCCAAGGGGAAGGTAATCACAGAACTGATTGCAGAGGGGCAATCGGATGAGAATGTAGCGAAAGAATACCGTAACCGTTATTTCAATCCCCGCCGTCTTATTTCACAGCATATTCTGGAAAGAGGAATGGAACGAGGGGAATTGAAAAAGGATCTGGACATCGAACTAAGCATAGATTTAATTTTTGCCCCCCTTTTCTATCGGCTGTTAATAACCGGAGAAAAGGTAGATTCTGCTTTTGTGGAACAAATGATTTCTTACGCTTTCGCAGGATTGAATGCAGGAAAATAGCATTGGCTGGTTATAACAACAGCTCCGCAGCCACCCAAGTGCATCATTGGGTCATTTCATGGTTTACAAACAGATGAAAATCTTCTTTCTATTTATTGAATTTGCAAATTCAACAAAAATAGAAAAGGAGATAATATTATGGCAGATTATGATAACTCAAGATATACATATGCCCAGGTACTTGCAGGCACCGGCTATTACATGAAGGATGACAAGCTTCGTTACAGTGCAGGTGTAGAAACCATGCAAGTGAAATTAAATACCGCAGGGCACAAATGCGGCACTCCGGATGGCAAATTCGGCAACAATAGTGATACTGCAGTAAGAAGTTTTCAGAGAGCCAACGGTCTTACCGAAGATGGGAAAGCCGGTAAAAATACCCTTATTGCACTTGATAAGGCAGCAACCGGCGGTGGTTCCGGCGCCAGTGCAGCAGCGAAAAACCTAAAGAAGAAGTTCGGATCCATTATTTCTTCATTTGCATCGAAATATTCCATTGACGAGGACGTTTTAGGAGGATTTATCCTGACAGAATCGTCTGGATCAGGATTTACCGACGGAAAGTTATTGATCCGGTTTGAAAACCATATTTTCTTAAAAAATGTTTCCAACGCTTCCTCCACCTTTAAGGTTGAAAATAAAGTACATTATTACTACAAAAACGGCAAATGGAATCAGACTCATACCGGAAAGCAGGCCAGTGAATATGAAGCCTTTAACCTGGGAAAAGGTATCAATGAATATTATGCTTATTATTCTATCAGTATGGGACTCCCCCAGATTATGGGCTTTAACTTTAAAGTTACCGGTTATGACTCTCCGGCAGACATGTTTAAGGATTTCAGCATCAGTGAGGACAAGCAGATGGCAGGTTTCTGCACCTTTGTTGCAAAATACGACAACGGCTCATTATTAAAAGCTTGCCAGTCACGTAATTTCACCAGCATGGGGAAAATTTACAATGGAGACGGTGACACCTACGGTCCTAAGTTAAAGAAAAATGNNAAATGCAGCCGATTACGCAAAAGCATAATCATCATAAAGGATAACAATGCGGCCCCAGGTGATATTGAAATGCACCTGGAGCCGTTTTTACGAATAAATCAAAAGTAATATTAATTACTTATTTTTCAGATATTCACATATGTTATCAATGTTTATATCTTTTTCATCCATATTTTCGGTTATGTCATCTATTAAATCCTTTGCCAGATGAAATTCCTTTTTATCTGCCAGGAAAATTCTGGCTCTGGGGCGAGGAACCATACCTTGAGGACCCGCACCTGTAATGTAGTTTATTATGACGATTATATCTTTTAAATTGTCATGATTCACATCGCGGAATCCTACAGACTCCACACTGTCAAAAAGACCTGCATAAGTATCCGTTTTGTTATTTTCACCATAGTAAGGGAATGAATATACAACCTTATTGTCTTTCATCAGGTAAAATGAAACATCTTCAAAATCAGCACCGGCTTCCGGACCATATGAAATAAACCTTACATCTCCCCAGTCATTCAATTCAACATCAAAGGATTGATCCGGTATGATTCGTTTTTCGTCCAGAGATATTTCTGTTTGAGAAGTTCCGGCATTATTTTCATTGGATGATTCAACTTTTATCTGACTCCCTTCTGAAGTTACAGTATTCGGATTCAACTGGTCACCTTTTGATTTCTGGCAGCCTGCTAATAAGCCTCCACACAGCAATGCCGCTGCAAATAAAATCACCTTTTTTTTCATGCTGCTACCCCCTTATAATTACCGTTTTGGATCATTGTTTAACACACACTTTTCATATTGATATTTTATCGTGTTAGACGTTTCGTGTCCACACTTATATACTAACACCAAATTTCTAAAATAGCATTACGAATTGATTTATAACTCTTTCAAATTCCAATTAAAATATTGGTTTGCTCTATTATCAAATTAACAATTGTGTCTGTTGTCATATCTTGGTTTATCATATACTCAGGGAAAATTTCCAGATAATCTTTTTCTCTCCACCAACGTTTCATATCCGCTTCTCCAAATTCCCCGGCATTCGGTTTTGTTTTATATTTTCTTTTCCATATCTAACAAGCTCAATCATTAAATCAATCGCTTGTGTTTCTGAACCATCCTTTACGTACAGCATTTCTCGTCGGACTACATCTTGTGAAATAAGTAACGTGCCTCTTCCATAATATCTTTGCAGATTTCTTGCAATGGTTGTTTTGCCACTCCCAGAATTACCCCTTAGGATAACAATCTTTGGATTTACATTCATGACTTCCACCTCTAAATTCAGATTTCTTAATTATACCAAAACCTGGAGGAAAAATATATCATTATTTCTGTTCGAAGTTCTGCCATAAGTGCATGGTATATCCTGTCAGGCCATCGCGACTACGCCCATACTGGGCATACCATAAAAAACAGGAAGGACCTCATATCACGTTCCTTCCTGTTTACTACTTCTATCCTCCGATTCTGGATTCCAGCCCAATCTTCAACGCATATTGGTGATATTCCTCTAAATCTTCTTCATGAAGCATTTTACCCGTCATCTGGTAAACTCTTCCCAATTTCTCGTATTTCGCTTTTCCAAGAGTATGATAAGGAAGAAGGTTTACTTTTTTAACTCCCAGCTGCTGTAAGTATCGTAAAGTCTTTTTTATTAATACGGAATCAAAGTTGAATCCGGGGATAATCGGCATGCGCACAGTTAATTTATCTGGTTCCATCTCTACCAGATATATCAGGTTTTCTTTAATCTGTCTCCCATTCCCTCCTGTAACCCTTCTAAGCACTTCGTCATCCAGATGTTTAAAATCATATAGAAAATGGTCGATATAGGCCTCAGCAGCCTGCAAGGTTTTCAAAGAATAATTTCCCGTAGTTTCTACCGCCGTATTCAATCCTCTTTCTTTACTTGCTTTGAGGATGGCGATCAACCCCTCCAGCTGTACAAAGGGCTCCCCTCCGCTGACCGTGATTCCCCCGCCATTGGAATTATCATAGTAATCCTTATCCTTCATCACTTCTTCCATGATGAAATCCAGGTCCATATCTTTTCCATAAAATTCAAGTGCATCCTGCATACAGTTTTTCTCACAAACCAGGCAATCAGTACACAAGGTCCTGTTATAATTGAATTTCCCGTTGTCATCAAAGGTAATTGCCTTAGTCCTGCAACCCTTTTCGCATGAACGGCACCCGATACACTTAGACTCGTTGTATAACAATTCCGGATAAGATGTCTGTGTCTCAGGATTGGCGCACCATGGGCAGTACAGGGGGCACCCTTTTAAGAAAACGGTGGTTCGGATTCCCGGCCCGTCATGGGTCGCAAAGCGTTCAATATTGGTCACTTTAATCATACAATGCCCTGCTCAGCAATTCTTCCTGGATATCCTTTGTCAGATNNATCTGGATTCTTTTGGGCATCCTCAAGAACGCCATAATCCACGACCGTTACCATGAGCTGGCAGCCTCCTTTCTTAAAATATGTATCAAACAACATCTTAATTTTTTTTCTGTCTTTATTGAACATACGGGGCGTAAATTTAATGTTTTGCACGCTTCCGCCGTGATATTTTGCCTGGAACTTAACCAGGGAATTTAAGCAGGCGGTAGGTCCGTTTTTTGCCGCTCCGCCCTGGGGATTATTAGCTGGATTTAAGTAAACACCTGTTTTCCTTCCGTCCAGGCTGGCAAATGTCTCATGACCCCAATCTGTATTTGTCTGGTTATTTGAAATAACAATCAGAAAATATCCCATGCCATAGTCAATTCCCTTCTGGCGGATACCTTGAGCTACAAATTCAAATAAATCATTTGCGAGATTATCGCATTCCGTTTTGTCATTTCCGTATTTATCCTGATCCACTAAATCTTTTTGAATCCTCTCATATCCTTCAAAATTGGCAAGCTGTGCCTGGTGCAATTCAGCGAGACTATATTTTTCATCTATATATACCAGCTTTTTAATTGCCCAGAGCGCATCGCTGGAATTGATGTTTCCGTATGTTTCATTGGTTCCGCCAAGGATTTCCACTCCTCCGTCCAGCACTGCCTTCCCTCTATTGATACAATCATCCATCAAAACAGAGGTAAACAGAAAGGATACGTTTTCATTCATGATCTCATAAGAACGGTATTGAGCCTGTATACTTAAATCAAAGTAATAATTCAACAATTCCTTATATTTATCAAACAGTTCATCAAAGGTTTTGAATCGGGAGCATTCCGGAATCTCCACGGGTCCGTTTTTTCTTTTCCCGTCCATAGGGTCTATTCCGCCGTTTAAGGTGATATTCAGGATTTTTAAAAGGTTCAGCAAAATATTCGGTGTCCCTACGCTCTTACCCTGAATGACAAATTCACCGCACCCAAATGGTACGTACTGTTCTGCGATTTCCCGTTTCATACGCATGGAATACATAACTGCAGGGACATTCACATCATCATTGTATAAAGTAGGGTAGGTAGCACCGCTTCCGATACAATCATAGGCCATATCCATCATGTATTCCGGGGTATCCTTGCTAAAGCGCAGTGTAAACTGAGGTTCTACATAACGTGTGTCCTTGCACACCCTCATACAGATACGGGCAAACGTATCAGCTTCTTTCGGATGTTCCCGTCCTACACCGCCTACAATGATACGTCCGTTAACAGTGGTACGCCTGTTCTCAATCATCTTCCACAAGGATTTTAAATACCGGTAAGATTCCTCTTCGTCAATAATACCATGATCCAAATCATGCTGTAAAAATGGTCCCAACACGTCATCCAGCCGCCCATAGTTAATAACTCCGGCACAAAGGGCGTAAATCCACAACAACTGCAAAGCCTGATGGAACGTGTGCGGTTTGTTTTTCTTAATATACCGCAAGTCATTCTCCATTAGTTCCAAATCTTTTAAACGTGACTGGTCTGCACCGTTTTTTGCTTCTCTCACCAATTCTATCTGACGTTCCATTACCTCCTGCAAAAGACTAAGGCTTTCATAACTGCATTCCAGGAATTCATTCTGCTCTTTTAAAAAGATCAGTTCTTTTAAGCCTTCCACTCCATATTCCATCAGCTTTTTATAATTCAGCATCATTCCTGACAACCTGGCTGTTGCCATCAAAGGATAGGAGCAATCAATAAACCTTCCGACTGTATCCTCTGTCAATACCTCCTGACAGAAAATTGCTTTCGTATCATGATCCTGCCAGTAATCGTAAAGCGTATCAACTCTTGCTCTTTCCTCTTCGGTTGACAGCGTTTCTTTAAATGCCCTCAGCTTATGGAATACGCAGTAATGGCCTACGCCTCCGATACTTGTCACACTGCCAAAGCCAATGGGTAAAAAATCTAGTCTGCCTGCCAGCAGATCATCACTTTCAATCGAACGGAACAGAACCGGATATATTGTTTTCAGGCAATTAATCTCTCTTCTCGCTTTATCCAGCCCCTCACTGTTTCTATGCGCCTCTGTATAGGCTTCCATAATAGACAACTGCTCCCGAGGTGTTTTTTCACAGGGGATTGGGATTGACACCTCTACGTTCTGAGCGCCGTCAATGTTAATTTTCTTTTTCACTGCAGAGTCTCCTCCTCTATCGAATATTACTTGAAAAATCACTTATGTTCCTTAGCTTTCCTTTTACTGCCCCGTTCTGCAGTCCTGTTCCGATCCTGCACTTTTGTGAAAAAAAGAGGGCGCTTAACTGCGTCCCCTTTTCTTCCAATGTATTCTAACTGAGACAAACGGTAAAATTATCCGGTGCCTCACCTGTGTNNGATACTTGGAGTCATCGATCAGGAGATGATTGTTCTGGCTCTTCTTCATGATCTCCTTTTTCATCGTCCCAATTTCCATGTCGAAAATGTAAACCTCGCCGCTTTCCATATTAACTCCATTGGTACTGAAAAAAGCATGGTCAAAATTAAAATTCCGAATCATATCCACAGCCATGGATCCTGTACTCAGATCATAATCTGGTGAAAAACGACCACCCAGCAGATAGATATCCCCCTTGTACGTAATGGGAATCTTCTTGATCAAGTAAATGCTTGGAGTTACAATTTTTACATGGTGCGCAAGCAGCTGCGGCAGAAGGTACACAGGAGTAGTGCCGGAGTCCACATAAACGCAGTCCCCGTCCTTTACATTCGTGACAGCCCGCTGGCAGACAATCTCCTTTGCCTCCGCACATAAGCTCTCCTTGTTCACGGTAGGAACTTCGTTGAATACCGTCAGTGTAGAAGAAACCTCTCTGCACATAGCTCCACCCCGCTCCCTGCTGACCAGCCCCTGTTCCTCCAGTTCAATTAAATCCCGAGTCACGGTGGATTTTGACACATTTAACTGTTCCATCAGTTCCTTTATGGTTACAAAAGACTGTTCTTTTACGATACTCATGATATGATAAAGCCTTTGCTGTGATAGCATAACGTCACCTCCTTCGCCATTATCATATCAGAGGAGGAAATCATATGTCAATCTATCATTCTTCCGATCGATCCTAACCGGTGCAATGCCTCTGTCCGGTTATCCTTGCCACAGTTGATACACTTATCTTTGTTTTAATCTAAGACGCTTTAAAGTCATGCAGACAATTGCGGTCACCACAGTTCCAGCAGCCATACAGATCAGTCCCATAAACGGTTTGTTCACTGCACCCAGGATCAGCACAATAGGGCCGCCATGAGCAACAGAATCTGTAATGCCGAATAAGAATCCCATCGTACAGGCCACTACGGATCCAATCATATTGGCCGGAATAACGGCCATCGGGTCTCCCGCTGCAAACGGGATAGCTCCCTCGGAAATCCCCACCAGGCCCATGGCCAGAGCCGCCTTGCCGTTGGCAGTCTCCTCGGGAAGAAACAGCTGGTGCTTACGGTCTAAGAATGTAGCCAGCGCCATACCTAGCGGTGCAACCGGAATCGCCATAGCCTGTGCTCCCATGAACTGAGGCTGTCCTTCAGCAATTAAACCAACCGAGAACATGAATGCTACCTTGCCAAAGGGACCGCCCATGTCAAAGCCCTGCATCAGACCGATTGTAATGCCAAGTAAAATCATACTTCCGGCAGACATGCTTTCCAGCATGGCGTAAAGAGCCGTCATCAGGGATGCGATGGGAGCTCCGATAATAAATATAAATACAAATGCGATAAACAGAGATCCACTAATAGGAATGATCATGATCGGAACCAACGGTTTGATCATCTCAGGCCATTGAAATTTCTTCAGCCACCTTACAAAGTAACCGGTCAGAAAACCAGCCACAATGGCACCGATAAAGCCTGTTCCGGCTGAAGCTCCGTAAAAGGAACCATTGTTGGCTATCCAGCCGCCAATCATGCCAGGAGCCAGGGCCGCCCTGTCACCGATAGCAAATGCTATGTAGCCGGCCAGAATCGGGATCATCAGTGTAAATCCGGCGCTTCCCACTGCAGAAATCTGATTCCAGAAGCTGCCTTCGGGGATCACAAGACCCTGGGGTGTGGGTTTTCCTCCCACTGCCAGTGCGACCGCAATCAGAAGGCCACCGATTACCACAAACGGGATCATAAAGGAAACGCCGTTCATCAACGCCTTGTACAGCATCTTTCCACTAAGCGTACCGGCAGGCTCCTCTGCCTTCCCCCTGGCTGCCTGCTGAACACGCACTGTGGAGCTCCCACCAAAAATCGGGGCCTTTCCATCCAGAACCTTTCTGATCAGCTCCGCCGGATGGTCGATTCCTTCCTTCACAGTGGTAGTCACTACCTGTTTTCCCCGGAAACGTTCCATGTCCGTCTCCTTGTCGCTGGCAATGATGATTCCCTCGGCTCTTTCAATCTCTTCCCTGGTGGGAACATTTTCCGTACCGATGGAACCGTTTGTTTCCACCTTTATGGATACGCCCATCTCCCCTGCAGCTTTTGCCAAGGCTTTCGCCGCCAGATACGTATGTGCTACTCCAACCGCACAGCCGGTCACCCCGATTAAAAACCGTTCTGACCCTTTGCTCTCTGTCCGTACCTCCTCTGTGCTTAGTGCCGCCAGAATATCTTCCGGCCGTTTTGCCTCCTTTAGATAATCCAGGCAATCACAATCCAGCAAGCGGNNTTTGGCATAGCGATGAGAAAGATGATATGGCTGACCGGGCTCCCCTCTTCAAACCGGATTCCCCGTTTGGATGTTCCGATTGCCACCGCCGGTCTCAGTACTGCATCTGATTTTCCGTGAGGCAATGCCACCCCGTTCTCTAGATTTGTGGGCACTTGTGCCTCTCGTTCCAATACATTCCGAATATAACTGCCTTTATCCTTAAGTACATGTTCCTTATAGAGAAGTTCCGCTAACTCCTCTATAGCCGCATTTTTATCCTCTGCCTGCATATCAACTTTGATCAGCTTAGGCGAGAGAAACTTTGTTATATCCCCCATTTTGAATCCTCCTGATTATAATAATATTCTGCGGTTTCGTATCTTTCTATGTATCATGTTCCGGCTCCACCCATTCAATACTGCTGACCNNGGTGCCACTTCCCCGCCGTATTCAATAATTAAACTATAGCACCATTTTGATTTATTGTCAATCATTTTGATTCATATCGATTCATTTTACTTCTTTACGATTCATATTAATGCCTGGCAGCGATAAAAGCTAATGCATGTGTATTAACAATGGTCTTACGAACGATTTGTTTCCCAGCATCTGGAATTCTACTTGAAACTTAAACTCGTTCTTCTATCATTGAAATTTTTTAGGGTGAGAGGTTCACCATCATGATTCACTATAAACACATGTCTTTGCCTATGCAGTGGAGACAATAACCGTGGCCTATAATCAGGTACTTTGTATTGCAAATCTTTCCTCACATTGATTTGGACGGAATAAAAAACTGCCGCAAACAGCTGATTTTTATTCAGCCATTTGCGGCAATTCCAATGCTATTCGTTACTATTTTGTAAACCTCAAAATGCTAAGACTGGTAACAGATCCGATCTGACAATCCTTATACAACTCTCTGATAAATTCACAGTCATTGTGCTTGCCGGCCATTTCCCCTGTCAGCATGTAATGGTATCCCGCAGGCGATAATGATCCTCTTTGCGAATTCCACCGTATTTGGTTGCATATGCAATTTATTAATCACCGCTTTGTGTTCCGCCGCCGGCTAAGCCATTCATCGTAAACTCCGTGAGATAATCCAAAATCTGCGG
This sequence comes from Hungatella sp. UBA5982, assembly GCA_002429965.1. Lineage (GTDB taxonomy): Bacteria > Bacillota > Clostridia > Lachnospirales > Lachnospiraceae > Lacrimispora. The sequence goes on from DJBG01000072.1 coordinate 83,425, forward strand.
AAAATACTGAAGCCCAATTTCCTCTTTATGGGTCTCAATGGTAACGATTGCCGTGAAAATGGCCATGATCATCCCGCTGTCAATATCGTTCCTCATTTTCCCGTCTGCCTGCCATTTTTTTATGATCTCCGAAAAATCGTTATACATGAAGTCTAGACGTTCCATCCCTTTATCTTCACGGAAATGTTGCTCTATTTTGTCGAACACGTCCTTGTTATACCACTCTTTAAGAATAGGATTTGACTTCATGCCTTTTAAATTCAATAACATCAGTTCTTTGACTAAACTCCGCGGGTCCTGATCCAAATCAATAGATTTCAGTATCTTTTTCTTTAGCTTCTCGTTTTCTTCCATGTATATGGCCATGAACAGTTCCTCTTTTGAGGAATAGTAATTATAAAACGTACCTGTCCCTATTCCCACGGATTTTGTGATATCGGATACATTGGTATCCTTAAAGCCTTTCCGGCTGAACAGTTCCTTTCCGCAATTAAATAAATCTGTTTTCGTATCTTTCATATATACCCCTCCCGTATGTTCTGTTTATCAAACAGCGCTGAATCGCTAACTCTGTCTCGACATCCGGCGCCCCATAAAATCAAAAATCCCGCCCGCCAGCTTTTTGATTGGGTTTAAAGAGACATCGTAATAATAATCCGATTCAAACCATCCCTTTGCTTTGAAATGCCGATAGTCACAATATTCATCGCTGAGCATTTCTTTCATCATTGTCCGGGACATACGGAACGTCATCAATCTGAAAAAAGAAGGGTCTGGAGGAGACGGGCGCATAAGTATTCGGTAAAATCTTGCAGCGGCCTTTTTGATTTCACGCGAGTTCTTTACCTGTGCGGCTTTTGTGATCGGCTCCAGAGTCTTTAATACACAGCCTTTCGCAACACTATATCCGAAATTTTCTCCCATATTGCTAAGGTACCTCACAATAGAATTTCCTCCGAAAATACCCTGAGTAACAATGGAGGTGAAAGCCTTGCCGAAAAAACATGGCCGATGAAAAATAAAGGCCAGCCGGTCCAATAGATTCTTCATAGGAGCTGAAATATGAAAAGAATAATTAGGTGTGGCAAATATAACACCGTCGGAATGGTTCATCTTATCAAGCAGTAAATCCCGATCGTCCCGTAAGGGGCAGAGTTCTTCTCCTTTATCGAAACATAGCTTGCAGCCCCTGCAATACTCAAGCTGATGGTCCTTTAAGAAAACATACTCAAATTCGATTTCTGTGTACGAATTTAAATTTCTCTCAAATTCACGGACTGCTTCATAAGTTGCTTGCTTCCGTGCACTTCCAATAAACGCGGTAACCCTTTTCATTTGAGCCTCCTCCTGATCAGCAAAATGTGAATGAATATTTTTTTATTCATTCACATTTTAGCACCTGTTCGTTTAACCGTCAAGCATCATTTCTTATTAAATTTGTCCATGAGGAACAAAAACATTACTCAATGCAGAATAATATAGTAACCTCACCGAATGAGTCGAGCAGGATAAGGCATATCCGGAAATTACAGGCTTCTGCTTTCTCGCATATTATTTTTCGCTACATAACCATCGGAGGCCTGACAAAAAAACTTTCAAGACATGGGGTAGTGCCCAATATTTTATTTTTTCAACTGTCTATTAGGCAGGGAACGGTTCATATGTCTTGAATAAAAGTCATCTTTGATTCCGTACTACTTTGGTTCATATTCCCAGGTCAATTACTTCCTAATTAATTTCATGGCGCCACTTCATAAAGTTTTTTCTTGAATTGATGATAAATATCTATTTCTTCATGGCAGCTCATACTGCCCAGTTTGATGGCTGGCTTTGTTTTTCCATGAAAATCACTACCCATCGTTTTCAGTAAATGAAATTTTTCCGCCTGCTCATTATAAAAAGCAACCATGTTTTCATCATGATAACTACTGTATACTTCCATCCCATCAACACCACAAGCAACAATGCCTTCCAGTATCTTCTGATTCTGCCCGATATTAATCCCTGGATGAGCAAGAACAGCTAGGCCTCTTGCTTTTCTAATCAATTGTATGGCTTCGTTCAGTCCAATAAACTGAACAGGTACATAAGCTGGCTTCCCTTGGGAGCAAAAGTCCCAATAAAAATTTACATAAGGATTATCACTACGCTTCCCGTTATTTCTATATGGTTCCAGAAGGGGATTGTTTTGATTTCTTTTATCCTCAAGAGCGGCTTCAGCAATCATTTCACCCGTCACTACACCTTCTATGGCAAAATCTAAAACTTTCTCTATATCAAAATGAATTCCTAAATCAAGTACTAGGTTTATAAGTTTTGAAGAAGCATCTTGTTCTTTCTTTAAGATATCCATTTCATTTTTTTCAAATTCAGGTAATGTTGGATCAATTCCATATCCTAAAAGATGCAGATTAACTCCTTCAAATTGACAATCAAGCTCAATAGCACAAATAAATTCAATACCTAATTCATTTGCTGATTTCTGAGCCTTTGCTATCCCTCGTACGGAATTATGGTCAGCTAATGCAACTGTCTTTAAACCATGTTGTTTACACAGCCGCATGAGTTGTGAGGGCGTGTACTCACCATCGTTACTAATATTTGAATGCATATGTAAATCTAACTGATTAACCATTTCAATCCCTCCTTGCTACGATTTTATTAATTTTCTTACTGCTCACAAACATCACTATGAGTAACACCATGATGAATATGGGATCTGCCCTGATAAATTCAATATAGATAATGCCGTCATGGTATCTCTTTTCTTATCGTTGCCATTTTGGTTCCAATGGTTTTAATGAGATTTGTTTAATACCCTCTGCAAAATCTTCGCCAAAGTCACTTAATACAATAAAGTCAGGCATCACTTCTGACTTGATCGTTTTTTTACAATCTTCAATAATGGTATTAATCGCTGCTTCGGTAAGATTTTCTCTGTAAATGACGAGGATATCTGGATTTAATAGACAGGTGAACGTGATGATTAATTTCTTAAGTGCCACTGAAATATTTTCTGAAACATATGCTGGATTCTTCCAATCAAATCCATCTGGAAGAAATTTAGCTTCACCTGCAAAGCCATCTTTTCCTTTGTACATTTCACCGTTGATAAAAATACCTGCACCTAAAGGATATTTCTCTGGTATATAAATGCCTACCACGCTTTTATCGTCGCATTGATTAGAAGTACAATATCCCAATACAGCTGCGTTAACGTCATTTTCAAAGATTACAGGTATTTGAAATTGATTTCTCAAATGTTCTACAAGTGATTTCCCTTCAAGAGATATATAATCACTGATCTCCATCTTTCCTCTGATTTCCTGTCCTGGCATACCAATGCCTATCAATTTAATGTTAGGATATTTTTTCAGCATTTTCTCGATTGTTAAATCGAAACTATGTTCTGTTATTTCATCTAAGACAATCTCGTTACCTTCAATCACTTCCCCGTATAGATTGATAACCGAAACATGGGTCAAATCCTTCATTTCATACTCATTTGTATAAATGACTAACGCCATACTGTATTCCTCATTAAAGGAATAGATAGCTGCTGGCCTGCCACCACTAGACACTTCTAGCTCATCAACAAGAATCTCTCCATTTCCCAAAAGCACTTCAACAAGTGAATTAATTGTTACCACGCTTAATCGCGTCAAATTTGCCAACTGCGATTTTGTTGCTTTTTTATTTTCTTTTATCACCCTTCTAACCGTGTCTAAATTGATTTGTTTCATTAAATTGACATTCCCTACAGCCATACTGCTCTCCTTTATTAAATACACTTTATAAAGTATCTTTAATATATCAGACATGCAGCTATCTGTCAAGGTGATTACATAGAAATGCTATTCATACACTTTTATATAAAACCGCTTGTCCGTTCTGCATTAAACAGAAGCTTATAACCAAATTTCTCGTGGAAATGTTTAGCTCTATCAAAGCAGATATGTAAGGGAAACTATAAATAAAGGTACATCCTCATAATTGAAAATGTACCTTCATTTTTTGTCCTTGATTTTTACCAAGTGCCCTGGCCTCCTGTTGTCAAGATATAAATGCCACTTCTTTTTTTAACAAAAAGTGCCGCAAAGCACATTAAGTGCATGTTAACCGAAAAAACATCAGTCACGCACTCTAGCATTGCGACACTTTTACTTCATTAATTTTCTGCAAATATTTTAAGAGTTACAGCTCTCTGGCAAGCTCGTATGAATTCCAGATGGAATACATGATATTATGTACCTTCTGAGAATCTCCAATATTGTGGACAGGTATATCCATATCCTTCAGTTCATTAAACAATGCATGATTCTCGCGGTAGCCGATGGCTGAAATAACCGTATCCGCCGTGAATGAACATTCTCCTTCCGGAGTTTCCGCTGTCACCTTGCCCCCCTCAATACTCTTTACAGTGCTGCTTGTATAGATATCCACCTTCTGGAATGCAAGCAGATCCACAAGCATATCATGATTCATATGCGGTAGTGCGCCGTGACCGCCCAAAATGTCTTTCAGCATTTCGATGACTGTAACCTTGGAACCGTTCTGTGCAAGCCATAGAGCAGTTTCGCATCCAACCAGTCCACCGCCGATCACTACGACATTTTTTCCTGCCTCTGCTTTTCCAAGAAGGATATCATCTGCGGTAGTCACAAAAGTCTCCGATCCAAACTTGCTCTGAATCGGCTTCGAACCGGTTGCCGTAATGATTTCATCCGGCTTGTAATTGGAGATATTATCCGCAGTGATCTCACAGTTCATCTCGACTTCCACATTCAGAAGCTCAAGCTGTCTCTGATACCACTTGACCAGTGCTCTGTCATAGCGTTTGAAATGAGGAACACTTCCCGGAATCAAATTTCCTCCAAGGCTGCCGCTCTTTTCACATAGAGTAACGCGGTGTCCCCTTTCAGCCAGTACTCTTGCCGCTTCCATTCCTGCTATGCCGCCTCCAATAACAAGAACATGCTTCTTCTTATTGGCCGGTACGAGGCCGTAAATTTTTTCTCTGCCGCAGGCCGGATTTACGGCACAGCTCACAGGGGCATTTGCAATTCTGCCCAGGCAGCCTTCATGGCAGCCGAGGCACGGTCTGATTTCATCNNACCTTTTCCGGATAATACGGATCGGTCAAAAGCTGTCTTCCAAGTCCGATAATATCACAGGAATCGCCGAGGGCTTCTATTGCCATCTCCGGATTTTCCATTCTCCCGGCCAGAATAACAGGGACATCTACGTTCTGCTTTACAAGTCTGCCGAATTCACGGTACATTCCATCTTCAAAATACATCGGCGGATGATTCCAATACCAGGAATCGTAGGTTCCCGCATCCACGTTCAATGCGTCATAGCCTGCTGCCACCAGAATTTTAGCCGCTTCGATTCCTTCTTCGATATCCTTTCCGGCTTCTTCATAATCTTCGCCCGGCAGTCCGCCGCGGCGGATTCCCTTCATGCAGCTTTTCAGGCTGTAGCGAAGGCTGACAGGGAAGTCAGGTCCACAGGCCGCTTTGACACCTTTCACAATGTCTGTTGCAACCCTCAGCCGGTTTTCCAACGAGCCGCCGTACTCGTCCGTTCTGCGGTTGAAAAGGGCGATGGCAAACTGATCCAGGAGATATCCTTCATGAACCGCATGGATCTCTACGCCGTCAAAGCCAGCTTTTTTCGCAACCACTGCGGACATGACAAATTTCTGAATCATGTTCTTAATTTCTTCTATTGTCATTTCCCGATGCTTGATGCGGGGATCAAATCTGTTTTCATTCTCCGACGGAGCGATAAACTTGGTAGCAAATCCGGGCAGAGCGCTTCTCCCAAGACCTCCGGTGAGCTGAAGAAAAATCTTGGTGCCGTATGCGTGGATTCTTTCATTCATCTGATACGCTTCATGAATAAAAGCCAGAGGGTTCTGAGTCGGACATGGGAGGCCCGGTCTGACCATACCTTCAATATCCAGATCCACACTGCAGATTCCAGTAATAATCAATCCGATTCCACCCTTTGCCCGTTCCACATAATACTCCTGCAGCCTTTGGTTCATAGCTCCCAGTGCATCGGCATATCCGACAGGCCCCATTGGGGCCATGGACAATTTGTTCTTTATTTGTACTTTCCCGATATAGGCAGGCTCAAAAAGCTCTTTGTATTTTGTACTCATGTGTTACCTCCATTTCTCTCCATTAAAATAATGTTACAGCGCCATTTTCCGTGACTTCCACCGTCTGCCCCTCCTGAACCGACTCCAGGAAGCGTTCACCCAGTCCATCAACCGTAACGATCTTTGTGTTTTCCCAAATATCCGCCAGCAGTACTCCCGAAATCGCCAGGGATTCGGCTGTTGCCGAAAACAGCATTGCTTTCGGCTGAATACCCATGGCTGCGACGGTCTGAATCAGCATACCCGCCGTAGTGGAACCGATTACCTGAGGAATACACAGGATGGCTCCGGAGAGATCCTTCTGAAACAGGTCCGGATTGTTCTGGTCAGTACACAGTGTCTGTTTGCCGTTGGATACCAGCGCGCCCATATAGGATGAAAGCACATTGAATCCCTTTTTGGACACCATAGCGCTTCCCTTGACCTGTCCCGGTATGACTGCTCTTCCCTGAAATTTATCCATTGCTAAAAACCTCCCTTTACTACAAGATTTACAAGTTCCTGGTCGTCTACGTACCGTGCTGAAGAATAAGTTCTCAGCTTATTTGAATTTGTAATAATCGGTTTTTTTGCACAAAGCGGATTTGACATATACATCAGAGGGCAGATGTGAGACACCTTCACTCCTGTTTTCAGAAGCCGGTCATAGTACTCTGTCTCTCTGAATCTTGCGATGACGTCCGGTGCACTGGTTATGATGGTATCCACCACAATTTTGTCCTGTCCGCTCTCCTTTAAGGCCTGTTCAAAGATTTCGGTCCATTCTTTCAGCTGGTTGAAGGATGCATGGGGACATCCGATAAATGCCCTTTCAGGTTTCGCGTTCAAATCCGCCCAAAGGATCGGATAGGAGCTTACCACTCTCTCAAGCTCCGCATCATCGATGACATAAACGGACGCATTCTCTCTGATCAGTTCTTCTCCGTATTTTTTCGCCTCCGGTGTCAGGTTTTCAGCATGGTAAAGCGCTACCGCACCGTTTGATGCAGTAGCGGCTCCCATATCCTTTAAGAAGTCCTTTACCGCCGGAGTCAATTCAGTTCCGAGAAACTGATCCAGACCTTTTATGTATGGTACCTTTTCCACCACCTTCATTCCGATAGCGCTTCCCAGAATCTGAGGACGAGGAATTTTGGTTGTTTTCAGCTCTATGATCCAGTCAGCATTTCTTCCTTCGTCAGTCAGGAAACCGAATTTCGGCGTCTTTCCGATAATCCCGCTGAAGAATTCCATTACGCCGGATGTCCTGTTTGTCCGGGCTCCCAGTACAGAGTTTGCATAAACCACCGCCGAGGATTCCGCCCAAGCCAGATTGTCTCCGAAATTTGGAGTGTTGCCCACCTCATCGAAATAACAGGCACAGGTATAGGCATTTTCATCCTTNNGGATACATCTCCTGCTCCTGCTGGTTAACCGGTACATTCTCGTAATCAAGAGGCTGCGGATCCGCCGTGAAAGGCAGCTTGGTCCTGATTCCGGCATCAATCATCTCTTTCATAATTCTTGACAGAGGCTTTAAGGCCGGCATTCCAAAGGAACACACAAGATGCACAGGTCCATCCAGAGGTACAAGGCATTCTGCGTCATACATGTCCCCGTACCTTACAAGAGTCTCCATTGTTTTTTGCAGAATATCTCCGTGTTTGCCATTGAGAATATCCTGCTCTTCGTTTGTTAACCTCATAATCTTCTCCTTTCATTTATATAGTTTCCAACGAACATTTTTAACCGAACGTTGTTATGTCAATATTAGCACTTTGTTATTCTTTTGTCAATCCGGTC
>DJBG01000098.1:0-13311 GCA_002429965.1 Hungatella sp. UBA5982
AACTCCTATAGTCATCTATCCTCCTCTCCACAACCAAACCGGGAGCATCGAGATCGGAGCGGATTGTCAGAGCTCCATAGAAAACTTATTTGTGGCAGGAGAAGCGGTGGGCGGGATTCACGGAAGGAACCGGCTTATGGGGAATTCTCTTCTGGATATTATTGTTTTTGGCCGTAATGCCGGAACATGTGCGGCCAGGCGCGTGAAAGACGTACATACAGGGAAGCTTACTTTGACACACATAAGAGAGATGGAAGAGGAGTGCCAAAGAGCCGGTATTGTTACGGATAAAATTTCCCCGCTGCTTTTGCCAAAGTATGCCAGAACAGCGGGACAGCTATAAGGAGGAAGCCCCCTGCGGGGNNAAGGAGGAAGCCCCCTGCGGGGATACCTGTATGCCCTCGGGATTCGCGCTTTAGAGGGGCGCTCACCCTGGGGCAGGCTCTGCCCAAAAAGCATGGGCAAGAAGGAGGAAGCCCCCTGCGGGGATACCTATATGCCCAAAAAGAATGGGCAAGAAGGAGGAAAAGATGAGAGAAATATCAGTGAAAATGTTGATCGATGTAGTAGAAAAGCTGTGCATTGATGCAAATCAGTACTTACCGGAAGATGTGAAGAAGGCGATCAAAACCTGCCGCGCCTGTGAGGACTGGGACATTGCAAACGGGGTTCTTGACAAGATTATCGAGAACTTTGAAATCGCAGAAAGGGAAGATGTTCCCATCTGTCAGGATACGGGCATGGCCTGTGTTTTTCTGGAGATCGGCCAGGATGTCCATTTTATTGACGGGGACTTGACCGAAGCGATCAATGAAGGCGTGCGCAGAGGCTACGAAAAGGGATTTTTAAGAAAGTCCGTCGTAAAAGACCCGGTAAGGCGGGGAAATACGGGTGATAACACTCCGGCTCTGATCTATACGGAAATCGTTCCGGGAGACCAGGTGAAAATTACGGTGGGACCCAAGGGCTTTGGAAGCGAGAACATGAGTGCACTCCGCATGTTCAAGCCTTCTGCAGGGATCCAGGGAATCAAGGATTTTATTCTGGAAACCGTATCCGCTGCAGGTCCCAATCCCTGTCCTCCTGTGGTCGTGGGCGTAGGGATAGGAGGCAGCTTTGACAAGGCAGCTCTTTTGGCTAAAAAGGCTCTGATGAGAGATTTAGATTCCTCCCATCCGGATCCTTACTATGCAGATCTGGAAAAGGAGATGCTGGAAAAGATCAATCTTCTGGGAATCGGCCCCCAGGGCTTTGGCGGAAAGACCACTGCCATCGGGGTAAACATTGAAACCATGCCTACCCATATCGCAGGCATGCCCTGTGCCATCAACATCAACTGTCATGTGACACGCCATAAAACGGAAGTAGTCTGAATGTCTTTGAAAGACTTAAACGGTGAAGGACGCACGCCGCTTTTCCTTACTTTTTCGTGCCGCAGGCGTCAGCGGCGGATTGGAGATAAAAATGATAAAGCATATTACACTGCCTTTGACAAGAGAATTGTCTAAAACCCTTCACGCAGGAGATACGGTTTATCTGACCGGTGATATCTACACATCCAGGGACGCCGGGCATAAGCGTATGTGTGAGACCCTGGCAAAAGGAGAAAAGCTGCCCTTTGATCCCATGGATGCCACGATTTACTACGTGGGACCCACTCCCGCAAAGCCGGGCCAGGTAATCGGGTCTGCAGGACCTACTACCAGCGGCCGGATGGACGCCTATGCTCCAACTATGATGTCCGTAGGAGCCAGGGGTATGATAGGAAAAGGAGCCAGGCAGCCGGACGTGGTAGAAGCCATAAAGAAGTATGACGGTGTTTACTTTGGCGCCATCGGGGGAGCAGGAGCGCTGCTTGCCAAATGCATCAAAAAGCTGGNNGCTTATGAGGATTTGGGAGCAGAAGCTTTGTGTAAACTTTACGTAGAAGAAATGCCTTTGGTGGTCATTATAGACTGCAAAGGAAATAATCTCTATGAAGAGGGGAAAAATGCTTATTTAAAGTCAAGAGAGTAATTGGAATGATACGCAGCAGCCTTTTAATGAAAAAGCGGAGGTTTCCATCATATGGGAGCCAATGTTTTTAAATAAATTAAAAAAATACAGGAGGTAATTTATGGGAACCAAAACAAACATTGTGGATTGGAAGACAATTACGGATTTTGTAGTGGATGCATTCAAGGGGTATGGGATTCCGGAAGAAGACGCGAGAATCTGTGCGGATGTGTTGCTGGAGTCTGACAAGAGGGGAATTGAATCTCATGGGGTAAACCGCTTTAAGCCCATTTATCTGGACCGTATCAAAGCGGGAATCCAGAACCCGGTAACAAATTTTGAGGTGGTAAAGGAAACAAAAACTACGGCAGTAGTGGACGGCCATGACGGCATGGGCCAGGTAATCGGTGTAAAATCTATGAATATGGCCATTGAGAAAGCCAAAGAATATGGCATGGGCATGGTAGTTGCCCGCAATTCCACCCACTACGGCATTGCAGGCTATTATGCGACCATGGCTTCCCAGGCAGGCTGTATCGGAATTACAGGAACCAACGCAAGACCTTCCATTGCTCCTACCTTTGGCGTGGAAAATATGCTGGGAACGAATCCTCTTACCTTTGGTATGCCTACGGATGAGGAATTCCCCTTTGTACTGGACTGTGCGACTTCCATTACCCAGAGAGGCAGAATCGAATATTATTCCCGTATCGGCAAGTCCACTCCTTCCGGCATGGTAATCGGACGGGACGGGCAGCCCCAGACGGATTCAGACCAGATTCTTTCTGACTTAAATACGGGAAAAGCAGCTCTTGCACCCTTAGGCGGAATCGGTGAAGAACTGGCAGGCTACAAGGGATATGGCTATGCCACTGTGGTTGAAATTCTTTCCGCAGCTTTACAGCAGGGAAATTTCTTAAGAGCCTTAACCGGCATTGGGGAAAAGGGAGAAAAGATTCCCTTCCACTTAGGCCACTTCTTCATTGCCATTGATACGGAAGCCTTTATGGGCCTGGATTCCTTTAAAAAGACCTGCGGCGATATTCTGCGGGATCTTCGCGGCTCTGTCAAAGCTCCTGGGGAAGACCACATTTATACGGCAGGTGAGAAGGAGTATCTGGTATGGCAGGAGCGCAAAAACAGCGGTGTGCCGATCAATGATGCGGTGCAGAAAGAACTTATTAAGATCAGGGATGAACTGGGACTTGGCCAGTACCGGTTCCCATTTGAATAAGTAGTTTTGCCATTTGATTATATGCCCCCTTCCGGCAGACGAGTGAAATAATAAAACCCGTTTGCCTGGAAGGGGGCATTTTAGCATAACCTTATGGTCGTTTTAATGTCTGGTTGCTCTTTTCTGCCATCATATGTTAAAATAGGTAAGAGTTTTTATGAACTGATTCTAACGATAAGAAGGCTGGAAGAATGATGTATTGTATGAGTGTAAGCCACAAAAAGGCTTCTGTGAATATCCGGGAACGATTCGCCTTCCATGAAAATGAGAAGACAGAATTTATAGAACGGCTGATGAGGAAGGAAGCGGTGACCGGTGTGGTTGTGCTTTGCACCTGTAACCGCAGTGAAATTTATGTTTCAGGAACAAAGCATGCAATCGGAGAGCTTCAGCGGGAGGCTGCTGATTTTAAAGGGATCCGTCTGGAGGAACTGCTGAAATATCTAAATATCTACAGTGGGGAAAGTGCCATAGGGCATTTGTTTAAAGTGGCCTGCGGGTTCGATTCCATGGTTCTTGGAGAAGATGAGATTTTAGGCCAGGCAAAGGATGCCTATCAGATTTCCAAGGACCAGGGAGCAGTGGATTATGAAATGAATGTGCTGTTCCAAAGGGCATTTGCCTGCGCCAAACGGATCAAGACGGATACCAATTTATCCAGAACCCCTCTTTCCGTTGCAACCCTTGTAGCCAATGAGGTGTTCCGCTTTGAAAAAGAGGGCGGGGAAAAGAATGTAATGGTGATCGGCATGACCGGTAAAATGGGAAATACTATAACAAAGAATATTTTAAGTAAACCGGGTATTCGAGTTACAGGAACGGTCAGAAGCCATAAGTCCGATCTGACCCTAGAGGTGAAGGGAGACCGGGTGAGGATCGTGGATTACAGAGACCGCTATCAGTGCATGGATGAGATGGATATCGTCATCAGTGCCACTTCGGGACCTCATTATACCGTGACCTGCGAAGAACTGTCAGAGCGGGTAATGCCGGAAAAAAAACGTCTGTTCATGGATGTGGCTGTACCTGTGGATATGGACCCTGAAATTGGGGAACTGGAAGGACTGACCCTTTATAACATCGATTATTTTGAAACGCTTTCAAAAAACAACACGGAAATAAAGCTGNNCGGGCAAACGTGATCATGGAAGAGGAGCTGGATGGGGCCATCAAGGAGGTGGTGTTCCATCCATATATCAAAAGAATGGCTGAGCTTAGGGAAGCATTTGCGGGAAAACGTCTGGATACTCTTCTCTATGAGATCAGGGATCATGTTTCCAGTGAGGACTTAAAGGTGGTGCTTAAAACGCTGGATGGGCTGGAATGCTGGATTAAGGAGGGATGACCGTGGCTTATTTCCCGTTTTTTGTTGATATTGAAGGAAAAAGGTGTCTGATTGCAGGCGGAGGAACGGTTGCCTGCCGAAAAGCTCTGACACTTATGGATTATGGCCCGGACATTGTGATCGTGGCTCCCCGGGTGATTCCAGAGATGGAACGGCTCATAAAGGAGAGCGGAGGAAAAATCACATGGAGGTGCCGGGAGTTTGAAGATACGGACCTGGAAACTATGAATTTTGTAATAGCGGCAACCTCGGATGAAGAGGTAAACAGGAGGATATCCATCTGGTGCAGGGAGCGGAAAATTCCGGTCAATGTGGCGGATATGCAGGAGGAATGCAGCTTTATTTTCCCGGCTCTTATTAAGGAGGGGGATATTACGGTGGGGATTTCCACGGGAGGAAGCTCTCCGGCCCTTGCCCGGTATATAAAAAAGCAGCTTATAGAGGCCATTCCCAAAGGACTTGGCAGTCTGGCACAGCAGCTTGGTTTATGCAGGGATATGGTCAGGGAAAAGGTGGATTCCCTTTCTGTCAGAAGGTCAATTTTTAGAGCTATGACAGAGGAGGGAATCCGCCAGGGAGAATTTACCAGAGAACAGGCAGAAGAACTGATAGAAAGGAAGCTGGCAGAGCATGAGAAGTAAGACCATTCGCATTGGAACGAGAAGAAGCGCTTTGGCCGTAGCCCAGGCAAACATAATGGCTGAGGCCCTTGAAAGGGCAGGTTCCGGCCTGTCGGCAGAACTGGTGCTGAAACAGACGGAAGGGGACCGGATCCTGGATAAGCCGCTTCTGGAATTTGGAGGAAAAGGCGTGTTTGTGACGGAATTTGAGCAGGCCCTTTTACGGGGGGAGATTGATTTTGCCGTCCACAGCGCCAAGGATCTTCCCATGGAGCTGGAAGAGGGTCTGGGAATTGTTGCAGTTTTGGAAAGGGAAGATCCCAGGGATGTTCTGGTGACGCCTGCCTCCAGTGACCTTTCCGGAAAAAGGGAAATCATAATCGGAACCTCCAGTTTAAGAAGAAAGATTCAGATTGAGGAAATCGGAAAGACCATGTGGCCGGAGGCTTTGGTGCGCTGTGAGAATTTAAGGGGAAATGTACAGACCAGGCTTTCAAAGCTCATGGAAGGCTCTTATGACGGAATTCTATTGGCCGCTGCCGGATTAAAGCGGCTGGGACTTTGGGAGGACAGCCGGTATCATTACCATTGTTTTGATTGTGAGACCTTTATTCCGGCCGGAGGCCAGGGAATACTTGCCGTGGAAGGACGGCTGGATTCCGGGCTTGAGGCAGTGGTAAGACCTCTTGAGGATGAGGAAGCCAGGATGTGCCTGTCTTTGGAACGGAAAATTTTAAGGCTCTTAGATGCCGGCTGCCATGAGCCGATTGGTGTGTATTCCCGGCTGAAAGGCGGGGATATGGAGGTTCTTGGGATCAGCAGGAGAGGGGAAGAAATGAAACGGATCCATCTGTGGGGAGAAACCGGGGAACTGGAGAAGCTGGCGCAGCTGGCTGCCCAGGGCCTTGCGTAAAAAGGAGGATGCTATGAAGGAAACAGGAGTCGTCTATCTGATAGGGGCAGGTCCCGGAGATCCGGGTCTTATTACAGAAAAGGGGTTGTCCAGGCTGCGTATCTGTGACGCAGTGGTTTATGATTCCCTTCTTTCTCCGCGCCTCCTTGATGAGGTACCGGACCAATGCCGGAAAATCCATGTAGGAAAACGCGCCGGGCGCCATTCCATGAAGCAGGAGGAAATTAACAAACTTCTGGTGGAACTGGCTGGGGAAGGTCTTGCAGTGGTGCGGCTAAAGGGCGGTGATCCCTTTGTGTTTGGCCGGGGAGGAGAAGAGATCATGGCTCTATCTGAGGCAGGGATCCCTTATGAGGTGGTTTCGGGAGTTACCTCTGCGGTCGCAGCCCTGGCAAGTGCCGGGATCCCGGTAACCCACCGGGCGGTCAGCAGAAGCTTTCATGTCATGACCGGACACACTCTTTCAGAAGAAGGAACGCTTCCACCTGATTTTGCTGAATTTGCCAGACTTTCCGGCACATTGGTTTTTCTTATGGGTCTTGGAAACTTATCCCTCATTGTAAAGGGCCTTTTAAATCAGGGTAAACCAGGGCTGACACCTGCTGCGGTCATTCAAAACGGAACTCTTCCGGGAGAGAGAACGATCCGCGGAACCTTAACGGATATTGAGGAAAAAGTGCTTGCGGACGGAATCGAAAGTCCTGCCATCATTGTGGTGGGAGAGGTGGCTTCCCTTGATTTTTCTTCCACATTAAAACAGCCTCTGGAGGGAAGCCGGATTGGAGTGACAGGAACAGACTCCTTTACGGTTCGGCTGAGAAAGCAGCTGGAATCTCTTGGAGGAGCTTCGGAATGCATTCTGAGCCTTTCGATAGAATCCCACCGTAAGGGCGGGAAAATGAAGGAAGCATATGGAAAGCTGCCGTCCTACACCTGGATCGTATTTACCAGCGCCAATGGAGTAAGGGAATTTTTTCATGGGCTTTTGGAATGGGGGTATGATTTCCGGTCGGTGGGTCATGTGAAGATCGCCGCAGTCGGAAAGGGAACAGCCGATGAATTGCAGCGGTACGGCTTTTTGGCAGATTACATACCGGAGAAGTATCAGGTGCAAGATCTGGCGGCAGGCTTAAAAGGCATGGTTTCCGGGGACGACAGGCTTTTGATCCCCAGATCCTTAAGCGGCTCAAAGGTACTGAATGAGATCCTAGATGAAACCGGTATTCCTTATGATGATATCGTCCTGTATGAAGTGGCNNAGACGGAAAACAGGGCGGAAGCCTTAAAGCATTTGGACTATCTGACCTTTTCAAGTGCTTCCGGTGTGGAAGCCTTTTTCCGGGAGGCAGATGAGGAAATAAAGGAAGCCCTGGCAGGTCTCAAAGTGGTCTGCATCGGGGATATTACAGCAAAAGCCCTTATGGAGCAGGGGAGGAAGGCGGATATCATTGCCGGGATTTACAGCATCCAGGGAATTACGGAAGCCATCTGCCGGGATTGGAAAGAGGAAAAGAGGAAGAACTGATAACGTATTAAAATGCTAATTGTTTATATATTGGAGGTGATTTATTTGAATACATCAATAAAGAATGCAGAAATGAAGAATAAGGATCGGTTTTTAGGATTTGTGGATGTCTATGATCAGGTAAGGCCGGGAATGCCAGAATATCCGATTGAAATCATAACGAAATATTTAAATAAAAAAGCAGATGTTGTAGTTGATTTAGGCTGCGGTTCGGGCTTATCAACGATTGCATGGAAAAATCATTGTAACGCCGTTATCGGTATTGAACCAAGCGATGACATGTTCCTGGCTGCCAATCAAAAAGCAGATCATACCATTTCATTTAAAAAGGCTTTCGCCCATGAGACAGGTCTGAGCAGTGATTGCGCCGATGCTGTTATATGTTCGCAGTCTTTTCATTGGATGGATCCTGAATTAACCCTGGCAGAAGTAAACCGCATTTTAAAGACTGGCGGCGTATTTGCTGCGGTCGATTATGACTGGCCGCCTGTCTGCAAATGGGAAGCGGAGGCTGCCCACAAGCAGCTATTTTATAAGGTCAGCTGCCTGGAGGAAGAACATGGGGATTTGAAAGAAAGTTTTATAAGATGGGATAAAAATAAACATCTGTCCAATATCATAAACAGCGGTTACTTTCGGTATCAAAGAGAAATTGTTTTTGCAAACAGGGAGCTCTGTGATGCCAAAAGATTTATCAGTATGGCATTAAGCCAAAGCGGACTCCAGAGTATCATCCAACATAAGCCGCATCCGATTAAGAATGCCCTGGATGAATACACTGAGACAATACAGTGTTTGTTCGCCGGTGAGACGATGGANNGTATGCGCCTGGGTATTAAATAATCATATTTACCAGTACACGGAAGATGTATATCATTGCCGGGGGGTACAGCATCCGGAGGATGACGGAAGCCATCTGACGGGATTGGAAAGAGGAAAGGAGTCAGTCAAAATGAAAATAGAAGAATCCAAGGAATTATTTGAAAAATCAAGGGAGTATTTCCCGGGCGGAGTCAACAGTCCGGTCCGTGCGTTTGGGTCCGTGGGAGGAGTTCCGGTCTTTGTAAAACGGGCGTCAGGCTCCCATATATACGATGAGGATGGAAATGAATACATTGATTACGTGAATTCGTGGGGACCATGCATCCTTGGACATGCATACGGGCCGGTGGTGGAAGCAGTGAGAGAAGCGTGCCTTGATGGCTTATCCTTTGGCGCTCCTACCAGAAAGGAACTGGTTCTGGGAACGCTTATCAGGGAGTGTATGCCTTCCATGGAGATGATGCGGATGGTTAGCTCCGGAACAGAAGCGGTCATGAGCGCGATCCGTGCTGCAAGAGGCTATACGGGAAGGGATAAGATCATCAAGTTTACAGGCTGCTATCACGGACATTCCGACGGCCTTTTGGTTAAGGCTGGTTCCGGCGCCCTGACTGGTTCTGCACCGGACAGTGCCGGTGTACCGGCTTCCTATATTGAACACACATTGCTTGCCAGGTTTAATGACGAGGATTCTGTAAGAAAGCTGTTTTCAGAATTCCCCGATGACATCGGGGCGCTGGTGGTGGAACCGGTGGCAGCCAATATGGGCCTTGTACCGCCAAAGCCCGGCTTTCTGGAATTTTTAAGGGAGATCACGAAAAGGCACGGAGCGGTTCTCATCTTTGATGAGGTCATTACCGGATTTCGCATGGGGCTTGGAGGAGCACAGGGATATTACGGCGTTGTCCCTGATATGACGGCTCTGGGAAAGATCGCAGGCGGAGGAATGCCGATGGGAGTGTATGGAGGAAAANNAAAAAGGAGATCATGGAAGTGGTTTCTCCTTTGGGAAAGGTTTACCAGGCCGGAACCCTTTCCGGCAATCCAATTGCAACAGCAGCCGGAATCGCAACCATCAGGACCCTGATGGAACAGCCTGGAATCTATCCGGCCCTGGAAGAAAAAGCGGGAAAGCTTGTAAAGGCACTTAGGGAAGCTCTTCCTGACACCTGGGTGAATCAGGCAGGCTCTCTCTTTGGTGTATTTTTCACAAAAAATCCGGTGGTGGATTATGATACGGCTCTGGCTTCTGACACCGGGAAGTATGGAACATATTTTCATTATCTTTTGGAGCATGGCATTTACACAGCTCCATCCCAGTTTGAAATTTTGTTTCTTTCTGCGGCACATAAGGACGAGGATATTGAAAAAACCTGCGGCATTATAAAGGAGGCAGCAGGAATCTTTTCTTAGGAACGGCGAAATAAGGCTTTGGAAAGGCTGGGTAACAGCTGTTCCAAAGCTTTTTTGTATTTTAACTGAATGGCTGTGTAATTTGCCATATAGATTCTAAAAGTTACATAAATTGTATTAACATTTTCCGTAATCTCTTGATAAATAACCAGATTTGGTATATTTTAATGTCATAGGAGGCTGAATGTATGGACTATTTAGTTGTATATACTAGCAATACCGGAAATACCCAGAAGGTAGCTATGAAAATTTTTAAGACGCTTCCCGGAAAATCCAAGGACATTGTCAGCCTGGAAGAACTGCATGGAGAGGAAGCGGATACGTATTTTGTAGGATTCTGGAATAACCGTGGAACCTGCAAAACAGAGGTACTTGATTTTCTGTCGGATCTCCACGGCAAACGGGTGGCATTATTTGGTACCTGCGGGCTTTCCGGGAATAAAGAATATTTTAAACAGGTGGAAAAGCAGGTAGCTGTTTTTCTGCCGGATGATAATGAATATCTTGGTTGTTTTTTATGCGGAGGGAAGATGGCTCCCCAGATTCTTGAAAAATACAGGCAAATGCAGGCAATTCACGACACTCCTCAGATCAGGGCCATGATATCCGCATATGAGGATGGGATGCTGCATCCCAACGAACAGGACTTTAAGGACGCAGAAGAATTTGTAAAATCAGTCCTAAAGGAGTAACAAAAGAAAAAGGAGGAGTATTATGGGTTTGAAAGATGATGGTAATTCACAAAAAAATCAGAAAAAACCATTTATTTTTTATTATGTAATTGTTTTGTTAGTCATGATTTTCTTCAATGCAATGACAGTTCCCTGGATTCAGTCCAAAACTGTGACTGAGGTTCCTTACAGCACGTTTCTGGAGATGGTGGACCAGGGGAAGGTTCAGGCGGTTGCAAAGACGGAAACAGAGATCCAGTTTAAATCCGATACCGGAAAGAAGGATTGGGAAGGCAAGCCTGTGTACGATGTATATAAGACCGGACTGTGGCCGGATGATACATTGACTGAAAGGCTGATAGCCCATGACGTTTCTTTTGAAAAAGCCATTGTCGTGCAGATGTCCCCAATACTTTCCTTTTTGCTCACCTGGATCATTCCCATTCTGATCTTTGTGTTCCTGGGGAACTTTTTATCCGGCCAGTTACAAAAGAAGATGGGCGGCGGCAATGCTATGACCTTTGGGAAATCCAATCCGAAAATCTATGCGGAATCTGAGACCGGAAAGACCTTCCGGGATGTGGCCGGTCAGGAAGAGGCAAAGGAGGCTTTAAAGGAGATCGTGGATTTTCTTCATAATCCCCAGAAATATGCGGATATCGGTGCTTCCCTTCCAAAGGGCGCCTTACTGGTAGGCCCTCCTGGAACAGGTAAGACACTCCTTGCCAGGGCTGTGGCAGGTGAAGCCCATGTGCCGTTTTTTTCCATATCCGGTTCTGAATTTGTGGAAATGTTTGTAGGTATGGGTGCGGCTAAGGTCAGAGACCTGTTTAAGCAGGCGGGTGATAAGGCTCCCTGTATCGTATTTATCGATGAAATTGATACCATAGGTAAGAAACGTGACGGAGGCGGCTTTACCGGAAATGACGAGCGGGAGCAGACCTTAAACCAGCTTTTGGCTGAAATGGATGGATTTGACGGAAAAAAAGGTGTCGTCATATTGGCGGCTACCAACCGTCCGGATTCCCTGGATAAGGCGCTTTTAAGGCCAGGCCGTTTTGACCGCAGGATCCCTGTGGAGCTTCCTGACCTCAATGGACGGGAGGCCATATTAAAGGTACACGGCAAAAATGTAAAACTATCCGATGATGTGGATTTTCATGCAGTAGGGCTTGCCACAGCCGGATCCAGCGGTGCAGAGCTTGCCAATATCATCAATGAGGCGGCCCTCAGGGCGGTCCGCATGGGCAGAAAGACCGTGACCCAGAGAGATTTAGAGGAAAGCGTGGAAGTAGTAATCGCCGGATACCAGAAAAAGGATGCTTCTGTCAATGTAAAGGAAAGGAAGATCATCGCTTATCATGAGGTGGGGCATGCACTTGTCGCTGCCTTACAGAACCATTCTGCTCCGGTTCATAAGATCACCATTATTCCAAGAACTTCCGGTGCTCTTGGCTATACCATGCAGGTGGATGAGGAAGAACGCCATCTTTTGACAAAGGATGCGGCCTTAAGCAAGATCGCCACCTTTACCGGAGGAAGGGCGGCAGAAGAGCTGGTATTTGATACGGTCACCAGCGGGGCTTCCAATGACATTGAGCAGGCTACCAGGATTGCCAGGGCTATGGTGACCCGTTATGGCATGAGTGATGAGTTTGATATGGTGGCCCTTGAGACAGTGACCAACCAGTATCTGGGCGGAGACACCGCTCTTGCCTGTTCTCCTGAAACGGCCAAGCAGATCGACGACGCCGTAATTAAAATTGTAAAAGAACAGCACCAGAAGGCTTTAAAGCTTCTTAAGGACAATGAAACAAAGCTTCATGAAATCGCAGAATATCTTCTGGAACGGGAAACCATAACAGGGGAAGAGTTTATGAGAATCGCAGGATTTGATTCTGCTGGAGCCCGTGAGAGTTCATAAGTAAGCTTGTGGAACGAGTGTTTGCCAGCCTGTCAGTTATAGTTTGATTAATTGTAAAAATGTTACAAAAAAAAAGAAAATACGTTTTACTTTTTGGTAAAATATGGTATAATTCCCGTAAAGGTTGTAACTTACAGAGGGGGATTATGCAATGAAGGTACAGTTTTTCAGAAAATGGAGGAATCGTGGTTCAGGGCACAAAGGTATGTTATGGTTAAAGAAGAAAGGGGCAGGGAAATATCAGCTTTCAACCAGGATTGCATTCATCGCCGGAATCATGCTGGTGGTCGTTTTTACGGGTATGATTGGAATTACCTCAAGAATGACAAAAAATGCCATGAAGCAGTCCGCTTTCAGGGAGCTAAAGACTCTGGCATCTGAGAACGGAAAGGTGATCCAGCAGACGCTTGACGAGGCAAGGCAGGTATCAGACAATATTACGTATTATCTTGAGAATTCAGCGGCTAACAGAAAGGTCCTCCAGGGGCTGAGGATTAAGTCAGGCCCTTCGGCCGAGCCGCTATATAAGAGCCAGGTATTTGATAAGGTTACCCTGGACAGCTATGGTATGAAGATGGAGGATTACATGCTGACGACCATTAAGTCCTCAGTTTTGTACTCCGAAGATATTGTAGGAGTCGGCATCCTGTTTGAACAGTATGCCATGAGTTCTGCAGCCAGAAGTTATGGTCTGTATGCCGGCAAGGATGGAACGGTCAGGGACTGCGGTCTGTACGAGGATTATTCTACTACCGGTTATTTCGTGCAGGTGATGCAGGAAAAGGCTCAGGTCATCACACAGCCTTATGAGTCAAATGGAATGATGATCATCACCATGGCGGTGCCGGT
>DJBG01000098.1:13322-30372 GCA_002429965.1 Hungatella sp. UBA5982
GGCATCTGGCACTGACTTTTATTCTTTGGATCCGGGCAAAAAAGGAGATACCTATTATTTCTTTGAGCCGATTCAGCTAAATGATTCCAGCTGGTATTCCGTCACAGCGGTGGAAGCGGGGGATATGAACCGGGAAGCAGACCGGATGTCTTCTTTAATGGTCGTTATTTCCGTCATTGCCATGATCGTCATTCTTTTTATCATTGCATTAATCATAAGAAGGCAGCTAAAACCCATCCATAAGATCGTAGCGGCTGCCGGTAAGATTGCGGAAGGGGATTTAAACGTCTTTGTTGATGTAGAGTCCAACGATGAAATCGGCCTTGTGGCAGCTTCCTTTGAACGAATGACAGTGAACCTAAAAGAGGTAATTGACCGCATCTCCTTTACACTGAACGAAGTTGCGGACAACCATTTGGATCTTGACGTGGAACTGGGCCTTAGGGGAGATTTTTCCCAGCTTGAAAAAGCGGTAAAGCAGATTGTCATGAATTTAAATACGGTAATGAATGAAGTCAATCAGGCGGCAGCCCAGGTGGCGGTAAGCTCCGGTCAGGTTGCCAGCGGTTCTCAGCTTCTGGCAAACGGTGCGGAGGAACAGGAAAGAACCGTTGACATGNNATCAGCCAGGTTGCGGAAAAAGTCAGACATCTGGCAGAAAAAGCCGGTGAAGTTTCCTTACAGGTTCAGATGACCGGAACAGAGGTGGTAAACTGCGATATGTCCATGCAGAACCTTTCCAATGCCATGAATGAAATTCATGCTTCCTCCGGGGAGATCGGTAAGATCATCAAGGTAATTGAAGATATAGCATTCCAGACCAATATCCTGGCTTTAAATGCTGCAATAGAGGCGGCAAGAGCAGGAGAGTCTGGAAGAGGATTTGCAGTGGTTGCCGGTGAGGTGCGGAATCTGGCTGCTAAAAGCTCTGAAGCAGCGAAGAATACCACGGCTTTAATCAAGGATTCCATAAATGCAGTAGAAAAGGGCAATGAGATATTGGATGAAACCGTTCAGTCCATGATGAAGGTTTTGGAGGATTCCGCCCTGGCAGTGGATTCCGTGGATTCCATCTCAAACATCGCTTCCCAGGAAGCAAGGGCGGTAGAAGAGGTTACAAAGGAGCTTGGAAGGATCTCGTCCGTAGTTCAGAACAATGCCGCTGCCGCGGAAGAAAGTGCGGCTTCCAGTGAGGAACTATCCCAGCAGGCACAGCTTTTGCGTGAACTGGTAAAGAGCTTCCGCCTGAGATAGGAATAAAAGATACATAATGAATCTCATATAGGATCGTAGAGACAGAGTTAAATGGAACAGAAATTTAACTCTGTTTCTTTTTGTGAAGACATACAAAAAATATATAATATTCGAATAAAAGCAAAAAAATATTTTTTAATAATATTATAAAAATGAATATAAATTCTAAATAATTATAGTCAATTTGAAAATTAACAATTAATATATGAAAATAAGTGAAAAAGTATTGACAAAATAAAGCATGTACGTTATAATAAAGCCATAACAAAAGGAATTCAAATAAAGAAAGTCAAATCTAAAAGAAGGAGGTACAGTCCACCAGAAAGAGCAGTCTCGCTTCGTTTATATAATAAATGAAGCAAAAGGAAAACCAATCTGCCGATGTTAAAAGCCAATCTTTGAAGCAATGATAAGTCATTAATGAAAAAGAGAGAATTCATGAGAAGGAAAAACTGTAATAGATTCTAATGGTCCAATATAAGAAATATAGGGCATAAAGGAGGGAAACAGTTAAGTAATAGAGCAAAGCCCATGAATCTGGCGTATAACAACGGGGAGCGGAAAAATTAATATAGATCATGCTGAAAAACGTGTACCAAGTACAAGGCAACAGACATGAGAGAGAAATGAGGTATCAAGACCAATGGATGAAATAATATAGAAACGGGTATCGATGGTGTGAAATTTAAATCGGTATCCGTTTCTATCTGTTTATTATGAAAAGATCCCTTCCAAATCAAAGGGCGGTGTGTATTCTTCTTTTGCGCTGCTTTTTTCCTGCATAAATCCCTGATCCAATCCAAGTCTGATGGCTTCATCCACCACTTTTCCATATTCATAAGATGTAATTCTCCGGTTGATTTCCGGGAAGCTTCCGCTTCGGTAGAATGGGGTATACTGGCTCATAAGACTGATGTAATACATTCCTTCCGGCAACTCATCCTTCATCCAGTGAAGAAGGCGGATGGAATCTTCCTTTGCCCCTGGAAGTACCATATGGCGTATAATGACACCCTTTTTCATAAGGATCCCTTCGGAATCAAACTGGGGAGCCCCTGTCTGGCGTACCATCTGTTTTATGGCCTTTGAGGCTGCAGTAAAATAATCGGGAGCTTTGCTGTAGCGTGAGGAAAGCTCAGAACTGAAGTATTTTAAATCAGGAAGCCATACATCGATGTATGGGGCCAGCTCCTTTATGATTTCTTCCGATTCATATCCTCCGCAGTTATATACTACAGGAATTGTAAGCTTTGATTTTATAAGATCCAGAGCCTTTAAAACAGAGGGAAGATACTGGGTGGCCGTGACCAGATTAATGTTGTGGGCACCTTCATCCTGAAGCCTTAAGAAAATATGGGAAAGCTCTCTGCTTGTAATTTCCTTTCCGAAATGTTCCTGGCTGATGGAATAATTCTGACAAAAGCAGCAGCCCAGGGTACAGCCGGAAAAAAATACGGTGCCGCTTCCCCGGTCTCCGCTGATACAGGGCTCCTCCCAATGATGAAGTGCAGCCCGAGCCGCTTTTATGGTATCGCCGCACCCGCAAAAGCCGGTACTCACATGGCGGTTTACTCTGCAGTTTCTGGGACAGAGACTGCATGATTCGTATATATGGTCAAGGTTCATATCAAAACTCCTGTCTTCTCATCGTTGACAAAGTCACTTTTGTGCATTAATATATTAAACAAAATGCAAAAAAATTGCAAGACAAAGATGATATACAAAGGAACGATGTGGATGAGTGAAAAGAAAAAGCTGGCTGCTCTTTGCTATGCATTTCCAAGGACTATGCCGGTTATGGCCGGTTATCTTGTTTTAGGAGCAGCGTACGGAATACTTATGAATGTCAACGGGTATGGGATCTGGTGGGCCTTGCTGATCAGTGTATTTGTCTATGCCGGAAGCCTGCAGTACCTTGGAATCACATTTTTTGTAGCGGCAGTGAATCCATGGTACGCCTTTTTTATGTCAATAATGCTCAATGCCAGGCATTTGTTTTATGGACTATCCATGCTGGACAAATATAAGGATGCAGGAAAGCTGAAGCCTTATCTGGTATTTTCCTTGACGGATGAAACTTTTTCCGTTCTGTGCAATGAAGAACCTCCTGAGGGGCTTCCAAAATACTGGGTGTATTTTTTCGTATCCATACTGGATCAGCTATACTGGGTGACAGGAGCTGTGATCGGTGCTTTTGCAGGAAGCATGATAAGCTTTAGCACGGCGGGAATGGACTTCGCGCTGACAGCTCTTTTCGTGGTGATCTTTATCGACCAGTGGAAATCAGGAAAGGGACACCAGGCCGCTCTTGTGGGTGTGTGTTCCTCTGCGCTTTGTGTGGCAGTCTTTGGCCAGAGCGTTTTTATCGTTCCGGCCATGATCCTCATTCTGATCATTATCACAGCAGGATATTTCATGGAAAAGAAAAAGGAGGAACAGCCTTGAACGAGAATATAGCAGTTTACAGCCTGATCGCAGGAGCCATGGTGCTTGCAACCGTGATCACCCGCTTCCTTCCATTTCTTTTGTTTCCGGCAGGGAAAGAGACTCCCAAATATATTCTCTACCTGGGACGGACTCTTCCATATGCGACCATTGGGCTTTTGGTGGTTTATTGCTTAAGAGGGCTTCAATTCCTTTCTTACCCTCACGGGCTTCCTGAGCTTATTTCCATTGGGACCATTACCGGACTCCATCTGTGGAAGGGGAATTCCCTGTTAAGCATTGGTGCCGGGACGGTTTTTTATATGGTACTCATTCAGGTAGTATTCCGCTAAAGCAAAGATAGGCGGATCAATATCCTTTTGGTAGAACGGCCTGCTCCCGGAACTCTTTGGGGGAAAGGCCGAATTCCTTTTTAAAAGCCCGGTAAAAGCTGGTGTAATCCGAAAAGCCGTACTGATGGTACAGTTCTCCAAAGGGGATGCCGGAGAGTATCCCGTTTTTACTGGCCTGAAGCCTTTTTTTTAAGATGTACTGGTGAAGGGAAATCCCCATATTATCTTTAAATACATGGGAAATGTGATATTTGCTGGCATAAAAAAAGGATGCCAGATGGTCCAGGGACAGATTTTCTTCCAAATGATTGTTGATATAGTCACAAAGATTTAAATAAAGCACGTTTTCATAGGCTGCAGGCACTTGATGGAGCATGTCGTAAGTGATCCGGTTCAGCAGCAGCATGAAGGAATGGATCTGCAGCTCTGAATTCAGCTTATGGAATGCCTTATTTCCGTGAATTTCTTCCAACAGGTCCAGAAGACGGCCCTGGATATTCTGGAATGTGACAAAATCCGTGCGGAAATGGTAATGTTTTTTCTCCAATACATAACGAAAACTGTAAGAAAAATCCTCTGACCAGGAACACATGGTCTCGTAATAATTCCGGCTGATCCAGAGAACAATCCGCTGATAAGTTTTTCCGGTGGAATGGAAAATGGGATGGTGCTTTACCTCGGGAGGAATCAACAGGTAATCTCCGTACTGCAAAGAATACTGCTCACCTTCCACATCATAGGTCACATCCCCGTTTAAGAAAAAATACACTTCATAATAGGAGTGGCTGTGGTCTACAACATGATTCAAGTCCAGATCTTTATAAAAAAACACTTCAAATTCCCCTGAATTCATATACTGCCGCTCATTAAAGCCGGTGGACAATTCTTTTCTCATAAAAAATCCCCTTTCCTGTTTTTCTTATGCCACAACCCTTTTATCTTCACTTGCGTTGCAGGTTCATATAAGTTCTATTATAGGCCATGACCGCAAGTTTTGCAATGTGAACGGCAAATAAATCCATGGTAATAAAGTTCCATATTGTTTATACTGAATCCATAAGGTAGGAAAAGAAACTTATTATTAGGATTGCTAAGGAGGTATTTTATGAAATTATCATTCAGATGGTATGGAGACGATGACAAGGTAACCTTACAGAACATCCGCCAGATTCCAGGCATGTATTCCATTGTTACGGCCGTTTACGATGTTCCTGTAGGAGAGGTGTGGGGCAGAGAGAGCATTTCCCACTTAAAAGAGGAAACAGAGAAGGCAGGACTTGCCTTTGAAGTGATTGAGAGCATTCCGGTTCATGAGGATATTAAATTAGGAAAGCCAACCAGAGACATGTATATTGCAAATTATTGTGAGAACATCAGGCGTGTGGCGGAAGCAGGAATCAAGTGCATCTGTTACAACTTCATGCCGGTGTTTGACTGGACCAGGACCCAGCTGGATCATGTGTTGGAAGATGGCTCTACCTCTCTTGTTTATTATCAGGATCAGGTGGACAAGGTTAATCCCCTGGAAAGTGAAAGCGACTTATCTCTTCCTGGCTGGGATTCCAGTTACACAAGAGATGAGCTTAGGCAGGTGGTAAGAGAGTACAATTCCATGTCAGAGGATGACCTTTGGGATAACTTGAAATATTTCTTAGAGGCGATCATTCCTGTTGCAGCGGAATGTAACGTAAACATGGCGATCCATGAGGATGACCCATGCTGGAGCATCTTTGGACTTCCGAGAATCATTACCTGCGAGGAAAACTTAGACCGTTTCTTAAAGCTTGTGGATGATAAGCACAATGGAATCACTCTCTGTACCGGTTCTTTAGGCTGCTCCAATAAAAATGACGTAGTGAAGATGGCTGCCAAATATGCTGCCATGGGACGTATTCACTTTGTACATGCAAGAAATGTGGCCATCCTGGAAGATAACCGGGGCTTTGAAGAGCGCGCTCATTTGTCAACGTGCGGTTCCCTGGATATGTTTGCAATCTTAAAGGCTCTTCATGACAATGGTTTTGACGGTTATATGCGTCCGGATCACGGCCGTATGATCTGGGGTGAAACAGGCCGTGCCGGTTATGGGCTTTATGACCGGGCACTTGGCGCAACCTATTTAAACGGTCTTTGGGAAGCGATTGAAAAAACCAGCAAATAAGAAGCACCCTGAATGGGCAATAAGTAGGAAAGAGGGAAATCATATGGCATTATCATTTGGTACGGATTTAAGCGGCAAAGTAGCAGTTGTAACAGGAGCGGGCGGAGTATTATGCGGTATGTTCGCAAAGACTCTTGCAGAAGCGGGCGCAAAGGTTGCGGTTCTGGATTTAAACGAAAGTGCTGCAGAAGGGATTGCGGCTTCTATTAATGAGGCCGGTTATAAGGCAAAGGCTTACAAAGCCAATGTTCTGGAACGGACTAGCCTTGAGGAAGTTCATGCAAAGGTTTTGGCTGAGCTTGGTCCCTGCGATATCCTGATAAACGGCGCAGGCGGTAATAACGCAAGAGCTAATACGGATAAGGAATATTTTGAGATGGGAGACATTGAGGCGGATACAAAATCCTTCTTTGATTTAGACCAGTCCGGCGTTGAATTCGTTTTCAACTTAAATTTCCTTGGAACCCTGCTTCCATGCCAGATTTTTGCAAAAGACATGATTGGCAGAGAGGGCTGCAGCATTTTGAATATTTCATCCATGAATGCCTTCACTCCCCTTACAAAAATCCCGGCATACAGCGGTGCAAAAGCTGCCATCAGCAACTTTACCCAGTGGCTTGCCGTTCATTTTTCCAAGGTCGGTATCCGCGTAAATGCAATAGCGCCAGGCTTTTTCGTTACAGCGCAGAATGAGAAGCTTCTCTTTCATGAGGATGGCACTCCAACACCAAGAACCAACAAGATTCTGTCGGCAACTCCAATGGGACGTTTTGGAGAAGCAGAGGAATTAAACGGCGCCCTGTTATTCTTTTTGAATAATGCGGCAGCAGGTTTCATCACCGGCGTGGTACTGCCCATCGATGGCGGATTCTCCGCTTATTCCGGCGTATAATCAGAATATTAAATAATATCAGCCTCTTCCATGGGATGCAGTGGGCAGCAGCCAGGCCGGGAAGGGGCTGTTTTTTTATATTCATTGATTTTTGACGGAAGAAAAAAGAATGTTTACCCAGTTTCAATTTCTTTTTAAAGAAAATTCGACAAAAATCGCTGTCATTTTCTGGATGCGTTGACAAATGGTTACAAAATATTGTATAATGAAAAAAACCATGAACAAAGTGTTATGGTTTACATTTACCAAAGACGAGGAGCATAAGGCAATGAAGACATCGGGGGAAAAGAAACGAAACCTGAAAGCGTTACTAGCGACAAAGAGAGTGAAGCTGGAAAAAAAAGGAAGTAAGAGTACATTCCTGAAATCATTGAAGATGAAGATGCTGGCTTTCATTATCGCAATTATTTTGGGATTGGCTGTTACCAACATGGTGATCAGTATTACAGTCAGTTACAAAGGAATTACAGATGTTGTGAAAAATGATTTGGAATCAACGGGTAAGCTTGTGAACAGCCTGGTAGTACAGAACTTAAATCAGATGAAGCTGAGCGTTGAAGCCAGCTCACAGGGCGGAAGCTTAAAATCCATAAATTCCAGGGTTGTGACGGAATACCTTTCCAACCAGTGCAAGCTATACGGTTACAAGGATCTTGAAGTGATCAGTATGGACGGAACCATTACCCGCAGTGCAAGCGGGGAGAATATCGGTGAGAAATACGAAGTCACAGGCTATCTTGAAAAGGCCTTGAATGGTGAGACCACCATTTCCACCACGGAATATAACAACAACAAGGAATTGGTGATCCGCGTTGCGACTCCTTATGAGTATGGAGTTCTTTTGGGAACTTATGACGGTTCCGTTTTAAGTGGCCTGATCAGCGATTTAAGGATCGGAGAGAGCGGCAATGCCTTTATTATTGATAATACAGGAACAATGATCGCCAATATAACACCGGAACTGGTTCATGACCGCCAGAATTTTATAGAGCTCGCAAAGTCCGATAAATCTTATGCTTCTGTAGGCCGTATGTTCCAGACCATGCTGAATGGAAAAGCGGGAATTGGCAATTACGAATACAAGGGAGACAACCGTTTTTGTTTTTACAGCCCGGTAACAGGCAGCGACGGCTGGGCTTTGGGCGTGGCAGCATCGGTTAAGGAGACCACCGTATCCATCTACTTGGTAGTTTTTGCAATGAGCGTGTTTGCTGTTGTATCAATCGTGATCGGCTGTTTCCTCGCATTTTTGTTTGCAGGATCCATTGCAAGTCCGGTATCAGCCATTGCAGCAAGAATGAAGCTCTTTACAGAAGGAGACTTATCCAGTGAAGTCCCGGTTGTAAAGCGCAGAGATGAGATCGGCCAGCTCGCCGATGAGATCACCAGTTCCGTACATAGCGTTAAATCCTATATCACTGAGATCGCAGCCGTATTAGGAAATATCGCAGCCGGAGATTTCAGCCAGTCCGTCGGAATGGATTTCCAGGGAGATTTTAAGGTGATTCAGGAATCCATTGACAGAGCGGAAGACTTACTTTCAAAAACCATGGAAACCATCAGTATTTCTTCGGATGAAGTGGCAAAGGGCAGCTCCCAGGTGTCCCAGGGGGCTCAGAATTTAAGCCAGGGTTCTGTAGAACAGGCAGCATCTGTGGAAGAGTTATCTTCCTCAGTTAATGAGATATCCAGCAGTCTTATGAGCACTGCAAAGGCTGTGGAAGATGTGAATAAGCAGGCAGGACGGGTAGGAGAAGCCATGGAGAGCGGAAATGCCCAGATGCACGAAATGATGCAGTCCATGGATCAGATCAACAGAAAATCCAAAGAAATTGAAAAGGTCAATAAGCTTATCGAAGATATTGCCTTCCAGACAAACATTCTTGCGCTTAATGCCGCTGTAGAAGCAGCAAGGGCAGGCGAAGCCGGAAAAGGCTTTGCAGTTGTTGCAGATGAGGTCCGCAATCTTGCAGGTAAGAGTGCCAATGCGGCAAAGGATACCTCCAGCCTGGTTGCAGATACCATTGCAGCTGTTAAAACGGGAACCAACATTGCAACATCCACAGGGGAAACATTAAACGGAGTTCTTTCAGAAACCAAGAGCATGGTTTCCGCCATTCGCAGATCCGCAGAGGAACTGAAAGAGCAGAGTGATAAGGTTACCCAGGTAACCTATGGAATTGAGCAGATTTCTTCCGTAGTTCAGAACAACTCTGCTACCGCAGAGGAAAGCGCTGCGGCCAGTGAGGAATTATCCGGCCAGGCAGAAGGCTTACGGGAATTAATGAGTAAATTCCGGCTTCGTTAAGGCCCGGAGGTTTCAAGCATAGAAAGTTTATATTCCACATTGCTTTATATGCCGATGGCAATGAAAATAAGAAGGTCCTCTTAGGGGCCTTCTTATTTTTGATTTCATTTTCTCAGTCCTTTTCCACATTTTTAGCATGGGGCATGTAGGGATAAAGATCTTCATATGCTTCCAGTTCAGCTTCAGACTGCGGAGCCGCGGGAATAAGCCCCGTGCAGTCCATAGTGGAGCAGGTCTGAATGTCAATATCATAATTATTTTTGGAGGTTGTGGATTCAACCTTCTTTTTATTGGTTTCTTTTTTTTCTGATTTCATTTCGTATTCTCCTTCCGGCAGTCTATTAGGAATTTCTTCTTTTAGTTTGGGGAAAAACAGCGTAATTATTCGTTGCCTGTATGATCTCTTTTGTTTTTGCGTTATAAATCCTATTGGAAGCCGTTTTATAGAATACAGGGCAGCAATGTCCATGAGTCAATGAGTGGTTACAGGGGGAATAAATATGAGGATTGCTTTTTTTACAGATGAAAAACAGACGCCGGGATCAGAGAAGGCCTGTCCCGGCAATCAGAACAGCCTGTTAAAGGTAGATTATTTCTCCATAAAGGAGGCATATCTTCCCACGTTGGAACATGCTGTTTATGATATGATTGTGATCTGCCCAAAAGGAAAAATAAACTTATGCCAGATAAAATATTCTGCATTCTTTAACGGTCAGGCCTGTATCCTGGATATCTGTGATATTCTTTATCTGGAATCCTATTACCGGAAAACCAGCGTGGTAGTGGCAGGCAGCGGCAGGATGCGGATTCGGGCAAGGCTTGATGAAGAGGAAGACAAGCTTCCCAAAGACCGGTTTGTAAGGATCAACAGACATAACATCATCAATATGCAATATGTGAGGAATGTAAAGGGAGAAGCTATTGAGATGCAGAACGGGGAGATTTTGTATGTCAATGGCGGGAGAAGAAAAAAGTTTGATACTAGATACAGAGATTTTTTAAAAGATAATTGTATGACGTTGTAGGAACATTTCAAAGAAGCGCAATAATTCCATTAAAAAGCGCAAAGCGGCTTGCGTTGGGTAAAAGACCGTGATATCGTTATCCCTATCCAAAGAGATAAGGATTTTGTTTCAAAATTCGGCAGATCACATCTAAATCCATTCTATATATTCTGTAAAATCAGGACAGGCAGCGAAAATCGGCCGATTTCGCTGCTGAAGTTTTAACACCGTTTATTCGAAAATTGGAAGCCACTCAACTTTTTTTCCATAAAACGTAAAGAGGTTCCCCCCTCTAACAGCAAATCAACCGGGGAAACCTCAAACACCATCAAAAGACGGTAAGATCATCAATCTTTAAATACAATTGTATAATAAAGAATTATTTGTTTATTGCCACAAGGGCATGTACAGCCTAAAAAAACTGTACTCTCTTGGTTGAAACAAAAACCAAAAANNTGCAATAAGTGAAAACTTGAGCGTACCATATTTTACATGGTCTATGATCACCGCATCTAGGAATGTCCCAATCAATTTTAAATCTATTTCTTAATATTTCCCTTTTCTCGTCATCTGTTTTTCCTTCTATAGATTTTAATACTTCTTCTTTCAATTCTTCTAATGCTTTTTCCTGTATTTTCATAACAATATTGCGCCCCTTTTATATTTACTTATAATATAATAATATTCAATATTTTATTTTTTGACACAAGCCCTACGGTGGCCGTAAGGGAACATGAGAAATCCTCATAAATGCTGCAGATTGGACTGGCACTGTCTTTAATATGCTGGATCTTGAACGATCCCCATACCCAGCTACAGTTACATTTCATCGTCTGTCATACACTGCGTCAATGGGCGGGGTACATAAGGGTGCAACTGCTGTAGCAGAAGCCTACTGGAAAGGCTTCAAAGAGGGTTGCAGAAAATGCGGACGGCGAGAAAATGAATGTGATGAATGTGAAGAATTAGAAGAAATTGAAAATTAGTCAATGATAATTAGCGTANNAAAGGCAGGCCTGGAATACCAGATACCTGCCTTTTATATAGCGTATTATATCATGTTCTGACCGCATTTTGACTGTATGACACTTGGCTTTGGCTGTCTTTATGAGGCGGTAGTTTTCCGCTTCCTGTTTCCTTTTAATTAAAGAATTCCTATGGATAAACCATAGCTTTTAGCATTACCTGGACTTAAGGTCTGCACATGGTTCTTATGGATGAATTCATCATCTTCCGTAGCATAGATCGCAGAACCATTCCATGGCTCCACACAGATAAAAGGCGCTTTTGCAGGATAAGGGGTCCAGAAGGCTACGGTTTCAAAGCCTGGGTAGGAAACTTCCACACCCCGGCCGGTATTTCTGTTTACAATAGAAACTTTTCTGGATTCTAAATCGTCAAAATAAATGGCATCATCTTTAAATAATTCACGGTTCAGGGAAAGGGTATTGCTTTCCTTCAGCTGAACGATCCGGTTTTCCGGGTTAAATTCCAGATGTTTGGAATCATATACCATGCTGGATATGGTTTCCTCTTTTTCAAACACCAGATCATAATCTTCAAAAACAGCGTTATCCTCCAAGGGGCAGTTAAAGCCAGGATGAGCACCCAGACAGTAGTGTATGGTCCGGTCATCAGTGTTTGCGACCTGGTATTCCATAAATAGGGTTCCGTCTGTGAGAGTATAGGCGAGACTTAAACGGAAGTAATAGGGATAAATCTTCTTAGTTTCTTCTGAATCCCGGATTTCAAAGGTCACGGTTGTGTTTGTCTGCTCGGTGGCGGTAAAATCCATTTCCCGGCAAAAGCCATGCTTGGGGATTTCCCATGTCTGGCCTTCCAGGCGGGTCTGGCCGTTCCGGCAGTTTCCCACAATGGGGTAAAGAAGAGGAGAGCATTTGCTCCAGAACTGGGGATCTCTCTGCCATATGTATTCTGTGCCGGCAGAATCTTTGAAGGAGATGAGCTGGGCACCGATGGAATCGATGACAGCTGTTGCTTTGGAATCATGGAGTGTAACCAGCATTTTAATATACCTCGTTTCTTTGTTCAGTTGTTTTTATTCCTTGAATAGCCATTCCAGGCGGTTCATTGTGGTGGTCAGGCTTGCTTTATGATAAGTATACTAAATAAAAAAGGAAAATTCCATGGGTTTGTGAAAATACCCAAAGAAAAAAGGAAGCCGTCAACTGAAACGTTTAATATTTTCTCCTGTCCTATTGACAATTACATAAAAATCTGAGTTAATTAAACCAAAAGGTTCTGGAGGCAGGCGATGGCAACCATAAAGGAATTGGCAAAATGCTGCGGTGTATCAGTGGCCACAGTATCAAATATATTAAACAACAAACCTGGCGCAAGTGAAAAAACAAGAAAACTGGTTTTAGAAATGGCTGAAAAGCTGGATTATACCCCTAACGTTGTTGCAAAGAACTTAAAGCTGCAAAAGACGAGAAGCATTGGGGTCATTGCAGAGGATATGACCATATTCAGCATCCCCGACGTCATAGACGGCATTACGGACTATTGTCAGGAGCTGGATTACCAGATACTTTTGACAAATCTAAGGCTGTTTAAAAAATACGATGATACTTATTATAACCGGGATGATTATTATGGGCAGGTGGGGCTTGAGATAAAAAAGCTGATGGAAAAACAGGTGGAAGGGATTATATATGTGGCTGCTCATGAGCGCATCATCCGTTGTATCCCTGNNTGATACACTGCCGATACCTGCCGTAATGGCTTACGGATATTCCAAAAGTATGAAGGTACCTTCTGTTGTGGTGGATGATGTCCATGGCGCTGCTGAAATCATGCAGTATCTGCTGGAGCACGGCCATAAGAGAGTCGGGGTAATTACAGGAAAGCCGGACAGCCTTCATGCACAGGCCAGGCTGGTGGGGTATCAGCAGGCTCTTTTTCAAAACAGGATATTATACGATCCAAGTCTTGTGATAGAAGGGGACTGGACCAGAGAATCGGGGTACCGGTGTGCCTGCCTGCTCCTTGAAAAGGGAGTGACTGCCANNATGACCGCCTGGAGGAGCTGGGCATGAACGTGGGCGCTGACCTATCGGTGGCAGGATACGATGACCGGGAATTATCAGGGTATTACCGGCCCCCTCTTACCACCATAAGGCTTCCACTTCATGATATCGGACACAAAGCCAGTGAACTGGTCATCGGCCTTATCAACGGGCAGGAGCTGGAGACTGACGCTGAAAATGTCTGCTCCGTGGGGTGCAAGCTTCTGATCCGTAAATCGATAAAGAGTATTGAATAGAACCAGTTCATTAGTCAAATTACAAAAAGGAACGTTTTACATGGGATCGGCTGTGTAAACGTTCCTTTTTTTGCAGAGAAACAATGGAGAATAAGATGACTGAAAGAGCCTGTTTTTCGGATGATTGCAAGTGAAAACCAGGTTAAATGATGTTGTTCTACATTTTATAACAAAAAAGTAAGTAAAAGTTACATAGTTAAACGATTTAAAAAAATAAAAAATTGTGCAAAAGTACTTTACAGATCAAAACTCATGTGCTAGTATGAAATTGCATGAATTGGTGGTGATTATTTCCAGATAAAATCACCTTTAATATTATTTTTTTGATTAAACGTTTAATATAAAATGCAGAAATCGAAATAACCATAATGGATAAAAAGGTTGAGGAATATTCCGGTGAAGATGTTTCAAATCAATGATAAAACATGAAATAGAAATATAGTTTCCTGTGAGGGAAGTGATGATAACTGATCAATGGAATATATTAAACGATTTATAAGCAGATGGAGAAAGCAGTTCCATAAAGCAAATGGGGGAACCGGAAAACAGGAGTGATGACGGTATGGATAAAAGAGCTCATCCGGTGGGAGTCATACAGATGGTATCATCTGATTTGATAAAGCAGGATAATAAAAAGGAGGATTTATCATGAAAAAGCGGATATTAGCTGGGCTGCTTTGTGCAGCAATGGCAGCATCCATGATCACTGGATGCAACAGCGTCAAGGGAGTTTCCGGGGAAACTACCAAAGGTGTATCTTCGGCAGGAAAAAAGGAGATGGAGGTAGGCGGAAATGATGTGACCACATTGAATGTGTGGACCTTTATTGAACTGCATCAGAACTTTTACGTGGCAATGGCGGAGAAATGGAACGAAGCCCATCCGGATAAAAAGGTGAAGCTGGTGCTAAGCAATATGCCCTATGATGACATGCACAATAAACTGTCCCTTGCGCTGGAATCTGGGGAAGGGGCCCCGGATATTGTGGATATCGAGCTTGGTAAGTTTCCTGCATTTATGACAGGAAAGATCGGCCTCATGGAGCTTAATGATGCGATTGAACCTTACAGGAAGAACATTGTAAAATCCAGGCTGGATATTTACACGAAAGACGGGAAGGAATACGGATTTCCGACCCATGTAGGGACAACGGTGGCTTTTTACAATGAAAAGCTGTTAAGTGACGCTGGAATAAAATATGAAGATATTAAGACCTGGGATCAGTTTAAGGAAGCAGGTGTAAAGTATCATGAGACCACCGGGAAATATTTCGCCTGTGTGGAAACCTCTGCCCAGTGGATGGTCAACCTGATGCTGGCTCAGAAGGGCGGGGACTATGTTGATGAAAACGGGAAACTCAACCTGGCGAGCAAGGAAATGGTGGAAGTGCTGGAATACATAAAGGGAATGCAGGAAACCNNACCCATTCTACAACTCAGGAGATTATGCCGTTCAGATCATGCCGTTCTGGCAGACCTCAAGATACGTAAATTATATGAAGGATTTAAAGAAGCAGGTAGCCATCGCCACAGTACCGGTATGGAATGAAAACGACAAAGAAGCAGCCACCATCGGCGGAGGCGGTACGGGTACTGCCATTGTGAAATCCGGAGAACATGCACAGCTTGCGGCGGAAGTAATGGCTTACATCAAGCTTTCCGAGGATGCCAACAAGGAAGTATGGAATGTTTTAGGCTTTGACCCGGTCAATACTGCGGTATGGACGGATACTTCCCTGACACAGAACCCGGATAACCAGTTTGTCCAGTATTTTACCAATTACCCCTTTGATACCCTGCTTAAAACAAAGGACAGCATTGGATCCTTACGGGCTTATACGGATGAAAAATATCCCTCGATCAACAATGAATTCTGCAATGTGACTTTAAACAGTATTTTTGAAGACGGGGTGGAGGTGACGGAGGCCCTTCAATCCTCCCAGGAAACCCTGAATAATGAATTTAAAGAATAGGAAAGGCTGCGGGCTGCAGGAGTATGGCATATCTCCTGCAGCCGATGAATGATTTCCTATCAGAAAAGGGGTATGCGAAATGAAGAAGTTCTTTTACTCGAAAAAGATAGCTCCTTATGTATTTATCTGCCCGTTTGTGATCACGGTATTGTTGTTCTGGCTTGTGCCCATCTGCAATGGGGTCCTTTTAAGCTTTCAGGATGTATTAAAAGAGCAATGGGTTGGATTTGACAATTATACGAGGCTGCTGTCTGATAAAATATTTATGAAAGCATTGTGGAACAGCTTTAAATATATGGCAGGAACGCTGATCCTTCTGATTCCTTTTCCAATGCTGTTTGCGACTCTGTTAAACAGCAGGTTAATGAAAAAGGCGGACTTTTTTAAATCCGTCTATTTCATACCGGCGCTGACTTCTGTTGTGGTGGCAGGTACTATTTTCCGTCTTATGTTCGGGGAGTCCTCCACCTCTCTTTTTAACCAGGTGCTGGGATTTTTTGGAGCAGCCCCAATAAAATGGCTGAAGGGGGCAGGGACCAGTTATTTTGCTCTTCTGCTTTTGGNNACTTCCTTTCAGGTCTTCAGAGCATTCCTTCTGATCTTTATGAGGCGGCTGCCATTGACGGAGCCTCCAAATGGCAGCAGTTTTCTAAAATATCCGTGCCACTGGTCAAGCCTACTACGGTTTATGTCCTTACGATCAGTATCTATGCGGGCTTGTCCATGTTTCTTGAAAGCAATATGCTGTTTAAAGGAAATAACTCCCCCAATAACATCGGTCTTACCATTGTTGGGTACCTTTACAGGCAGGGGGTTGAAAAAAGGGCCCTGGGCTATGCCTGAGCGGTAGGCCTTATTCTTTTGCTGGTTGTTATGCTGGTAAACATCATTCAGCTGAAGATCACAGGTACATTTGAAGAAGGGAGGGAATGATATGAACGAAAGAAACACAGCAAACATGCAGGGCAGAAGAAAGGCGGCCGCCGCCGCACTGGTCCTTTTGTTTGCCAGCCTTGCCGTATTGATCATTCTCCCCATCTGGGTGCTGTTTGTAGCCAGCTTTAAACCGGGCAGTGATCTGCTGCAATACGGTCTTAACCTGGATATCCGCT
Source organism: Hungatella sp. UBA5982 (assembly GCA_002429965.1). Classification (GTDB taxonomy): domain Bacteria; phylum Bacillota; class Clostridia; order Lachnospirales; family Lachnospiraceae; genus Lacrimispora. The sequence continues at coordinate 30,089 of DJBG01000098.1, forward strand.
TTTCAAGAATGAGTCTTGATAACTATGTCCTTCTGTTTGCGGGGCAGCATGAATACTGGAAATGGTTCTTTAACAGCATCTGCCTTACCGTTGTAACGGTGGTGAGCACTCTGCTTGTAAGCTCCTTTGTGGGATATGGTTTCGCAGTTTATGAATTCAAAGGAAAGAAGGTTCTGTTTGTCATCGTTCTTCTGATCCTCTCCATTCCTTTGGAGGTAGTCATTCCTCCCTTGTATAAACAGATGTCCGGCTGAAAGATGATTGACAGCTATGCCGCCGTTATT
>DJBG01000211.1 GCA_002429965.1 Hungatella sp. UBA5982
CACAGTCCGGGCAAATTAAGTAACTCATGTTTTCCACCAGCCCCAGAATCGGTATATTCATCTTTTTCGCCATATTTACCGCTTTTTCAACAATCATGGTAACCAGCTCCTGAGGGGAGGTGACAATGATAATTCCATCCACAGGGAGGGACTGGAACACGGTTAATGGCACATTCCCGGTTCCCGGAGGCATGTCGACGAACATGTAGCCAACGTTATCCCAAAGGGCTTCCTGCCAGAACTGCTTAACCGCCCCCGCAATGACAGGGCCTCTCCAGATGACCGGATCCGTCTCGTGTTCCAGAATCAGATTAGCTGACATCACTTCAATTCCTGTTGCAGTGGTAGCCGGGATCATAAGGCCATTGGGCGTCATGCCCACACCGTAATCCGAAAGGCCAAAGGCCTTTGGAATGGATGGGCCGGTGATATCCGCATCAAGTATAGCCGTTTTATAACCTTTCCCGTTCATACCTACAGCCATCAGGGAAGTTACCAGGGATTTACCCACGCCGCCCTTTCCACTTACAACGCCAATTACCTTTTTTACTGTGCTGGCAGGGTTAAGGGGTTCTAAAAAGCTTACCTGCTCCTCACGGCTGCCGCAGTTCTCCTGGCAGGTATTACAATCATGAGTACAATTTACTTCACTCATTGGTTATTCCTCCTAATGAATTATAGTCTAATATATGGAAGACGGCTTTTTTTAAGCCATCTGTTTCTATCGAANNTATAGCCGGCCGCACTCTTTACCTCGTCAGAGGCATTTCCCATGGCAATTCCCAAGCCTGCGCCGGTTATCATGGAAATATCGTTATTGCCATCGCCAATGGCAGCCATCTCACCGGCAGAAAAGCCGTAATGCTCTGCCATCTTCATAATCCCGTTCCACTTGCTTCCGCCTGCGGGAATCACATCACAGCCCATCTCGTCATGCCATCGTATGAACTCGCAGCCGCAAAGATACTTCTTCAGCTTCTGCTCCATGTCGTACGATACGTAAGGTATTATCTGGTAAATACGCTGGTTTCTGGCCCGTTCCACGTTTAAAACCGGGGGAAGCCTGGTTCCGATATCCAACTGGACCTTTTCCACCGCATGATTCACCATATTGATGTACATGCGGTCCCCTTCCATAAACATGCAGGGAAATGGCTCTTCCTTCAAAAACATTAAAGTCCGCTCAACTTCACCAGGATCTATGGGCAGATCATAAATGATCCTGTCCCCGCAATAGCAATACTGGCCGTTTAACGTCACATAGCCGTCAAAGGGGATTCCCTCCAGAAGGCCTTCTTCTTCCATTTCAAGCTTATGTCGTCCCGTTGCAATAAACAGCAGGATTCCTTCCCTTCTGGCTTCCAAAAGCGCCTCTTTTGCGCTGTCCGGAATCCGTTTTGTTTGAAAATCCCGAAGCGTACCATCAATATCAAAAAAAATGGCCTTTATCTTCTTTTCCATTTTTCCATCATTCCTTCATAATCTGATTATTCTTATCTGTGTTCGCCACATCATACAAACACTTAAGATTATAATATAGCTTATCGGAACTTGCAACGTAAGTTTCGATAAAAGGGCGGCTGCGAATTTCATTGGCAAAAGGCCTGTGCTGTCATCATTGACGCTACAGGCCTTTGTTTTTTATTTTGTTCTTGCAGTCCCAACCTTACGGATTGTTCTAAAGACCCCCATGGTATCCAGCGCTTTTGCCATGGAATAAAAAATCATGGAATCAATAGGCCACATGACCAGATTTTTCAGTGCCCTTGCCGGAAGAAGTACCATAAAGCCCTTTCCGTACAGGATAGAAAGACACATGGTATTAAGAATCACGTTACATACCAGNNACCAGAACCCGTCTTAAGGTGACAGGCTTTCTGTAATACATGCAGCCATACATGATACCTGCCAGAACAGTTACCAGGGTCAGCCCCGGGAAAAATGCACCCGTAGGCTTTAGCAGGTATTTAAGCACATCCATGCTTCCGGAAAAAAGGCCTCCTACTACCGGGCCAAACAGGTATGAAACGATACCGTTTGGGATGGACGAAAAACTGATCCGGATGTAATTTCCCATGTTAATGGAAAACATGCCCAAAACAATTGCTACTGCGCCAAACATGGCGGAGGTGGTAATGGTCCTTACAGACTTCAGCTCTCTGTAAGAATCGGTGAACAAAGAAACGAATTTTTTCATAAAAAATACCTCCTTTGCAGACCTCAAACTACAACCGGAGATAATAATCCTATCTTCTGATGCAGCGGGATGCGACCGGTGTACCGCAAGAAAATCTTTTCGTCCGGCTGACAACTCCCTGTTCAGCTGGCACTTAACGCACACGGGTCTACTCTGCGATTATAATATTGTATTTTGTAACGCCATCAGTATATCATAGATTCCCTGGAAAGCAAGTATTTTTTTTAGAAATTTTTCCTCTCTCCACTATAAAATGGACCAAAACAGCGATCAGAACGCCAAGAACCAGCCCTCCAAGTACATCGCTGGGAAAATGAACAAACAGATACATTCTGGAAAAACCGATGAGGGCTGCCAGAATCAGGGCTGCAGTTCCCCATTTCCGGTTATAAAGCCAGATGCTCACTGCTCCTTCAAAGGAAGCTAGGGTATGCCCGGAGGGGAAGGAATAGTCTCTGGGATTATTTATTAAAAGGGGGACGCTGTTATCAATCCAACAGGGCCTTTCTCTGGCAATCATGTTCTTAAGAAACGTATTTCCGATCAAAAGACCCGCTGCCAGGGATAAAATAACACAAAGGCCCATGAGTCTTGTCTTTTTAAAACACAGCAAAACAACTCCGGTGAGGATCCAGAACATCCCGTGATCTCCCAGACTGGTTATCTCCTTCATAAGCACATCCAGCCAGGGAGTATGTAACGATTGTAAAAAATACAGAATACCAAATTCCGTACCAGCCATCATAATTCTTTACTCCTTTTTCATTCATGCTCCTATTAGACCATGAAAGCAATGAGCCAAGCGCCGCTTTAGCGGCAT
>DJBG01000067.1:0-8255 GCA_002429965.1 Hungatella sp. UBA5982
AGAAGAGGTGCTGGAGGTCTTAAAGACTGAACAGCAGCCGCTTGCCAGTACCGGTGCCAGCTTCCAGGCTGCCATCAGGAAGGGAAAATTCCAGGGAACGATTTGCCCAACCACGCCGATAGGCTCTTTGAGGATCAGACTTAGGGTATTTTCTCCCAGCATATTGGCACTGCCCTCTTCCGCAAGAATGCAGCCTGCAAAATAGCGGAAATGCTGAGCTGCAAGAGGAATATCGACCGACATTGTTTCCCTTATGGGTTTCCCGTTGTCCAGGGTTTCCACCATGGCAAGATGTTCCTTATTTGCATCTATGATATCCGCAATCTTATTCAGAATGGCAGCTCTCTGGTTTACCGGTACATGCTTCCAGGTCTCAAAAGCCTTCCATGCTTCCCGGACCGCCTCATCAACGTCTTCCTTTGTTGCCTCGGCGCACTCAGTCAGCACCCTCCCATCGGCCGGACAGATACTTGGAAATGTTTTTCCATCAGAAGCATCCTTCCACTGTCCGCCTATGAATAACTGATATTTCTTTTGAAGCTCTACGTTCTGCATAATTTTATCTCCTCTCCTTTTATTTTCTTTGGTTCCGGTATCTTTATTTATGGTTCCATTATACCCCAGCATTTTAATCTGTCAATTTAAATATTTTTTTAACATTATTGATATTTAATTATCTTTTTGTGTTTATTTTTTAACATTATGTATTATTTTGGCTTATTAAATAAATTCTTTTAGAAGCCTATATTTTAGACAGGATTCAATTTATCAATGCTGTTATTTTCTTCTATCCCAATTCGAATTAATTTTATTAATAATTTGATATCTTTTTCACATTTTAGTTCTTTTTCAGTATAAGATTTTTAAAGGTATTTTCAGTAATTAAAAAAACCGCAGTTCAGCCAAACTGCGGTCAAAAACTTATAGAAGCAGCTCCTGATTAGAGCCGTCACTCATCCCATGATACCGCTTCTTCGTCCGGATAAATTCCTTCCACTTGCAGCAATCATTTAGATGAAGCATGACATGGCGGGTAGGCGGCATCAGTAAAATCCCTGCAACGTCCTTTTTACCCCAAAAATCCAGAAGCCAAACAGAATCTTCCTGTTTTGTCACTCCGCCTTCTGAAAGGATTTTATCAAGCCCTGATGACGGAACTCTCGTTCTCATATCGGCTGATGATAAATTTTTAACTATATTTCTGGTTCTGATTCCGACCTCGTTCCGGTAATGAAGCAGCTCTGCAACATTGATTTTTCTGCTTAGATCCATGATCTCATCGTCTGACAGGGAATTTCCGGTATCTGTAATGGGAGAGTTCATTCTTTGTTTCCACCCACCATCAAAGAGCTGGTTTCCGCCTCCTACCAGGATCCCCATGGTCAGATCTTCGATCCTGGCAATATGCCATAAAGCCCATGCTATGGTTTCATCCTTTCCGGTTGGCATGATGGCGTACTCATCTGCTTTCAGATCTCCAAGAAGTCTGTCCACTTCATTTTCTTCCCCTTCCGACACTTCTGAAAGGTGAAGTTCCCTGTGCAGGTCTAAAAAGAGAACTTTTGCCTGCTCGATTTTATCTTCCTTACGGATTATTTTATTTAAAGTCTTATGCGCATCGCTTAAACCTTCTCCAAAGTATTTCATATGTGTACCACCTGTATTCCCCTCTTTACTTACCGGGGAATCCTATATAAAGTTCACTCTCCCAGCAATTCACTTTGTTTCTTCTTCGTCAGCCCGGCTAATACCAGACGGTATGATTTTTCCAGTAAATCCTTCAGCAGATCATCGGGAACGTTCCCATCTGCTTTTATGGAATTCCAGTGAACCTTATTCATATAATAGCCAGGGATGATATCCTCATACTGCTGCCTTAAAAACTGCCCTTCCACCGGTTCCAGCTTCAATGTGATCAGAGAGTCCCTGCCCTGGTCATCCTTGCACACCGCCGCAAACATCTTATCACCAAGAAGATACCTGGTCCAATTCCATTCCTCCTTAAAATCACTGGATACACCTTTCATTGATTTCAAGTATTCATCAATCCACTGATACCTCATATATTTCCTCCGAATCATTTTTATTACTTTTTATTGGGCCTTCTTTTTATCTTTAACAGCTGCATCATATCATCAAAAAGCGATTGATCCTCTATCATAAACATGATCCATTTTCCATCGTGGTATGTCGTTGATTCATCATACACCTTCTGGACCTCCGGGAAATAGTTCTGCCTTTCCCGTTCAAAGGTTTCCCGTTCCGCTTGTCCCAGAATTACCATGAATCCAAAGCAGTCCTCTTTGGCATACAATGCACAAAGGGTTTTCCCGCCTCTGCGGTATTTGTACTCGTACTTCCATCTTTTGCCGCCGCTGTTCCACTGGCGTTCCATATCATACTTCTCTTCGATTCTTTCACAAAGGCCTTTCCATGATTCAAATAAAGTCTCCCCTATCAGGGAAGTCATTTCTTCTTGTGATGGTATCTTTTCCAGCATAATATCCCCCTCTTTCAACAAGTTTTCCTACATAGGTTACGGGTGCATCCACTCGCTTTGCCGTTTTCTCCACAGTCAGCCCGCTGTTCAGAACCTCTTTATAAAATGCTTTTAATTTCTTGTTACTACCGGCAAAGAACATTGAAACCTCACAGTTCCTTCTTTATTTAGAAATTATACCAAGTCACTCGCGCGACGGCTAGCCCCTTAGGCAATTTTTTTTTAGATACTTGACAGTTTCATTCATTTGCCGCCTCTCCCCACCCAGTATGATTTTTACTGATCNNAACCGTTTTCCAGTCAGAGCTGTGATTTTAGTAATATCCTGAAACAGGATCTGTCTCTTCCTCCCCAAAATGTCAAATGCGTTGATGCCGGTTTGAGTGAACACATAGCATTTGACTAGAGAATATAACATGAGAAATGAACCCAGCAAAAGGCTTACAAGAAGGAAAATCACTGTATTAACAACGGCATTTCTGCTGGTAAATAACCGGCTGCCATCTGCAAAGCTCCAATAAAGAAGGACCGCAGCTTCGCTCCATAGCGCAGCTCCCAATACAACGGTAAAAAGAGTTTCACGCAGAACGTACACGTCTTTCGCCATTTTCCTGTACCGTCTTTTTCCAACAACCACAAAGGTGGCTGATACAATAGCAAAAGCAAAAAAAGCAATGAGATATAATACAGCTTTCATAATAATCTCCCTATGAAAATTTTCCATTATGCACAAGCAACAAGTCAAGAATGCATGGATGCACATTTAAAGCCAGCAGATCCCTTGCGAAAGCCATGGCAGCTATTTCAGACAGAGCAGACGCCCTGACATGAAGCTTCAGCTTACAAAAGGCTGTAATTCTTATGCGGCTGATACCGTCAGTAAGCTTGCCTTCATAATCAAGAAAATGAAAAAACTCATGTGCCAAAATTATCTGTTCTACCAAAGAACTGTTGCAGGAACTGGTAAAGGTGTTGTCTGAAAACACCCCCAAATGTTCCTTTTCCAGAAACTGCTGAACTTTTGACACACGTTCTTCATAAACAGTAATCCGATCAGGCTCTTCAAATTCGGCAAACAAATAAGGGCGAAGCTGCTTTAAGGGATCGTCCAGAACCTTTTCTATCCGGCATCCTGCTGCTTCAATCAGGTTTTTTATTGAAACAGCCGAATGTCCTGCAATGATTCTTCTGGATGCGGATATCCCAATCCAAGCGGCAGACTGTGCAGACTGTTTTCTTAATTCAGGTTCGATTCTGTGACAAAGCCGGTCATGGCTCCATAAATATTCATGCCAGACCCGATCGGGTATATCTGCCAAATAGCGATCCAGATAACCATCCATATTACATCTCGCTTCTGGCACCAATCAAAATCACGGATTCCCCAGGAGCCAGACCGGCAAATTCCGTCCCCATAATGATTTTCAATTGCTCCAGGCTTATGGTATTGGCAAAATCCAGGACTTTGCCTTCTATGCATAGGTAAAGATCCGGCGTCCTTTCCATCTCGTTTTTATAAGAAAGCATGGATTTCCACATTTTTTCTACTTCTTCTTCCCAGACGTCTCCTGTAAATGTCACCGCCTTCGCATCGCCTCTTTGTACCTTGATAAAACCTTTCTTATCAAGAAGGCGGAGCTGCGTCTTTTGATTTTTTACGGCGGTAAATACATAGAACAGATCATTCGATATGGGGCATTCCAAATCAGATTCCGGCAAATTCATGGAAGCCGCCGCCAGCGTTTTAGCTTCTTTTTCATCACAGGCTTTTAAAAGGTCCGTTGTCTGTACTTCTGTGGAACCTAAGGCAATGGCCGTAATCTTATTGGTCTGGGGATCAATCTCTATCTGCACTTCTATAGAATCTGGCACGGCTCCACTCTTTATGGCAAGGGTCTTGGCTTCTTTTTTAATATCCACGATATCCGCACCGGTTGGATTGGGCACGACCCGTTCTACCACATCCCGAACCATAGCCAGGGCTACGCCTATGGATGATATGACTTCCGCATATTCGGGTATGGAATAATTAAGCTTCATCGTCTTAGCGGTAAACGGCAGCAAGGCAGACGCACCGCCGCCACAGCCAACCAAAGAGATCTGATCTGCCTCGATTTTATATTTTTCGGCAAATCCGGTAATGACCGGAGCCACCTTTTCGCAGGATTTTGCCAGAATCTGGCGCGCGCATTCTTCTATGGAGACACCTAAATAGTCCGCCAAAGGCTTCATACAAATGCGTGCAGATTCCACATTTCCCCGGCTGTAATCTCCATCCTTTACATAGCCTAAAATGTTAGCAGCGCATGAGTTGGTTATGGTCACCCGTTCTCCGCTCGCCAGCCTGATTCGCACATAATCCCCGGGATCTCCTGCTTTCGGTGCAAAAAACTCCAGTTCGGGTTCATCAATATCCTTAAACGGAGTATAAACAGCATATTTTGCACCTGCTATGTGGGCGCTTCGCGGCCCCACATCCACCAGCTTCCCGTTTGCAGCTCTTACCATCGATCCCCCTGCTACTCCGAGAACAGTTACATCCAATGAATTGACATAGGTTCGGTGTCCTCCAACCACGGCATACTCCACAGCCGGACGTCCATTTTTGATAACACCTATGTTTGTAGAAGTGCCTCCCACTTCAAAGTAAATACCATTGGATGCCCTCAGATACATTAAGGCTCCGATAACGCTGGCTGCCGGACCGGAAAGCATGGTCAAAACCGGTCTTTTTTTCATTTCGCCAATATCCATAACACCTCCGTCGCCGCGCATAATCATCAGGGGTACGTTGATTCCTGAGCTACGTACGGCGCTTTCAGTGGAATTGGCTGTATTCATCATTTTGGGCAGGATGGAAGCATTGATGGCGGCGGTACGGGTTCTGCTGGTCAGGCCGTAAAGNNCCCTCTCCTCATCATCGTTAGAGTCAACGCCAAACGCCTGTGATGCCACCAGAACCTGGGCCCCTCCATCCCGCAATTGTTCCACCGCACCTTCTATTCCTTTATCATCCGCTTTTTTTACCGGAAGATATGTATGGTTTATTTCTATTTTCCGCCCTGTACCCAGATCAATATCCGGCACGGCGGACTGCTTCTTTGATAAAATGCCGCCAAGGCCTCCGGGCCCCATTCCCAGTATTCCGACCTTTGCCACATCGCCCTCCAGCAGCGCATTGGTCGCCTGGGTTGTGGAATGTGCGATGAATACTACATCATCCCGCTTGATGCCATTTGCAGGCAGACAATTCTTAAAACATTCGATTACACCAGCTGCCACCCCCAGTTCATGGTCATGGCTGGNNGGTGCCGCCCACATCGATACCAACTCTTATTTCTCTGCTCATATGAAACAATCCTCCAATCAATCATGAGGCAGGCATTTTCCCTTTCTCTGGTAATTTCCTGCTTTACATATGCTGTGCCTTCCACTATTGGAGGCAGTTTTATTCATTCGGCTACACAAACATAAAGTAAGCAACCATCTCCAAAACCAGTGCTGCAACCAGCGCGTAAGGCAGGCAGGTCTTAAAATACTGTTTCAAATCTGTCTTGGTATAGCCAATTGCCCACAGACACCAGGACTGGGTAGGGCAAATAGAACCGTTAATGGTCGTGGCCGGTACCATGAACAGCGGGAACAATATCATTGGTGTAAACACGCCGCCGATTGCCTGGAACATTGCCAGCGTAGCCGCTCCTGCTCCCCATACCGTCAAAGGCCCGCGGAACAGTGCCATCACCGAAAATACGCCGAATATAACAAAAAGAATCAGGAGATGAGAAGGCAGCACAGGCTGCATAATCGGTGCCAGCAAAGGCGCGCAAACTTTTGCAGAACGCAGGAACATCTGCAAGAAGAATAGGAATGCAAACACCAGCGCTACATCGGTCACACCGTCATGGAATGTTTTTTGTACCATATCCCCTATGTCTTTCATGTTCTTTAGATTGCCTGTAAAGATCAATGCCCAAAGCACTGCGACCAATATGGCGGTAATTGGCTTAAAGTTTAAGAACACAGAGAGGCAAACAGGAATCACCGGGGTCAGAAGCGCCAGGGCTCCTACCTTTTTCTCACCCTGATCAGATTTTGCTGCCCATGGGTGTTTTTTTGCGGTTCCTCTGCTGCTAATTAAGATCATCAGGACAACAGCCAGCATCTGAATGCCAAAAGCAATAAACCCATAGGTTTTCCAAGTAGGAATCGTTATGTCAAATTCCGGAATCAAAGCGCCTACCTGCTTTAACCAACCATTGTTTAAATATAGTCCGGCTCCCACGCTCATCAAAAAGGATGCCGAAGCCAGATGAGTGGAGATTCCAAGAGATAGTAAAATGGGAAAAATGATTACGCCAATAGCAACCACCGAACCGGCGCCATAGGCTGATGTAAAAATCAAGCTTGTTACTATAGAAAGAAGGATACAGGTAAGAGCCGGCTTGTCGCCGCCCCATTCCACTGCTGTCCGAATCAGGGTTCTGGCTATTCCCGTATCCACCAGAATTCGCCCAAACCAGGAACCGAAAATAATAATGGCAGCCGTAGACCCCCATAGTTCAGGTCCCTGCTCAAAAATACCATTATTAATATCAATCACGCCCTCTGTGGTACTGGACCAGACTGTCACTCCAGCGATGGCACCTAATCCTGCCCATAATACTGCCATCACGAAGAAGCCTATCATGAGGTTTCCACCCTTTGCGGCATATATGGCAAATGCCACATATGTAATCAGCAACAAAATACCTACTACCGTGTTCATCATTCTCTTTCCTCCTCAAATAAGTTTAGATACCGATTAACAAGCACTATATCATAATAAGCTATTTTTCTATGTATTGGGCTATTTGACTATTTTCATATCGTGAAAGCGAAAATATTCAACATATACCACAATATCACAGAGGTTTTCACTCATTACATTTATTTATACTGAATATTATTTTTAATTACAAGGGAATTTATGTAAAAAAAATTATTTTGTGAAAAGAGCTTTAGAAACCGGTTTCTAAATTATGCAATTTTTACAACGCATACTATATATTTTAATAGATATTGTTTCCGAAACTTGACTTTAAAAGAAAATATACTATAATAAAATTAAAGAAAACGGTTTCTTAAACTTATTCTATCTCGTATATTACAGAAGGAGGAGCAAGCATTGCCCGAACGATCACTGACCATTCAGGATATAGCAAACTTAGCTGGGGTATCGAAAGCAACTGTCTCCCGATATTTAAACGGCAAATATGAATATATGTCCCTTCAGACAAAAGAGAGAATTAAACAGATTATTGATGCCACAGGATATCAGCCGAATCATCTGGCGCGCACATTGAAAAGCAAACGAAGCATNNCCTTACGTGAAAAAGGTTATGGTATCATCACTGCAAGCAGTGATAACAGTTATGAACTGGAAAAGGAATATCTGCGTTCTCTTATGGCACAGCAGGTAGACGGTCTTATTGTAAATACCACGATGCGCCATAATCCTTATCTGATTAGACTGGCAAACGACGGGGTTCCCGTGGTACTGTTGGATCGCAGCATTGATAACTATATGTTTGACATGGCATATATTTCAAATCAGATTCCTTTAATCCATGCCATCGAGCATTTAAAAGAAGAGGGATATGGACGCATTGCTCTATTTACACAACCCTTTGATCATGTTTTCCCCCGTGCCGCAAGACAGGAGGCTTTCCTGGAAAAAATGAGAGACTTGGGCGAAAAGGACCCTTCTAAATCC
>DJBG01000067.1:8282-34139 GCA_002429965.1 Hungatella sp. UBA5982
CATGGTGGAGGCAAATTCTTCCAAGCGTACTTATCAGGTGGAGGCTCCCTTAATCCGGCGCGGCAGCACCGCCCATGGACGCATTGACCGTGACTTAAGCATCGGCACGCCCAAGCCTCCCTATTGGGCAATCAATAACACACAGGGCAAGTGGTGGGTGTAGACGGAAACTTTAGATACAGAAACAGTTCGGTGCTGTTCATATTATAAAATCACTTGTGAAATACAGCAGGTGGGGCTGACTCATCGTCAGCCCCTTAAATTTTGATAGCAATTATATTGTACCATCCCGAATACGACAACAGTATGTCACTGTTGAGGAACAACCGCAAAGAAAATCAGGTCAGCCCCGCTGTCATTGATCATGCTGTGAGCATAGCCTTTGGGACAATAGTGACACAGTCCTGCCTGTACAGCTTCTTCTCCGCCATCAAACAGCATTTTCCCTGTTCCCTGTAGAAAATATATGATTTCACTGCTTGTATCGTGGGTATGCATTCCTATGGTTGCGCCCGGCTCCAGCTTTCCATAGAGAATCTTATTGTTCTTATCTACAAGCATTTTTGCCTTAAATTCTTTTTCTCCGCCGTTAAAACGGGGGAGTATGGTTTCCTCTATCTCGTCAAAATTAATGATCATATTCTTCCTCCTTTAATTTTTTAACTTCATTCCCCTGCCTCTGTTTCTTTTCTTCCCGGCCATTAAGAGATAAAATGGATGACCTTATCCATCAATGCCGGCTGGATCTCAGGATATGTAAGGGAATCAGGCATCTCATCCAACAACCGTATCATTTCTATTTCATAACCAGGCGGCATTTCTCCCAGTACTTTAACTTCACTATAAAACAACATACCAAAGGATTCTTTTGAATTTTCCACTTTCTCATCAAGATTCCGAACAGAATACACGCAGACCGGCTTCAGGATATATTCTGTTGCTCCTGTCTCCTCATAAAGTTCCCGGTTGGCAGTCGTTACGATATTCTCCTCCTTTTCCCGGTGTCCTCCAGGGATTTCATAGGTCTCCCGGTCCTTGTGCTTACAAAATATCCATTTATCCCGGTATCGGGAAACAATGACTGCAAAATCCAGTAAATGATCCTCTACGGAATCATAAAATGTAACTTTTATCATCAGGCCACCCTCCTATCTGTTATCAACTTACCATGAGCGAAAAGGAAAAACAATCTATTTCTTAAATATTTTGGTCTATGAAAAACAAAAGCAGCAGACAATCATGGATTCGAAATAAAACCATCTTTGTCCGCCGCTTACTGCAATCAATCTTTTTTTCATATATCTTATGACCTGTTTATCCTGTCATACCAATCAATGCATTTATTTGATCTTCCCGGGAGTATATCCTGCTTTTCTCACCATTTCTTTCAGCTCATCCTCTGGTATCTGATCTTTCATATGTATGACTGCCAGTTTTTTCTTCAGATCCACGGAAGCATATAATCCTTCCCGGCTATTAAACTCATTCTCCACTCTCTTTTTGCAATTGCCGCAGGTCATTCCTTCTACCTCCAGAGTTCGCGTATAGGGATAATGGGAAATATTTTTATCAGCAGCTTTAATTTTCTTGACTTCGCTGCCGCCGCTTCCGCAGCAGCCATATTTCGACCTTTTTATGGTGCTTCTTAATCCAAAATAGCAAATGACAATTAAAATCACACAGATAATTGCAGTAGACATCCTGTAACCTCCTCTGTCCTTTTTCTTCATTTTATACACGAATGCATCAATGAGATATGCCTTCCTATCCGGTTGGTTCTGGTAAAGCGGGGTATGCTTCTCATGAACTCAAGATTGAAAGATTATTTCTTTCAGCAACCCATTCTGCATTCAGCTACATTCAACCAATCCAGCCAATCCAGCCAANNCCAGCCAATCCAACCAATTCAATTCTATTATAATACAATATCATGAAAAAAGGACACGATTACCTGATTATTTTTATCAACAACTTTAATCTTTCTCCCACAAAAAATAAAGCGGCAGACCGTAAGAGTTTTCTCAAACTCCTGCCGTCTGCCGCCTGCATCTATGATCTTCTTTCAATAATAAATTCTGTTACAAGCTCTTCTTCCCCGCTTATGCAGTATTCCTGGTGAACCGGCGCTCCCCAGCTGTCATCGCCGCCGACTCCTCTCATGGCGCCTAAAATGTTCACTACCGTATATCTTGGTGCCGGAAGCTCCTCTCTGTGGGTTGCAGCTTCCAACTCCTCTGCCGTATAGGGAAGTACGGAAGCATCAAATTCCTGATTGGCTGCGCAAAAACTGATGGAATGACCCTCCATGTCCGATACCTTGAGCCAGCGGACCCCGGTCCTGTTGCCGCACTCCTGAGGCACCAGATAACGGGAAAGGTTGTTATCCGGCGTATCCTCATAGATTCCCAGCCTCGCTCCTTCATTCCTGTCGCAGTAATTTTCCTCCGGTCCTCTTCCATACCAGGTGAATTTCTTTGCTGCTTCCGGTGTGATGAGCCTCATTCCAAAAGCAGGAAGCTCTGGCAATCCCTTTTGACCCCGGAATACGGCCCTTACATGAACAGCTCCCCTTCCATCTACTTCGTAGGTAACCTCTGTTGATGCCTTGGGAACAGTAGAAAGCTCATAGGTATAGGTCACCTTTATGCTTCCTTCCTTCTCCTCCACCGCACAATTCTCATTGCTGTAATAAGGGAATCTGCCTGCCCCATACCACAAAGAACTTGCCACGGAAAATTTATTTCCTTTATCATTATCCGTAGTCGCCCTCCAGTACACTGGCATCATCGGCCTTCCGACCCATTCTTTCCCGTCGTAAACCAGGGAAACGATACCGCCTTCCTGCTTGGAGAACAGGATACGGAAGCCATCTCCCATAACACCGATGTTGACGTCGCCATGAACCACTGTCAAAGGCTGTCCGCAGCATTTCTCCTGCTGTCCTTCTATTACTGAAACCGCCTCACCAAAAGCTGTTTCATAGCCGGAATCTGCCCACAAGGCATCACTTTTAAGAAGAGCCGAAACCTGGCAGACATATTCCCCCGGCTCTGTGAAATCCGGCACTGGGATAGCTTCATACCCTGTATTCAAAGGCTTTACTGATGCATCAAAGCTCTTCTGATAAACCGGTTCTCCGTCCTTTAAAACCGAATATACAAACTCAAGGTCAGAGGTATCTGTAAATAATCTTCTGTTTTCTATGGATACACCTTTGGAGTCAGGAATCAGGCGGATATCCTGATACAGGTATTTGACCTCCTGGGCCTTTGGGGAGATGGTCCTGTCTGCATAAGCGATCCCGTTTCCGCAGAAGCTGTAATCCGTGGGCCTGTCGCCAAAATCACCGCCATAGGTCATATGCTCCTTGCCGTAAGCGTCCTTTTTCATCAGAGACTGGTCAATATAATCCCAGATAAAGCCGCCCTGATACATCTCATACCTGTCTTCTAAATCCGTGTACTTTTTCATCCCGCCAAGAGAATTGCCCATGGCGTGCATGTATTCACAAAGGATAAAAGGCTTCTTAGGATCTGTATTTAAATATTCCTCTACTTGGGAAGGCTTGGCATACATCCGGCTTTCCATATCGCTGGCACGGTCAAATTCCCGGTTCCAGAACACGCCCTCATAGTGAACCAGCCTGGAAGGATCCCGTTCCTTAAAAAACTCTGACATAGCCAGAATGTCCTCTCCTGCATAGGATTCATTTCCGCAGGACCAGATCAGCACACTGGGATGGTTCTTGTCCCGTTCCAGCACTGACTTTGCCCGGTCCACCACGCAGTCCTTCCACTCAGGAAGGCTTCCAGGCACATTCCAGGAGGGCTCGCAGGCTCCCATCTTCTGCCAGGAACCATGGCTTTCTAAATTTGCCTCATCNNCCATATTCATCGCAAAGCTCATACCACAGGCTCTGATCCGGATAATGGCAGGTCCGGACTGCATTGATGTTGTGGCGCTTCATAAACCGGATATCCCACATCATATCCTCTTTTGTAATGGAACGGCCTCTTCTTACATTGAATTCATGGCGGTTGATTCCCCGGAATACGATTCTCTTTCCGTTTAAGCACATCAGCCGGTCTTTCATTTCAAAACGGCGGAATCCCACCTTCTGAGGAACGATCTCCTTCACATTTCCCTGCTCATCGTACAAGATTATGGTGAGTTCATACCGGTATGGATCCTCACCGCTCCATAGATGGACATTGGATATGCATGCAGTCAATTCCACTACTTTCTTTGCCGGAATGGGTTCCCAGGAAGCAACTGTTTCCCCAGCCTTGTCCTTTAACACAGCACGGATGCTTCCCTTTATTTCTCCTGTAAGGGTCAGTTCCCCGCGGAACAGGCCATCCCGGTAGTCATCGGATACGTCCCCATGAATGAATAAATCCTCCACATGGCATTCCGGAACCGCATATAAATACACATCCCGGAAAATCCCGGAGAACCGGAAGAAATCCTGGTCCTCGATCCAGCTGGCGCTGCTTCTTTTATAAACCTCCACTGCAAGGCGGTTGGATCCTGGCTTAACAGCATCCGTAATCTCAAATTCAGAGGGCGTAAAGGAATCCTCAGAATATCCGATAAAGGTTCCGTTCAGCCAGACATAAAAGGCCGTTTCCACTCCCTGAAAGGACAGGAACAGTCGTTTCCCCTTTAGCGGCTCCTCCAGTTCAAACTCTCTGCAGTAGCTTCCTACCGGATTATTCTGCCAGTCAATATGGGGAGGCCTGATGTCAGCCAGACCATCCCATGGGTACATGGTATTGATATACTGGCATCCGCCATATCCTTTAAGCTCCATATGTCCCGGAACCTCAATGGTGCCAAAGCTGTCCAGATTAAAATCACTTTCGTAGAAATGCTCTTTCCGCTCCGTGGGATTTTCTGCATAGGAAAATTTCCATGTCCCGTTTAAGGATTGGCGCTGTTCCATAATCCCCCTTAGAGCTTCTGCTTCCGTTTCATAATAGCAGTGATCGGAATGGGCAGCCAGTCGGTTTACCGCGAAAACTCGCGGATCCTCCAGCCATTCCAGTTTAGCGGTCTTCTGATCCATTGAAAGAAACCTCCTTCTATAAATACTATAGGTCCATTATAATCCACCACTTTAAAAGAATCCATGGCATTTTTTACGATTTCCTATATCTTTTATTCCTTCACCGCTCCGGCAGCGATTCCCGCCAGAATGTATTTCTGGAAGAAAATATAGATAAGGATCGTCGGCAGCATGATGATTATGATACCTGCCGCCAGCTTCTGCCACGACCCCTGCTGGGCATTGGCATAATTCATCAAAAAGGTTGTTAAAGTACGAAGCCTGTTCTTTGGCATATATAAGTATGGAATATACATATCATTGATGATGGTAATTGCCTTGATAATCACCACGGTAGCTGTGGCAGGTGCCAACAGAGGAAAAATGATCCTCGTAAACAGGCCGAAATAAGAACAGCCGTCCAGGAGCGCGCTTTCATCAAGAGACAACGGGAGAGTTGAGATAAACTGCCGGTAAATATAAAGCTGCATCAGATCCGACGCCACATAAATCACGATGGGCGCCCCAAGTGTATTGTAAAGACCGATGCTGTTAATGATTTTAAATCTGGCAATTTCCGTTACAAAGCTGGGAATCAGCATGCCCAGGAAAAAAAGGCTCATGATCACTTTTTTGAACTTAAACTCAAATCGCTCCATAATAAACGCGGTTATGGTTCCAAACAGCACATTAAACAGAATACTGACCACAAGTATAATGCCCGTATTCTTAAAACCAATCATAAGATATTTATCTCCCACCACCTTTTGAAAGTTTGAAAGGGTGATCCTTTCCATGGGCGGCAGAAGCAGGGGAGATGTATTCACCATATCCGCCTTAGTCTTAAAAGCGGCAAACAGGGTCAGAAGGATAGGGGCAAGAACGATCAGTACCATTCCTATGCAAATGATCTGTTTTAAGCCCTGTTCCATTGTACGTCTTTTCATCTTATTTTCTTCCCCCCTTCAGAATGATTCCGTGAATGATCTTGTTCTGAACCAGATAAATGACAACGATCATGACCATGATCGCCACCGCCATGGTGGAGGCAAGGCCGAAGTTGCTGTATTTAAAGGCCGTATCAATGGTATACAGCGTAAATGTGGAGGAGGCATATCCTGGTCCTCCGCTGGTCATGACATAGGGGATATCAAATACCTGGAGAGCGCCACGGATGTTGTCGAAAAGGACAAAATCCACCATGAGCATAATGGACGGTATCTGAATGTACTTGAACATTTGCCACGCATTTGCTCCATCCACTCTGGCTGCTTCCTGTACATCCTGGGGAAGAGACTGTAAGGCCGCCATAAAGAGGATGACATGGTAACCGGAAAACCTCCACAGAGAAACAAAGGCCAGAACGAAATTGACGATTTTAGGGTCGGACAGCCAGTTTCTTATCAGGCTCTCCAGATGAAATACGGTTAATATCTCATCAAATGCTCCGTTTATAGGAGAAAAGAAATAGGAAAAGGCGTAGGAAATTGCAACCCCGTTGATGATATATGGCATAAAAACCATGGTTTTATAAAATTTAGACGCCCTAAGCCTTGAGGTTAAAAGCACCGCAAACATCAGCTCAATGGGAATGAATATCAGATGCCCGAAAAAATACACTCCATTATTGCGGAGGGACAGCCATANNCGATATGATCATAGGTTTTGGAATATCCATCCCAGTTTGTAAAGCTCATGCGGATTAAGTCAAAGGCCGGAAACACCACAAACCCGATGAGCAGTACTATTGGAACAACAAGGGCAAATACAATAAACCTTTTTTTCTGTTTTTCCAGAGAATTCATAGATACCTCCTGATTCATGTCCTTGGAAGAAAAGGGGAGCAGGGCTGCCATCACCCTGTCCCCTTTTCCATTCTGTTTATTTAATTCCAAGCTTGGTTCTGGCCTCCGCCCATTTTGTATTGAGTCCATCCAGTTCCGCTTTTAAATCAAAGCCATTGGTAAACATCTGGGCGCCCAGCTTCTTGTAATCAAATGCGATTTCGTTCTGGATCGCCTGGAAATTGTCTCCGCCGCCGTCATACATAACCAGTTCCTTATCCGGCTGCTGCTCATCCGCCTGGGCCAGGGTCGGGTCCTTTTCCTTGGGGAAGTTCTTCATGGAAGAGGCACTGGTTACATAATTGATGTAACCTGGGTACCATTCTTCGCTGTAAAACCATTCTACGAAAGCCTTTGCCAGCTCCGGATTCTTGCTGTGAGTGGTTACTCCCATAAAGGAGTCGCCCTGCACGATGACACGGAAGGGATCGTCCTGGGAATCTCTTACCGGAAGGTAGAAGGTACCAAGTTCTGAAGCATCATCGGTACCGCTCTTAATGTTCTGTAAGCCCCAGTCTCCCAGANNAGCAATGATAGCCGCTTTTTTCTGGGCAAACAGGGATGTTACCTGATCGTTGCCCATGCCAAGAGGATCTTTGCCGAACACATTTTTGCCGAATAAGCTGTAAACTTTATTGTATGCCTTGTTAATGTCGGTTCCATCTGCAAACGGAGCATCTGTCTTTGCCATATCGTTCCAGTTCTGTCCATTGCCGCCCTGAAGTGCGGGCATAAATTCCATGTACGGATAATCCGGCCATTCATCCTTTGCGCCAAGGGCGATTGCCATGAAATCCGGGTCTTTTTTCCCATAAAAATCCTGAAGGGTCTGAGCTGCTTTTTCAAAATCTTCCCATGTGGTAGGAACCTCTACACCGGCTTCCTTAAACATATCCTTCCAATAAAAAACGTATTCATATCCCGCTGTCATTGGAATTCCCAAAACCTTGCCATCCATTGCGTATCCGGAGGCCAGCTCGTTGTTTTTCGCTGCTTCCAGCTCGGATAAATCCACCAGATAGTCCTTGAACCTGGATAAGGTGAAGGGCTTGTTAAACATTACATCCGGAAGCTGGTTTGCTGACGTTCTCATCTTCATGGCATTCCAGTATTCGGAATCATCCTTAATCTTTTCTACTTCAATATCTGCTTTGGGATATTTTTCCTGGAATTTCCCAACCATATCATTTTCATCAATATAATCCATCAGGTTGTTGTCCCAGATGGCAAATACCAGACTGCCTTCTAAGTCTTCCTTTGCCTCCGCTTTTCCTGCTTCTGTCTGAGCCCCATCCTGACCTTTTGCAGTGGTTTCTTNNGTTTCTTTTTGGGTTTCCCCGGTTCCTTTTGATGCGGAACAGCCGGTCATGGTACCTATTGCCATTGCTGCACAAAGCCCCAAAGCCAACACTCGTTTTCTCATTTCTGTAATACCTCCCTTGTTTTGATGATATTATATTACCATTTCAAAACAGCCTTCTCCATGAGATATAGTTTGAAAACTTGATATATCGTCAGGTCTTTATTTCCGGTACCCGCCCGGACTTACTTTGCACAGTTTTTTAAATACTCTGGTAAAATGCTCCACACTGTTATAGCCAACGCTCTGACTGATTTCATAAATCTTTAAATCCGTTGTCTCCATCAGCTCCCTTGCCTTTCGAATGCGGACCTCTGTTAAATAATTGCTGAAGGTCATCCCCTCTTCTTTCGTAAATTTGGTGCTGAAATATTTTTCATTCAGCCCGATGAAACTTGCCACGCTTCCCAGTGTCAGCTCCGGATTGGCATAATTGTCCATAATGAACCGTTTTGCACGGATCATCATATCCGCCTGCTTCCGGTCCGTATGGTGGTCATTATAATCCATAATCCAGCGGAAATAATTATTCAGCCATCATTCCAGGCTCCGCATTTCATCCAAGCGGCCGATTTTCTCATAATAATTGACCTCTTCTGCAAACAGGGCGCTGATATCATCGTGGTTATCCGAAAGCTGCCAGGCTATGCTGCAGATGAGATGGAGGCAGACCTCTTTGGCTGCTTTTAATTCCATTTTGTAAAGTTCTGAAAAAAATCCTTTCTTTTCCGACCACACGGCCAACTCATCGCCTACCATCAGTCCCTTTAAAAGCTTTTCATAATCCTGCCCGGCCTGCCGGACCTGCTGGAAGGATACCACATCTTTTTCCCATGGATCGCAGATCTTCCCTTTTCCTTTTAAGTACTTAAGCCTTAACTGCTCTCCTGCCTCTTCAAACCGGTTTAAGAAATCTTTTTTGCCATTCCCCTGCCTGCTGATCCCAGCGGAAACGGAGAGATTCATAAAATGCTTCCAGACATTGCATAACTGTTTACAGGCGGATACCGCATTTTCCCTATACTGCTCCGGATCGGTTATGCGGTACAGCAAACAATAGCGGGAAGGCGCCACTGCCCCAAGTATGCAGCGGGAAGCCACCCGGGGGATCTGCCCGGCCAGCTCTAACATGGGCTTTATCAGTTCTTCATCAAAATCCTCTCCAAAACGAGCCGATGCTTTATGGAAATCTTCTATTTCAAATTGCATCACCAGGTATTCCTGCTGAAAAAAAGTCTCCTCAAGGGACCGTCTTCCCATGGCCATATCTACAAGAAGGACAGAATCCGGGACTTGTACCATCGGATTCTTCTCTCCTCCCTTTTCATTGCCGTGATCGTGAAAGACCTCTTCATCCATACGCTTCAGCATGGCTGCAAGGGTTTCTTCTGTTAGTCCGGTCTTTAATAAGTAGTCGCAGGCCCCCAGACGGAAGGCATCCCGGACCAGCTTGAAATCGTCATAACCGCTTAAAACCAGTACTGCCGGCATGGTTTTCAAACGGTTTAACTCCTCTAAGAGCCCGATCCCATCCATAACCGGCATTTTCATATCGGTGATCACTAAATCCACCGGGTGATCCTTGATATATTCCAATGCCTGCTGGCCATGAATGGCATCCGCGGCAATCTGATACCCCAACTCTTCCCAGTTAATAAGGGAGTGCAGGGTGATCCGTACTATGGTATCGTCATCCACGATCAGGACTTTTCTCATGGTTTTTCAGGTTCCTTTCTTCTTATGGGAATGCGGATGGAGGTTCTTGTGAACCGGCCCTTTCCGCTTTCCATCTCAAATTCACAGCTTTCGCCATAATTAAGCTTAAGTCTGGTTTTTACATTGGTGATTCCGATACTTACATGATCCTTTTGCCCTTCCTTACCCTCTTCCCCATTCAGGATCCGGCTCATCTCTTCTTCAGACATACCCTTTCCGTTATCCCGGATCTCAAGGTACAGAAATCCATCTGCTTCACGAGCCGTCAGCCAGATGATCCCCATTTCATCCATCAGGCCGCTAAAGCCATGGACAATGGAATTTTCCACCACAGGCTGTAAAATAAGTCGCGGGACCAGACAGGAAAGGCAGGATTCCTCTATTTCATATTTTATATCGAACCCGTCGGAATAACGGATTTTCATCAGATAGATAAAACTGTCTAAAACCTCCAGCTCCTCTTTTAACGGATAGAATCCCGTATTGCTCCGGAAGGAGCAGGATAATATTTTAATGAGCGCCTCCGCCATGCGGGCAATGGACTCATACTTTGACATCTGTGCGATAAACCGGATAGAATTTAAGGAATTTACCAGAAAGTGAGGGTTGATCTGAGACTGCAGCGCCCTGATTTCCGCCTCATGCTTTTTCTGCTGCTGTTCCTCATTTTCCTGTATCAGCTGCTTTAACCGTCTTGTCATACGGTTAAAGGAATGGATCATCAGATGCAGCTCTTCCTGCCCTTTTGGTTCCACATGAACCAGAAGATTTCCCTCTTCCACCTTTTTCATGCCCTCAACCGTATGATGGATGGGGTCAATGATGCTTTTTAAGAAATAGCTGGAAAAACGGTAAAACAGTGCAAACAGGAAGAGCGTAACCGCTACAATGACGGCTGCAGTCCTGTTAAAGCTTCTTGTAAGGGCTTCATAAGACACTACGCTGATGATCTTTAAGCCGGTCACCGGTTCTTCGGTCACCACTCCCATATACCGTCTGCCACTTGCCTGATACCGGAATTTTGGCTGTTCCAAAGAAATATTCCGGGGCAAAAGAGCCATCGTACCTTCTGCGTCAAAAATGACTTTTCCTGACTTGTCCGCAATCATGGTAGATCCAAGCATCCGTTCCTTATTATAATCTTTTATCAGCCCTCCGGTCCTGGATGAGACAAACAGCGCCGTCATCTCTATGACCCCGTCCCGGTCCACATCCATTCCGGGAGACAGGCCTGCGGCAATGGTCAGAGTATAGGCATTTTTTCTGGAATTAGTTACGCTGCGGTCATAAAAACCTACCTTTACCACGTTGGGTGCTGCCATAGCTTCCTGATACCAGGAGGAGGCCCTAAGTTCCTCTCTGCCCAGGGTAATATCATCCTTCATGTACGTATGGTCCCCGTCTTTCATATAAAATACGGCAGACAGGATGTCTTGCACCGGAACCATGGCATAATGAAAGGATTCGGTCAGGATCTTCGTATAAAGGTATTTTTCAGCCACATCTTTTGTATTGGTTTTTGCAGCATTTTTTATGACTTCATTGTCGTTTACATATACGAAATGGGATAAACGGAGTGATACATCCTTTACTTCGCCGCCCATAGTGGATGCGATGTTATCCTGGGCACGACGGATGTTGGAAACTGCGGAATCCACCATCATGGTACGGATAATGAGGATGGACAGTAAGATTATAAAAAGAATAGGAATCACGATGAGGGCGAAGAAGCTGTTATAATAAGAAGCCTTTAATTTCTGCTTTTTATTCATCCACATCTTCTTACGCCCTCCTCGCTGTTACCTGTTTATGACTTTATTATACAGCGGAAAAACTTTAAAATCAATTATCATTCTACCGGATCATGCTTTCCACCTTTGTTTCCAGCCGGATGGTTTCCCCTTTTTTAATGCGATAGGAAACCGCGGGTATGGAAGCATTGGGATAAAGCACATTGGTATTGGGATCAGACTCTATTACCACCCCTGCTGCATCCGGACCTTCCCCGGATACCAAACACTCCTGTTCTCCAGAGGATACAAATGCGCTCTTTTCCTCTGCCTTCTGCTCATAATTTTCCGTGAATTTTTCAACGGAAATGCCGCAGTCGTAGGCAGTGCAGTCGTACTGACTCTCAATTTCATGGATCCTTAAATGACCGTACTCTTTGGGAATGATAGTAGATGTGACCATGATTCCCGGGAAGGGATGCCATCTGCTTATCACCCGGTCTTCCAAAACCTCATAGGAGTCACTGTATTTCCGGACAAATACAAAATCATCTCCGTCAATGACGAAGGCCAGGGAAGAATCCGGAGCATTTTCATGGAGGACGATCTGGCTTCTGGCAACGGAGAATCCAAACCGGGTGGAATAGGCAAATTTGGAGTATTTCTCCGGTACATGGCCGTGTCCGTATCTCTCACAAACTCCTGCCGGATAAGCCACTACATCTTTTCCGCGGCGGTGCATCACCATGTCCGCCTGTTTTAATATTTTTACTGGCTCAAGCTTTGGCAGCTCCTCTGTTTTTGCAGTCCAGAAGGGGTGCTCATCGGGCAGCCCCAGACACAAGAGGGTCTTCATCCCCCAGTAAGGGGAGCCCGGCGCATTGTAGCGTTCCGCCATGATTAAGTTGGGGTATCCGTAACCAATGGTCAGCACGCCGTCACGGTCAAAGATCTTCTGCTTCGTCCACCAGTTTAGATGGCGTGATATGATTCCCTTTACAACTCCTGCCGGAATATCCTCAAGTCCTGCAAACACATAAGCAGACCAGAAAGCTGCTTCTCCAAAACGGTAGGATAAGCTTCTTCCGTAAGGGAGAGCAGAACCGTTTTCATCAAACCAGTATATAAAATCTCTGGCAAACCGCTTTGCCCGTTCCTTAAACAGCTGACACCGTTCCGGCTCTTCCTCTTCCATTGCCACCGCATACAAAAGCCCGTAATAATGAAGGGCAAAAGAAATATAATAATCCTTCTGACTGGAACCGCCATCCCGGTACCAGCCATCTCCAATGTAATAGCTTTCGATCTTTTCAAGGCCGGAAGCCAGCCGTTCTTCACTGTACCGGCAGCCCAGCTTTTGCAAAGCAACGTTCACCAGGATCATGAAAAACTGCCAGTTGCAGTCAGGAATAATATATTCATTGATTTCATAAAGCCATTTTGCCAAATTCTGTTGTTCTTCCTCACTCAAGGGCTCCCATAATTTTTCCGGAGTGAAGATTAAGCCGCTTGCTATGGCCGCCATTTCCACAAACCGTTGGTCATAATCCTTAAAACCACCCCAGTATTCCGGATGAGAGGGATCGGTGCCGCTTGCAAGTCCGTTCCGGTAAATCTCCTCAAACCCCTTGCCTCCTCCCAGCCACAAAGGTACCAGCGCCCACAAAGGCCTGGAAAAGGCTTCCATCTCTATGCTCACCTTGGGATATGTGACACCGCTGTCTCCAAGGGAAAGCCTGGCGCACCCTTTGCTGTACAATGGCTTTAAAGGATTTAACACCTGGAACATCCATTGCTGGAAATCCTGTTTTGTTTCAAGTTTCATCTATATTCGCCTCTTTTCGAATTATTTCGATTATTACCAATATGGATTCCAATCCTTAGACAGCCTGGTGAGGGCCTCCATGTAGAAATAATCTCCCCAGATGTTGCACTCATCCACCCCTTCCGGTGTGCAGGTATTGTAAGGGGACTTCTTGGAGTAGGTACTGTGAAGCACCAGCCCATTGGATTCCTCTAAATCCTTAACCGCATAATGTTCCACAACGGACTCCATGATCTTTTTTGCTATGGATATGCAGCAGGCAGCATCAGCTTCATTAAGGTACTTTGCCATCTCAAGCATTCCGCAGGCCGCAATGGAAGCAGAGGAAGAATCCCTGGGTTCTTCGGAGCCTTCACCAAATTCCAGATCCCAGTATGGCACCAGATCCGATGGAAGGTGCTCTAAGAAGTATCCTGTCACATGTTTAAAATCCTCAATGTATTCCGGCCGCCTTGTATACCGGTAGGCAAGGGCGCAGCCATAGATCCCCCAGGCCTGACCTCTGGCCCAGGCAGAGCCATCCTTATAGCCCTGGCAGGTAGCCCCATGATCCGGCTCTCCTGTCTCCATGTTCATGAAAAACGTATGCCAGGTGGAATAGTCCTCCCTTATGACATTTGCAATGGCAGTATGAATGTGTTTTTCAGCTATCTCACGGTATTTCTGATCTCCGGTTTCTTTCGTTGCCCAATATAATAAGGGGAGGTTTAAAAGACAGTCAATGATAAAGCGGTAATTCGACCGCTGGTTCATGGGCCCCCAGGCCTGGATAAACTCACCTACCGGCTGAAAACGGCTGATCAACTGGTCTGCCGCCTTGATTGCCGCTTCCTTTGCTCTTTCATCACCGACCAGCTTATAGGCAGCTACACAGGAAGGAGAATATAAAAACCCCATATCATGATGATCTACTTCCACCTTGCGGTCGATCCGGTCCAAAAAGCTTTTTGCCTGGATCTGTCCGGCTTTTTTCAGTTCCTCTGCATTGCTCCACTCGTAGGCCAGCCATATCTGTCCGGTCCAGAAACCGGTGGTCCAGTTTACATTGGGAGTGGGGTTATAAAATCCCTCCTCACTGTACGCTTTTTTAAAGGATTCCGTAAATTCTTTTAAATTATTTGTTACCTGCTTCACGGCAAAATCCATGGCTTCCCGGCACTTTGCCTCTGTCAGTTCTGGTTTTCCTCTAAGCAAAGCCTCCATCTGTTTGTTCACGTTTTCTTACCTCCTCGTAATATTCCTTCATGATTAAAAAGGCAGGCTTCTCCCGCATCCGGTCCGCTGTCACCAGCCCCTTGATGTTATACCCCTTCTGATATGTTCCAAGCCGTTTCGGCGTCCGGTAATCAAATAGGATCCAGGGCGCAGTTCCCTGAATATAATCGGTCTTTCCAAACAGTTCAACCTGCTTTTCATAAATTTCCTTCTGTTCCGCCTCCGAGCCCCGTACCTTGCCGCCTTCCGGTCCGGAAACCAGATAGCCATCCCCGCCGAATTCGCTGATAACAACCGGTCTTTCAGGCTTGGAGCCCACTAAAATATCAGCCAGCTTTCCATAATCCGGATCATACCAACCATAGTATTCATTGAATCCTATGACATCCAGATGCTTTTCCAGCCTGTCGGATATCCTTAAATTCACGGCATCCACCAGACAGGCGGCTGATACCAGACGGCTGGAATCGTATTCCCTTGCCGTTTCCGCCAGCTCCTTCATAAAGTGGTAGCGCTCATCGGTATCGGGATTTTCATTTCCTACGGACCAGATGATCACGCTGGCCCGGTTATAATCCCGGTTCATCAGCTCGGTCAGTTGGTTCTTTCCATCCTCTAAGGTCCGAGGGTTTGCAAAATCGATCCACCAGTAAACCGGAATCTCTTCCCATAAAAGAAGGCCAGCTTCATCGGCCAGTTCCGAAACCCACTCCGTATGAGGATAATGAGCCAGACGGAGGAAATTGCAGTTCATCTTTTTGGCCCAGTCAAATGCCTGGAGAATGTCTTCCTTCGTAACCGCCTTTCCATGATCCTCTGTGTCCTCATGAAGGCAGACCCCCCGGAGAAAAACTGGCTTTCCATTTAATAGAATTTCCCTGCCTCTGGTTTCCACGGTACGAAAGCCCACCCGGTCCTTCACCTGATCCAATGTTTTATTGCCTGACCGGAAATGCAGGAAAACCTCATAAAGCTTGGGATTTTCCGGACCCCACAAGGAAAGGCCGCTGATTTCAAATGTCAGATGTCCCCGTCCATCTGCTCCCAGTGGAATTGCCTCTTCCACCTGAAGCTCTGGTATGGAAAAAAACGCTTCCCCTTCCTCAAACCCCTCCAAACCTCCAAGTGCCGTGGAAACATTGATTTCCTTCTTCTCTCCATCTGTAAGGGATACTTTCATATCCTTGATATAAGTCTGAGGCACACAAAAAAGGGATACGCTCCGGTAAATGCCGCCGTATAAAAACCAGTCCGTATTCTCACTCGGAATCTGATCCTGCCGTCTGGTGTTATCAGCAACCACGATAAGCCTGTTATCCTCCTTTAAATACTCCGTGACTTCAACACAAAATGGGGTTGAGCCCCCCTTATGGACTCCCAGAAAATTTCCGTTTAAAAAGATCCTGGCTTCATAAGATACTGCCCCGAACCGCAAAAACACATGTCCTTCCGGGGATCCCTTATAGGAGAACCGGCGGCTGTATACCGCCGGTCCCTCATAATAAAAATATTCCGGCTTTGCAAGGTTCCATACTCCTGGTACCTGGATTTCCTCCCAGTCATCAAATCCATAATCCAGAGGAACTTTAAGCCCCTCTGAATTGACTTCCTGTTCCAGAAACCATTTGGCCCTGAGACAGTTATCATACATATCTATGGAAAAATTCCAGGCACCGTCCAGTGACATCTCCCGCCGTCCGCCTGGGATCACATAGGATTCCGCCCCCAGGCATGGAGACGCATAGCTGTCCTTATAAGCTTCGTTATGGATGTTATCCACGAAATTTTTAATTTTTTCCATTATATTATCCTTTCACTCCGGTTGCTGCAATACCTTCAACGAAATATTTCTGCAGGGACAGGAACACGATGAGGACCGGGATCAGGGAAAGAACCGATGCAGCCATGATCAGGCCATATTCGGAGCTGTACTGGCTGATGAACATTTTAAGACCTAACTGTAAGGTCTTTTTCGCTTCTGTTTTCAGATAAATCAGGGGCCCCAGGAAATCGTTCCAGGTATTGACAAAGGTAAAGATGGTCAAGGTCGACAGAGCCGGCTTTGATAATGGGAGCATGATTTTTCCATAAATCTGATACTCGCTCATGCCGTCGATTCTGGCAGCCTCGCACAGTTCATCGGGGATACCCTGATAGAACTGGCGCATCATGAATACACCGAAGGCTGAGAATGCCTGGAGAAAGATGATTGCAAGATGGGAATCATTTAACCCGAAATTTCTCATCATCATGAACTGGGGAACCATGTATACCTGCCATGGAACCGCAATGGTGGTAATGTAAGCCATAAATAAGAGATTGCTGTATTTGAATTTCAGCTTTGCAAACGCATAAGCAGCGAAGCTGCTGGTCAAAAGCTGTAAAAAGGTAACGATCAGGGTGATCTTCACCGTGTTTAATACAAAGGTCATAAGCGGGATTTTTGTCCAGATATCCAGATAGTTCTGCCATCTTGGATTTTCCGGTATCCACTTGATCGGAAAAATAAATACGTCCTTATCCAGCTTTAAGGAAGCCGACATCATCCATACAAAAGGAATCAGCATGACGGCTGTCAGAATGAGCAAGACCACATAGAGGAGGCATCTGCTGATTTTATAATTTGTGCTTTTTACTTTCATTTCTTATCCTCCTTTTCCTAGTTTGCGTATTTCTTCTCACCACGGAACTGAACCATCGTGATGGCAAGAACCATTAAGAACAGTACCATGGCTACCGCACTTGCATAGCCTAAATTCCAGTTGCGGAACGCTTCTTCATAAATATGGTAAACAAGAACCATTGCCTGGGAACTTACAATCCCGTTGGAGCCGCCTGCCAGCATGTATACGATATCGTAAACCTTAAAGCAGTTGATGGTCAAAATGATGGTGACAAAGAAGGTTGTAGGCTGAAGCTGCGGCCATGTGATATAACGGAACTTTTGCCAGGAGTTACAGCCGTCAAGGCTTGCCGCTTCATACAGCTCTCCATTGATTCCCTGCAGTCCTGCCAGATAAATAACCATATAATAGCCCATGTTCTTCCAGACACTGAACAAGACAATGGTAAACATCACCCAGTGGGGATCTGCGGACCACTTGGGAAGGTTCTTTGCATTGACGCCCAGATGATAAAGGATCATGTTGACAGGACCGCTTTTCTGGGGGCTGAACAGCATGTTCCATACGGCTGCCACAGCGACCAGAGACGCCACATAAGGGAAGAATCCTACCGTGCGGAAGAAATTTCTTCCCTTTATTTTCTGGTTTAAGACCACGGCCAGACCTAGGGCACAGGCCAGTGTCAAAGGAACCGTTGCAATACAGTATACAATGGTATTGGTAAAGGACGCCCTGAATCTGGCGCTTCCAAGCATCGTAATAAAGTTCTTAATCCCTGCAAACTCCATAGGACTGTTGCCATCCCATTTCATAAATGCCAGGACAAAGGCAAAAATAATGGGGCCAAGTGTAAAAACTGCAAATCCAATGAAGTTAGGGACAATGAAGGAGTATGCAACCATATCCCTCTTTTCCTGACGCGTAAAACGCTCCCCCGTCCGCACCTTTTTTATTTTCTCATCTATTGTCTCGATTTTCGCAACCAGGACATCCCGCTTGCGGGTCCCTTTTGTCTCTTTTAATAAAAGGCTCAAGGCTTCCCGTTTCTTATTTAACTCCGCGATTTTTTCCTGTTTTTGCGCTTCTGTTATTGTCTTCGCCATGTTGCTTATCCTCCTTTTCCCGTTTTTTGCGTCCTAATGAATCAAGCGGATATTGCATATCCAATTGACGCCCGATGAAGCGGGGCGCACTGTGCCCGGTAAAGCGTGGCACACGGTTCACATACCCAAGGTTGAATGACATTTTTTCTTTCAACCTTCTAATCCGTTAAATCAATTCAGAAGTTTCCTTTAAATGAGGCGGGCTTTTTTGCTGCCCGCCTCTGTGATACATCTCTTTTTTGTCTGTTACTTAGCCAAAATTGCACTTACCTTTTCATCCATCTGGGCAAGGCCGTCATCTACGGACATGCTGCCTGTCATGATAGCATCATGGGCTTCGTTTAATACAGTCTCAATCTCGGAGCTCTTTGCATTCACAGGCATCTCTAAGTATAAGTTGGAGGTGTTAAGAGCCTCTACGCTGGTCCCGTCAGTCTTGGGGAATCCGTCTGCGCTGGATACGAGATCAGCAACCGTGCTGTTCATAACGGCCGGGATCGTACCGGTAGATGCAAGGATTTCTGCGCCGTCTTTTCCGCTTACAAAATTTACAAATTCCCATGCAAGATCCTTATGAGGAGCTTTGGCCGGAATTGCTAAAGAAGTAATGGTCGCAAGGGTGGAGCCTGGCTCTACGCCTTCTGCATGAGGATATTTTGCAATGCCCCAATTGGTGCAGTCTGTGTATTCGCCGGTGCGGATCTTATCCATTAAGGTAGAGATAAACCATGTGCCCATGTTCATCATTGCAACATTCCCCTGGGCAAATGCGCCGGAATAATGTAAGCCGCTGGTTTTTAAGGTTGCATAGTCCTGGCAAACCCCGTCTTCCTGCTCTCCAAGAACCATTTCATAGTATGGCTTTAAGAATTCATACTTTCCGTCAAGAATGGTGTTCTTACCGTCAAGCACGCCGAAAAGCTGTACGGCAGATCTCCATGTATGGTAATGGGCGCCATAAATCTCCTGCCCTGGGGTGTCAACGGTCAGACTTCTTGCCAGAGCGTCATACTGTTCAAATGTCATGTCATTGGTTGGGTAAGCAACACCTGCTTTATCAAAGATGTCCTTATTATAGAATAAAACCCAGAAGTCATTGCGGAACGGAAGCTGGTATAATTTACCGTCAACCGTAATCTGATCGGTAAGGCCTTTGTACTGTGTCAGATCAACACTCGAAGACTGGATATAGCTGTCCAGGGGTTCTAATACACCCTTGTTCACAAGCGTCATATATCCGGGAACATCCTTTACGGTAACCACGTCAAAGTCAGATCCGCTTCCTGTAAGCTCTGTTGCCAGGACAGTCTGATAATCGGTGGAACCTAAATCAACCATTTCAATCTTCACATCCGGATGTGCCTTTTCAAGNNTCAAAGGCATCGATAAGCGGCTGATAATAGGTTGTGGAGCCGATATCCCATACGGACCATTTTAATGTGGTCTGCCCTCCTGCTGCTTCTGAGGTTTTCGCTGTCTCTGCTGCTGTGCCTTCTGTAGGAGCTGCCGTGGTGACCTTGGCACCGCCGCTGCATCCGGCCAGGCTGGCTGCTGCCATTGCACATGCCAGAACAATACTCAGTGTTCTTTTTTTCATTGTATTCCCTCCTGATTTGATTATGTTTTCAGTAAACCCCTTGGTATCCCTGTGATTTACCATGGTTAAATTATAACGCCGTACTGCGGTATTAAAAATGGAATTTATCTTTCATAATATTCACTTTTTATTCACATTTCTTTTACACTTTGTTAAAACATGCACTTTTTTACGATAAACAGCAATATTTCTCTTTTGTATACAAATTGACTGTTTGTATTTAAAAACCAGCCGGTTTTTCATTGACATTTTACATCAAATGGGATACCTTTGTAGATATTAAAACCATTATCACAGGCTATCCATTGAAAGAAGGGACTTTATTTTATCATGTGGAAAAAGCTCATCCCCAAAACCATACGGGGTAAAATCATGGTTCTCACTGCAGCCATTACTCTGCTCATCACCGTTCTTACCACAACGGTCTGTTTCTCGGTTTTCCAGTCCTTTTTAAGGAAGAACCAGATCCAGTCTGTGGAATTCAGCCTTTCAGTCGTAAGCAACAACATTGGTGCAGATATGAAGGATATCATCTATTTCAGCAAATGGTGCTGCTCCAATGGCGCCATACTGGATTATCTGGAAGCATTTAAAGACAAGCCAAAGCTTCCTACCGCCTCCAGGGATTTTGATAATCTGCGCCCTATGGCCCTTTCCACCCACAGCCGCTTAAAGGAAGAATATTATAAATATTATAACACCCGGTCCAATGAATATATGTCCAGGGTCATTGTTTCTTCTTCCAATGAAAGAAATTTCCTTCAAATGGCGGCTGCGGCCAATAATACTTCCCCCTATGCGGCCAGGATCATCAGGAATGAAGATTTCTTTGAAAAGCTTTACAAGGCCCCTGACTTTCTCTGGATCGGCCTGGTAAAGGACCCATTTTCCAACTCAGGACGGGAACATTTTATTCCCATTGTCCGTTCGGTCACCAATGAATTTAATTCTGAAATCATTGGCTGGACATACGTGGAAATTTCCTCCCGGCTCTTTACCGATTCCCTGGCCTCCTATCCTCTTCCTGAGGACAGTACGCTTTTTATTACCATTGGAGAAAAAACCTATAGTTTCAATTCCAGCGGTTTAAAGGAAACCGATATGCCTTACACCAATCCGGTGAAACTGGCCGGTAATGAGTCTCTGTCCAAAGGAACCAGGGTTCTCTCCGTTTCTATGAACGACGGAAAAAAACGGCTCCTGGTTGAACGCCCCATAGAAGGGATGGCCGGCTGGAGTTTATCCCAGGTGCTTTCCGAGCAGCAGTTCGGCCAACAGAAAAACTTATATACCCTTTTTATCCTTGGAACCTGCCTTGCCATAGTTTCACTGGGTGTACTGCTGGCCTTCCTATTAAATAAGATCATTATGGAGCCCATCCAGAAACTCAGCAGCAAGATCCATGGGATCTCAACCGGGGATTTTTCCAGGGATACAGCGATTGAATGGAATCACGAATTGGGACAGGTAGGCCGGGGAATCAATAATATGTCGGAAGATATCATTACCCTGATGGAAAAGCGGGTATCTTATGAAAAACAGAAAAAGGATTTGGAATATCAGATTCTGCAAAGCCAGATCAATCCCCATTTCCTATATAATACTTTAAATTCTATCAAGTGGATGGCAACGATTCAGAATGCAAACGGTATTGCAGATATGACCACTGCCCTGGCCAGGCTTCTTAAAAATGTCTCAAAAGGAACCACTTCCATGATCCCTTTAAGGGAAGAACTGGATCTGGTAAAGGATTATTTCCTGATCCAGAAATACCGTTACGGCGGCAGTGTCACCATCGAATATTCCATTGAGTCGGAGGACTTATACAAATGTGAAATCCACCGCTTTACCCTCCAGCCCATCATCGAAAATGCCTTGTTCCACGGAATAGAACCTGCTAAAACAGCCGGCAAGATCACTGTTTCGGCCCAGAGCACAAACCTGGGTACCCAAAAGGTGTTGAAGATCGATATAACGGATANNAATATGACTTTGGTCCGGAATATGGAATTACCATTAACAGCTGCCCAGGCAGTTTCACCACCATGACCATTTTAATACCTTATGCCCTTTACTCAGAAAACCAAACAGCCGAAAGGTAATATATATGACGAAATTATTAATAGCAGACGATGAGCCATTGGTTCAGATCGGGATAAAATCCATGTTAAACTGGGCGGATTACGGCATTGAGATCTGCGGTACTGCCATGAACGGGCAGGATGCCCTTGAAATGATCGCGGAATATTCCCCAGAAATTATCATTACGGACATCCGTATGCCAACCATGAACGGGCTTACCCTGGCAAAGACCTGCCTGGAAACCTACGGAAAGATCCCCTTGTTTATTTTTCTAACAAGCTACGAAGAATTCCAGCTCATCAAGGAAGCGATGGCCTATGAGGCCGTAGACTATTTAATCAAGCTGGAATTAAATGCAAAGGCCCTGGAGGAGGCCGTAAAAAAGGCCCTCTCCCGTCTGGAAACCCTTCAGGTCTCCATGGAATACAAGGATTCAGGACGCCCCTTATTGCAGAGCTATTATGAAAAGTTTTTTATGCGGCTCTTGCATAACCTCTTTGACAACGAGGAACAGTTTGAACTGCAGACCAGAGATTTAAGGCTGGATTTTATGGAAACCTGCTATTTTACCGCTCTTTGCCAGATCCGGGAGGAATCCAGTAAGGATATGGATTATGGAAAACTCATGAACCTTTATAACAGCGCTCTGCAAATGGCAAAGGAAATAATCGGCAGGCATCTTCCCGCCTATGTGGTAAGTCTGGATATGAAGCACTTTGCAGTGGTATTTCATCTCCCTGAATTGGCGGACTATCGAAAAGAAACTGTTTTTGATGCGTTCCGAAACGTTGCAGATATGATCCGGAACTATTTTAATGTAACGATTCTTACAGGAGTCGGAACACCGGTCAGCCATCCCTTAAAAATAAGCGAATCCTACCAGGAAGCCCGCCAGGCCTTTGGGCGGGCTTGCATAGAGCAGCCCATAATGATTTTTACCGGTGATGATACCGCCTCGATCCGCAACGCTTTCAACATCTCCGTATTTAAAAGTGAGATAACCAAGGCCTTCAATGAGTTTGATACGGATGTTTTATCCCGTACCTTAACCGAAATCACCCAATTGTTTGAGGCACATCCCCTTAGGTTTTCCCAGGCGGCAGACGGAGCCTGCAACATCCTTTACCTGGCTCTTTCCCTTCTTCCCGATGGGGAGGAGAATATGGCGGAGATCTTTTCTTCCTACAGTGACGGTTACCGCTCCATTTACCGTTTTTCCAATGTGGAGCAGATCGCCGAATGGATGACTATTTTCCGTGTCGGCCNNACCAATGTACAAAAATACATCAACAACCATATAACCGAAAAGCTGACCTTAAACGAAGTGGCCGGTGTATTCGGCTTAAGCCCCAATTATTTAAGTATCCTGTTTAAGAAAAACTGCCGGATCGGATTTTCAGAATACATCGCCCAGGCAAAGATCAACCGTGCTAAAGCCCTCCTCATGGAACAGGATATGAAAATCTATGAAGCAGCCGACCAACTGGGCTTTGAAAGCGCCTTTTATTTCAGTAAAGTATTTAAAAAAGTCACCGGGCTTTCTCCCCGGGAATTTATACAACAAAATACCGCCGACCCTGACGAAAATAAATAAGGAGAATATATGCCATGATTACAGAACTTGCAAATGAACAAAAGAAACCTTTATCCTGCTTTTCCCCCTTTCCCCAGGCCTCTGACCGGAATTCCTGGAATTCTCTGCCGGAGGATTTTACGGGCCGCTTAATTAAAAACGGAGAAGCTTATTTAAATTTTGAATACCCTTCCTTGACTGCCGCAGATTACATGGAGTTTACCAGAAACGGAAACAGAAGCCGGTTTCAGGATAAGCTGTTCTTAAGAAGGACCGCTCTCGATGCTCTGGTCCTGGCTGAATGCGCGGAATATAAGGGACGCTTTCTTGATGACATCATCAACGGGCTTTATTTGATCTGCGAGGAAAACGCATGGCAGCTTCCTGCCCATAACTCCTACATCCGCGATACGCCTCCTTTTATCCTTCCTGACGTCACCCGCCCTGTCATTGATTTGTTTGCAGCAGAAACGGCCTCTGTGCTGGCTGTGGCAGAGTATCTTTTAAGGCAGGAGCTTGATTCCGTCACCCCCATACTCTCAAAGATGATCAATAAAAATCTTGAGGAACGGATCTTCACACCTTATCTCAACGAGCACTTCTGGTGGATGGGCGACGGGATCAGCCACATGAATAACTGGACTGTCTGGTGTACCCAGAACGTGCTTCTCTCCGCCTTTACAAGAGAACTCCCCCAGTCCCAAAAGGAGAAAATATTTAAAAAGGCATGCAAAAGCATTGACTGTTTTCTGGCGGAGTATGGGGAAGACGGCTGCTGCGATGAAGGCGCCCAGTACTACCGTCACGCAGGACTATGCCTGTTTAACTGCCTTGAGGTTTTAAATGGTGTTTCAGACAACGCTTTTCTACCTGCGTACGAAATCGAAAAAATCAAAAATATAGCCTCCTACATACTGACCGCCCATATTCATGATGTCTATTATGTGAATTTCGCCGACTGCTCTCCCATTGCCGGACGATGCGGAGCCAGGGAATTCCTCTTTGGCAAACGGACGAAAAATGAGGAGCTTATGTCCTTTGCCGCAGAAGATTACCAAAGCAGCGAGGATCCCTTAACCGCAGAGGAACATAACCTGTTTTACCGATTACAGACAGTCTTTACTCACAGGGAAATGATTTCCTTTGCCAAATCTCCCATTGTGCACCGGGATTTCTGGTATGAAAGCGTGGGACTTTTCATAGCAAGAGATGAGCATCTTTATCTGGCCGTAAAAGCCGGGGATAATGACGACAGCCATAATCACAACGACACAGGAAGTTTTACTATTTATAAGGATGGGAAACCCCTGTTTATAGACGTTGGCGTGGAAACCTATACAAAAAAGACCTTTTCAGAACACCGCTATGACATCTGGACCATGCAGTCGCGGTATCATAACCTGCCTACATTTTTTGACGGGGAGACCCAGATCATGCAAAAGGATGGGGCCGATTACCGGGCGGAAAATGTACGCCATCAATTAGGAGACTCTGTCTGCCGGATTGCCATGGACTTAGGGGCAGCTTACCCTGATGGACGGATAAAGTCCTATACCCGGAACGCCGTACTGGAAAAGGGGAAAGAAATCACTATATCCGATCATTACGATGGAGATCTTCCAAACCCCGTACTGTCCCTTATGTTTTACGAGGAACCAATTGTAACTGAAAATACCGTACAGATCGGAGACTTGGGCCGCCTCCTCATTGAAGGAGCCGTAAGGATACAAAAAGAAGTGATTCCGATTATTGATGAACGTTTGAAAACTTCATGGAAACATGATGTTTACCGGTTACTGATCACCATGGATAAGGAGGATCTGACCTTAATCATCCGGTAATTGCAGGAAATGGGAGCAAAGAATGACATTAGGCGGGATATTGTCTATTGAGTTGTAGCATATTTTCTTCTTGATAATATAATGTAGTATACCATGATGGTATAACGAAACATTCCTAATTATTAAGCAAAATGGAGGTCACATCATGAATGATCTTGATATGAGAATATGTGAATGCGATTGTGATGAATGTGAGGACTGTACGTGTAACTGCACATGCGAACGTCCCAGAAAGCACTTAAAACCAAACAGAACAATTTTAAAATGCGGCAGCCAGGGCGGAGTAACCCTGCCGTTGGG
>DJBG01000009.1 GCA_002429965.1 Hungatella sp. UBA5982
ATTTCTGTCATATTCCGGGCCATGTAATTTCTTCAAAAACGTAGCCGCAAGCCCGGTCATTCTCCGGCCATCTATCTCAATCTCCTCCGGCTCCAACCGTACGTCTGACGGAACAAACAGATCGTCAATGGTTTCCGCCGGAGCGTCAATACCTTCCAGACAGTATACCAGCGGCCCCCGCTCCACAGCCACCTGATTGCAGTCTTCTTCCACCAGAACATGGGCACAGGTCAGACGGGGCTTCATCCCTAAATCCAGAATGATCACGGTATTTTCCGGATCCTCTATTTCCACGGTAAGAAAACTGCCCCTGTCCGCGTCAGAAAGCTTCCTTTCCCATATACACTTCTGCCCCTTATCAGTCTTCTGAACCCCGCTTTCTCCGCGCACCCAGGACGGGATCCTTAAATGCAGCTTCACCGGCACATTNNCTTCTTCATGCGTTCAAAGCGAAAGCTTATTTTTCCGTCATATGGATAGTCCGTTTCTTGAACCAAAACACCTTCACAGCCATTCATGAGTTTAATATCCGCCCGACTGGCACCGTATAATACCGGATAAATGCCGGTATCGTCTACGGTGTAAGAGTATTCACTCAACTGAGCAATCATCCTGGCCAAGTTAGGCGGACAGCAGTAGCTCAAAATATATTCCGTCCGCTCCTGTCCCCAGATCAACTCATAAGGGAGTTTTTTTGCCCGGCGCAGCATGTTCTCATAGAAGAATCTCTTCCCATCCAGGCTGACTGCCGCCAGGTTCACATTTAAGACCATCCGTTCCAGAACCTCTGCATACTCCTCTTTTTTCTCCATGCAAAACATGCGGTATGCCCAATATACGCCTCCAACAGAGGCACAGGTCTCATTGTAGGCCGTCACATTGGGGAGCTGGTATTCATATCCATAAGCCTGATGGACCAGCTGGTGGGTGAAAAAGTTTCCATATGGCGACGCACCGTTATACAAAGCGCCGCATCCTCCGGTTATGTAAAGCTTCTGCGTCACAAGGCTGTGCCATACTTTATGAAGAACCTCCGTAAGTTCCGGATTTTCCTCTTCCAGGCACAGATCCGCCACTCCTGCATACAGGTAATTGGCTCTCACCGCATGGCCGATGATTTTTTCATGATTCTTAAGAGGAAGTCTGTCCTGGTTGTCATCCAGCCCTTCATTTACGCAGTCCCGCAGCTCCACTGCAACTTTCACCAAATCCAGATATTCCTGCTTTCCCGTTGTCCGGTACAATTCGGCCAGCCCCATGTAATGGGAAGGGCATACAGCGGTCTGTACTTCCCTGCTCTTCCTGGCCTCTTCATACAGATGCTTTAAATATCCGGCAGCTTTCTCGGCAATCGCAAGAAAGCTGTCCCTGCCTGTCACACGTTGATACAGACAGGCCGCGGTGAACAGATGGCCGAAATTATAGACTTCGAAATCGTTAATATCGCCAAGTCTTGCGGCCTTCCCCTTCTTCTCACTGATAATCTGTTTTGTGGAAATATATCCGTCAGGCAACTGTGCCCTGCCTATCAATCCAACATAATCCTCTAGTTCTTCCAAAAGCTTCCGGTCATCTCCCAGGACCGCCGTATAAACAGCGGATTCCATCCATTTATAAAAATCACCGTCTCCAAAAACAGTGCCGTCAAAATCACCGTCTGATTCACCCGCTGCTATCTTAAAATTTTCCGTCACATGGCTGATGTCTTTACTCTCAAACATCTTTCGCAAATGGGGAACCGTAGAATTCATGCAGGTGTCAAGCCGTTCCTTGTATAACCCGCCTGTCCATTTCACTGCTCGAAAGGGAAGACCGCAAACCCGGGCAAAGGGTGAACTTTTTAAATCTGTCAGCATCGTTCTCCTCCTCACTATTTTTTGTAAAATATTTCAAAGCTGCCGGAGCCTGATTCGGCCGTCATACAGCCAGCCTCAAGCTGAAAAGCAAGACCATCGGTTTCAGACGGTACCGCCCCTTTTTCCAGACGTATTTTAACCGCTGCATTGGCCGGTACGGTAAATGCAAGCCGCCGTTCTCCCGGCGTCTGCGTTTTTTCCCAACTGACCCGGATCATTCCATGAGCACTTTTATAAGATCCTTTTGCATATGCAAGGGCGTCTCCTGTCTGGGGGCTGATGATGATATTCCGGTATCCGGAAAAAACTTCATCCGTTTCAATTCCCAGAACAGAGCGGTACAGCCATTCTCCCACCGCTCCATAGGCATAATGGTTAAAAGAGTTCATATCCGGACTCCACATGGTTCCATCCGGCTTTAACCCGTCCCAATGCTCCCAAATAGTGGTCGCCCCCCTTTTAACCTGATACAGCCAGGAAGGAAAATCTTCTTTCAAAAGCAGCTCATAGGCCTTATCCGCATATCCATTTCCGCTTAGCGCATGCAGGAAATAGGGTGTGCCAACAAAACCCGTCACCAGATGCCCTCCCTCTTTCTCAAGCAGTTTAACCAGCTGTTCAGCCGTCTTCCTCCTATATGCTTCCGGCACAAGATTAAAATGCAGAGCCAGAATATGGGCTGTCTGGGTCATGGCAGTCATACTTCCGTCACTTTCAAAAAAAGTGGTCTGAAATTTCTTTACGATCTCCCCATACAATGCTTCATACTCTCTGGCATCCTCTTCCCGCTGCAAGATTAACGCTATTTTCGCAAACAGTCCTGTTGAGTATGCATAATATGCGGTACAGGTCAGATCATTGGGGGTTGCTCCGAAATAGCTGCCCTCCTCTGCATCAAGCGCCACCCAGTCGCCAAACTGCAGCTTATAATTCCAGATATGATCCCTGGCATGGGTTCTCATGAACCCAATCCATTGCTTCATGCTGTCATACTGCTCTTCCAATATGACCTTATCCCCATACATCAGATATAGGGTCCATGGGTTGATCACGGCCACATCAGCCCAGGCTGCCGCGGAATGGGTTCCCTGTGAAAGCAGCCAATCGTCTTTTTCCCTGCCGCTAATGATGTCCGGCACCACATGGGGAACTCCCCCTTCCGGCGTCTGATCCGCGGCCACATCTTTCAGCCATTTTCTGAAAAAAGTATAGGTATTCATCAGATAACAGGAAGTACGGCAAAATATCTGTGCATCTCCCGTCCAGCCCATTCTCTCATCTCTCTGGGGGCAGTCCGTGGGGATATCCAGAAAATTCCCCTTCATGCTCCACTTAATATTGCTGTGAAGCTGGTTTACCAAAGAATTAGAACAGGAAAATTCTCCGGTTTCTTCCATGTCTGAATGCAAGACACAGGCTGCCACATCTTCTTCTTTCAGTTCCCCCGGCCAATCCAGGACATTAGCATACCGAAAGCCCTGGAAGGTGAAATGGGGTTGATAGATTTCTTCGCCTTCCCCTCTGCAGATATAGCGGATTTCTTCTTTTGCCGACCTTAGATTGGCTGTATAAACATTTCCTGAAGAATCCAGCGTCTCAAAACATTGAAATCTTACCTCTTCTCCTGTCCTTCCCCGCACCTTAAACCGTACCCAGCCTGTCAGGTTCTGTCCGAAATCAATGACCCGGTCTCCCTGTGGAGTCTGAAAGATGCTCCTTGCCTCTAAAGTCTCTATTACCTTCACCTTCGAACCGGCCTGGGCGGTCAAGGCGCTTCTGGGAAACTCCACCGTGTGCACCCCTTTCCAGCCGTCCGCGCGGAAGCCCGGACAGTTCCAGTTCTGGATTTCCATGCTGGCATCGTACAGCTCCCCGTCATAAATCTCAGAAAAAATCACAGGAGCCTCATGTCCGCGCCAGCTTTCATCCGTGATAAACGTTTCCTCTCTTCCGTCCCGGTAGCGGATCACCAGCTGCATCAGAAAAGACGCCTGATCTCCGTAATTATTCCGCAAATGCAGAAATCCCATTTTTCCTTTATACCAGCCGGCGCCAACCATGGCTCCCAACGCATTTGCCCCCTGTTTTATCAGATCCGTGACTTCATAGGTCTGATAGCACAAATGTTTCTTATAGGAGGTCCAGCCAGGGGTCATCTCGTCCATGCCCACCTTAAGTCCGTTTATATAGAAATGGTACAGCCCCAGTGCCGTAGTGCATGCGTAAGCTTCCAGCACTTCACCGTTGACCTCGATCTCCTTTCGCAGATAAGTGCTTCCCGAGGAGTCTTTATCCTCCGATCCTTCCGCAGTAATGAACTCTGCCTTCCACTGGTCTTGTTTTAAGATCCCCGTGACAAAAAATGNNCGGACAAAATACTTTTTACAGGAAGCAGGGCAAAACCCGGCCGCCTCCACATGGACGGACTCCCGGCTCTTAACCCATCCGCTTTCATAAAATATGGTTTCAAAGTCATCATCCCCGGCAATCTCCAGCCTGTACGCTTCCTGGTTTACATTTTTTTTGTCACTGCAAAGAATCCAGCCAAACCACGGCCTGCCGTCCAGACCCACCGGATTTCTCAAATATTCAATTGTTATTTCCGATACTTTCAGCATGCTTTCTCTCCCACTACGTTATAGTTGTCCGGTTCACTGTATTTAAGCCAGAATCTTCCTGACCGTTTC
The DNA here is from genome assembly GCA_002429965.1 of Hungatella sp. UBA5982. Classification (GTDB taxonomy): domain Bacteria; phylum Bacillota; class Clostridia; order Lachnospirales; family Lachnospiraceae; genus Lacrimispora. The sequence goes on from DJBG01000009.1 coordinate 4,544, forward strand.
TCTCCAGCCTTCATATTTCTTAGCTCTCATTCCTGGCCCCATACTTGGATTATATTGCTTTGCTTTCATTTTTTCAAATATATCTTCCTGATAGATGCCGAGGGAAAGGCCTGCGGCGAAAGCGGCTCCCATTCCGGAGAGCTCTTTTATTTCAGAGACACGCACACATGTTCCCAGGATGTCGCTTTGAAACTGCATCAGGTACTGGTTTTCCGTGGGACCTCCGTCCACCCGCAGTTCTGGTATGATGCAGTTCATGTCCTCACACATAGCCTGAATTACGTCGGTAATCTGGTAGCCAATGCTTTCCAGTCCGGCCCTGACGATTTCCGCCCGGCCAGTGGTCCTTGTCATACCGCTGATGGAAGCGGTGGCACGGCTTTCCCAATATGGCGCTCCTAAGCCGGTGAAAGCCGGGATTAAGTAGACCTTATCATTTTGGTCGGCAGCTCCTGCAATCTGCTCCGTCTCCTCCGGGGAGGAAATCATGTTCATCTTCTCTTTCAGCCAGGTAATTACCGCACCTGTATAATTGATGTTACCTTCCAGAATGTAGTTCACCTTTCCCCCCATGCACCAGGCT
>DJBG01000210.1 GCA_002429965.1 Hungatella sp. UBA5982
GGAAGTCCCATCCTCCATATGCGGTAAAACCATACGGGGACACGAAAAAGATTTCTTATTACCATATAAAAGATACGATTCATTTTTCTTTAATCCTCCCTGTATCTTTCTATGGCTGTTTCATATAAATTGTTTCCTTTGCTGTCTATGACAACCACCACTGGAAAGTCTTTGATTTCCAGACGCCTTATGGCCTCTGTTCCTAAATCTTCATAAGCAATTACTTCAGAGGCAAGGATACATTTAGAAAGAAGAGCTCCAGCCCCTCCCACCGCCGCAAAATAAATGGATTCGTTTCTTACGATGGCTTCAATGACTTCTTTGCTTCTTTTCCCTTTTCCTATCATTCCCCCCATTCCCATATCAAGAAGAAGGGGAGTGTATTTATCCATGCGGCTGGCTGTGGTCGGTCCTGCGGAACCGATGGGGCGTCCATCCCTGGCCGGTGATGGTCCCATGTAATAGATCATGTTTCCTTCTATATCAAAGGGAAGACTTCCCTTTTGATCCAAAGCTTCTTTCATTCTTTTATGAGCGGCATCCCGGGCAGTATAAATGGTCCCGGTCAGATAAACGTAATCCCCTGCATTTAAGCCTTTTGCATCTTCCCTGCTGATCGGTACCTTTATGTGATGATCCATGGTTTCCTCCATTCTATGCTCAATCATTATAAGACTCTGTGTGCATGTCTGTTTACATGACAGCAGATATTGACTGCTACGGGCAGTCCGGCTATGTGGGTAGGATAGGTTTCAATGTTTACAGCCAGAGCGGTAATCCTTCCCCCCAGACCCCCGGGTCCGATTCCAAGCTTGTTGATCTTCTCAAGCATCTCTGATTCCAGTTCCTTCACATACGGAACCCGGGACCGATTCTCAACATCCCTGGTCAAAGCCTGCTTTGCTAACTGAGCACATTTTTCAAAGGTTCCGCCGATTCCCACTCCGACAACCATAGGAGGGCATGCATTTGGTCCGGCTTCCTTAACGGCAGATAATATGGAATCCTTGATTCCTTCCAAGCCATCCGCAGGCTTTAACATGAATATGCGGCTCATGTTTTCACTTCCAAACCCTTTGGGAGCAACTGTAATATCAATCCTATCTCCGTCCACTATTTCATAATGGATGACAGCAGGAGTATTATCCTTTGTGTTCACACGCTCTACCGGCTCCACGACAGATTTTCTTAAGTATCCTTCTCCATATCCTTCTCTTACTCCCTGATTTATAGCATCGGTAAGATTGCCGCCTTCTATATGTACATCCTGCCCTATCTTTACAAAAATCACTGCCATTCCAGTATCCTGGCAAATGGGAATCATATCTTCTCCCGCAATTTTTAAGTTTTCCTTCAGCTGGCAGAGCACCTGTCTGCCAAGGGGTGATGTTTCTTCATCCACTGCCTTAAGAAATATCCTTTCCATATCACTTGAGAGCACATGGTTGGCTTCTATACACATTTCTTTCACGTTCTTCGTTATTTCTTCAATTCTAACCGTTCTTATCATATAACCCTCCATACATGCAGGCCCTTTGTTTTATTTCATCATAAATGATTCTTATTGTGAAATCAAGTTCAAACACAAAATAAGGCAGGGAATGTTTTATTTATCATTCCCTGCCTTATTTAAAGGAAAACCGGTTCACTTTAAATTCACCCAAAAGCTATTTGTTATTATTAAAAACTCATGTCTTAGAATCAAGGCGGTTCCGGATCAGCTTTTCCTGAATATCTTTTATCGTGATCTCTTCCATTCTTTTTCTGCAAAGCTCGTTTAAATCCCCATAGATTTCATCCATGACCCCTGACATTCCAGAGGCAATCATACAGGGGGTATCTACATTTCCGGATTTCCAGGAAGAAGATACAAAGGTAACTTCCAAAGCTTCACAAATGCTTCTTAAATTAACTTCGGAGGAATCTTTTGCAATATGATAGCCGCCCTCCAGCCCTTCCTTTGTTGTGATAATTCCGGCTTTTTTTAATTTTGCCATCACTTTTCTTACCCGGGCAGGATTGGTGCATACATTGGAAGCCAGTTCTTCACTGGAAATGGTGGTCTTCCTCTGATTTAAATAAACTATTCCATGAACCGCTACTGCAAACTCACTTGTCATACGAATCCCCTATTTCATGGGCTTAATTTTCTTAGTGAAGTCAAATGTAGTGCGGACTGAACTTAGAAAATCAGCCGTTCGATGAGCCGTTAAGCAAATCGAACCTCCTTGATCTGTAATTGATATAGTTTCAGTTTATATTTTATCAATTTGACGGATCAATGTCAAGCGGACTTCCCTTACTTCATGGAATTCAGCGGTTTTTGGATAATCCAATTTTTACTGTCAGGTTTTTCAACTCTTCAATCGCCTGGTTTTCATCTTCCCCAGCGACTGTTATTGTCACCCGTTCTTCCTGTTTGACGGCTAATCTCATAATAGCAAGGGGATTTTTTAGATCCGCTTCCATTTTTTCTTTTATTAATAGGATATGAGAGGTATATTTCTTGGCTTCCGCAGCCATATCTCCTGCCGATCTGGCATGAATCCCCATTGCATCCTGTACTATAAATTCAAACTGCTTCACAAAGCACCTCCTGTTAAGCCAGATCTTCACCACCCGATGCAATCACTTTTTTCATCCATGCATAACTGTCCTTTTTGATTCTTTTCCCTGTTCCTTTTCCATAATCGTCATAATCTACATAAATAAAACCATAACGTTTGCTCATTTCGCAAGAAGAGCAGGAAACAATATCAATGGGCCCCCATGCATAATAACCTCTTAGATCCACCCCGTCACGAATGGCTTCCTTCATCTGCTCAATATGTGTCCGGAGATAATCCACTCTGTAGGAATCATGGATTTCGCCATTTTCTACTTCATCATAGTATCCTACTCCATTTTCCGTTATATAAATCGGCTTTTGGTATCTGTCATAAAATTCATTTAATAAGATCCTGAGCCCAATGGGATCAATGGTCCAGCCCCACGGGTTTGCCGGCAGCTGTTTATTCCTGTATACCTCATTTCCCGTCTCATAGCTTTCCTTTGAACATATCTGGGTATAGTAATAAGAGAATGAGAAAAAGTCAGCCGTATTTTTTAAATCCTCTTCATCACCGTCTTCAAATGTAAGCTTAATATTCCAGTCCTCAAAGAAACGGTACGCATAGCCTGGATAATATCCCCGGAGCAATACATCGGCAAAAAAATACTCCATTTGATTATGCTTCAATGTGGCTAAAACATCCTCGGACTTGCATGTGGCAGCATATTCCGGCCCGCCGCACAGCATCATGCCGATCTGCATTTCAGGATGTTTTTCATGGGCATACTTTGTGGCCCTGGCACATGCCACCATCTCATGATGGACTGCCTGATATTTTGCAGAAAAGAGATCATCAACCGTATCTTCTGCAATTCCAAGGTGATTAAATGACTCATGTCCGATTAAATTAATCTGATTGACAATGATCCAGTACTTTACTTTACCGGCATACCGGTCAAATACTGTTTTGCAATACTTTACAAAAAAATCAATGGTTTCTATGGAATACCAGCCCTGGTATGCAGTGGTCAGATGAAGAGGCATCTCGTAATGAGAAATAGTGATCATTGGCTCCATGCCGTTTTTAATGATCTCATCAAATAATTTATCATAAAATTCAAGTCCCTTCTCATTTGGCTGCGCATCATCTCCATTTGGAAAGATTCTGGCCCAGTTAATGGAAGTTCTGAATGTTTTAAATCCCAGATCAGCCAGCATTTTTAAATCTTCAGGATAGGTATGGTAAAAATCGATGCCTCTCCTTTTTGGGAAATTTTTATCACTGTTTTCTAAGGCTTCCTCTATATATGCTCTGGTTATTTCCCCGTTGGAACGTTTTTCAATGGGCAGATCCTTTTGAAACTCATTAATATCTGCCAGGCAAAGCCCCTTGCCGTCAGAGTCATAAGCTCCCTCCAGCTGATTTGCCGCAACAGCGCCTCCCCACATGAAATTTGATGGGAAACCATTTGGTACTTTCTTCATGATGTTCTCCTTTCCATCCTGACTTTACTGGTTCATTCTTTATTTTCCAGGCGTGATAAACGCTTTTCCCAATTCTCAAAGATTTTAATCATTTGTTTTGCTATATTGATTTCACTGTATATGGTCATTAACGTATCCTGTGCATGGGCGAAAATCAATGAATACTCCGCTTTTTCTCCTCTGGTCTCTCCCTGGATGGCATCTGTCTGGATCCGATGTGCCTCTGTAATCTTTTTCTGTGCTTCCTTCATCTTTTCATTTGCCAAAATAAAATCCTGATCAGCAATGGCTGTCAATGCTTCCTTGCACAATAAGCGTGCATCTCCCGCATTCATAATAATGCTCATTGCAGATTCTAGTGTTTTTTCATCCATTTTAATCACCCTTCTTATTATTCTATTTCTTTTCCACTGCTTTTTTCTCTGCTTCTGTCTCTTGACTGTCATAGATACGGAAGAATGGATACCATATTACGGTTGAAAGCAAAGCACAGACGGCCATTAAAATAATACCTTTGATACTTCCCGTTGTCAGCCATGTGGAAATGGGGAAAGGACAGTACCACATATCAAAAACCCTTGTAGGAATAGGTGCGAATGGAATTACCTTTGTAAAAATCCATACTACCGTAGGAAGTACGATTCCCATCAGCCACATAGGAATCATCATAATCGGATTCCATGCAATACATCCGAATACTACCGGTTCATTAATATTAAAAATTGCAGGTACTAGACAGGCGCGTCCCAATGCCCTCAATTTATTGCTTTTTGCAAATATGAGCATAATAACCAGCGGCAATGTACATCCGATTCCGCCGATCCATAGATAAGCAGAGTATACCGTAGGATCAGTGACCAGATTCAATGTCTCATGGGTGGCTGTTCCGGTCGCTACCATACTTACATTAGCAGTAATAGCCATGAGCATCGCCGGTTTATAGACCGGTGTAAGAACCCAGCTTGAAATTCCAAGTGAATATAAAAAACAAACAAGAAAAAGGGAAAGGGCAAATCCCCAGGGGGTCTGCATAACATTGGAAATCGGCATAAATAGCGCCAGAAGAAGATTATAAATATCAATTCCAAGCAGATCTACCAAAATCCAAAGAGTACAAACAACGATCCCCGCCGGCAGCATGGAATCAAACCATGCCCTTACAAAGTCTGGGATCACGGAAGTCTCCTTAAAAAATGAGAACTTTCCGAAAATCCCCATAATAAAACCTGAGAACACACCTGCGGTAATTGCAACAAACATGCCTCCGGCTCCTAAGGATGCATGCTGGAATCCTGGCACACCATCTTTGATCACCTGGGGAGATATAATAATTAAAAATGCCACCACACCGGAAAGTGCCGCAATGATCCTTTGTTTGCGCAGGCGCTTTTTTTCCATTAAATTAAACGGTATCAAAAATGCAATGAACAATGATAACAATCCCATTGTCCAGCCAAAGGGAGTCCAGAAATTAGGCCACCATTGCCAGCCAAACACTTCTCCCGGAACAGTTAAAAAGCAAAATATTGATCCTAACAAAATAAACGGAAGCACCTGCATGATGGAATCTTTTAAGGTGGTAACCCAGACATTGTTATTAATTTTGTTCATTTTCGGTGCAAAACTGTGCTCTAACCAATGAATTAACTGTTTCATTTTTCTCCTCCTTTTTCCTCAGCTCATTTCGCTCATCAAATGATCCAAGGCCATCTCTCCATTTAATGTTGAATAATATTCCGGCTTCATTAAGATGACCTTAACATCCTTTCCGCCCGTATATTCTTCAATTTCATCCAAAATATAAGCCAGGTGCGGTCCTACCATAAGAGCATCAATTTCATCAATATAGTTCTCAATTTCACTTTCCCCTCTGGCCTTTACGCTGATCTCCATTTTTCTTGCGGCCGCTGCCTTTCTAATATTAGCTGCCATAAACCCGGAGCTTGCACCAGATCCGCAAACTAGTAAAACATTTAACATAAATAAAATCCTCCTTTATCTGTATACTATGGTTTATGAGAAGCGGTCTGTATCCCCTCATAAGATGCTGAAAACATTTTTAGTTTTCATAATTTCTTTGATGTATTCATTATGACTTTTTTCCACTTACAATTCCACCAGACATTTGCACATGGAGCGTGCAAAACTTTGGTGGAAAAATCCTTTCTATACTCTTATAATAGACAGAAGGAGGATTTTACAATGGGGCCAAAACTATTAAAATTAATTCGTATTATGCTAATGCACACAAACGAAATGACTGCTTCTGCTTTAGCTGCTGAGATGGGGGTATCGGAACGCAGCATTAAAAATTATATTTCAGAGATCAATAACAACCATCCTCAGACGATCCGCTCATCCAGGAAGGGGTATTCTATCCAAGCGGAGACCGGAAGAAAATTATTAAATGATTCCGGCACTCACATCCCCCAGTCCTCCCAGGAAAGACTGGTTTATATTATCAATCTTCTGATCAAACAGGAAGCCGGCATTGATGCATACGACTTATGCGATACCATATACATCAGCTACTCCACTTTAAAAAATGAACTGGGAGCTGTAAAAAAGAAGCTGAGTCCGTTTGATTTAAGGCTTGTGAATCAAAAGGACAATTTGTCCATTGAGGGACTGGAAAAAAACAAGCGCCGTCTGCTAAGCTCTATTTTATACGATGAATCCAACATTAACTTTGTAAGCCTGAAAACCATACAGCATGTATTTCCTGATATTGAAATTGAATATATTAAAAATACATTGCTGAATATCTTTGATAAATACCAGTATTTTGTCAATGACTATTCTCTGATCAATATTGTTCTCCACATCACCATAGCCATCGACAGGATAAAAAATCACAATGTCAATAACCAGGATGTTCAGGAACTGGCTCAGATACGGCATCACGAATATGAGCTGGCAAGTCAGGTCACAAACGAATTAGAAAATCATTTTCATATCACATATAGTGAGGCGGAAATTTATGAACTTGCCCTGCTGCTGATTTCCAGAGCTACTACCATTGATTATAAAAGCATAACCACCGCTAATTTAGAGGATTTTATCGGTAAGNNATTATTATATTGATTTATCAGAACCTGAATTCCTGATCCGGTTTGCCATTCATATAAGAAATTTACTTCAAAGATCAAAGAACCAGCAATTTTCAAAAAATCCTTTAACGGAAGAAATTAAAACATCCTGTCCACTAATTTATGATGTCTCCGTATATCTATCCGGAATTATCAAAGACCGGACAGGGATTATCATAAATGACGATGAAATCGCATATATCACCTTTCACTTAGGAAGCACCCTGGAAGCACAAAAAAACCTTAATAAAAAGGTGACTGCTGTTTTATACTGCCCGAACTATTATGATTTAAATGTACGTCTGACAGATACCATCAACCAGCACTTTTCCAGTGAGATGCTGATAACCAACATCATAACGGATGATACCTTACTGGAACAGGTTCCTAAATACGATTTTATTATGTCTACAGTACCGCTTCACGGCTATTATGGAGTGGATATCGTCCATATCGGAATGTTTTTTACTGATAAGGACATTTCTGTGATCAGAAATAAAATTACTTCCGTAAGAATCAACAAAAGAAAAGCGACCTTTAAAAATTATCTGGAATTACTGATTATCCCTGAATTCTTTGAAAGAAGAAATGATTTAAAAACAGAGAGGGATGCAATTGAATATCTGACCGGCAAGATGTACCGGATGGGTTATGTAAACGAAACATTCAGGGAAGATATTTACATGCGCGAAAAACTTTCCTCCACCGCTTTTCATGATTTTGCAATCCCTCATGCAATGAAAATGCATGCAGAAAAAACAGGACTGAATATTTTGATTTCAGATGCTCCTGTCTCATGGAACGGAAAGCCTGTTTACTTAATCATCATGATGTGCTTTAACAAGAATGACCGATATATTTTTAATGAAATCTTTGAGCCTCTCACCATGATGCTTACGGAAAGGGAATTCATTAAAAAACTGATTCAGGTCAAAGACCATGAAACTTTCATCCAAATGCTGACCGATAACCTGGAAGTGACCTTCTAGTACAGAACTTCATATCCGCTCAAAAAAAAAAGTTGTCCTGGCTTTTTATGCTGGACAACTTTTTTTATGATTATATTAAATTATTTATCCTTAATCCGGACAATGGCATTCTTTATTACTTTATCATCCATTTCTAAAATGGTATAAAGATTTTTTTCATCCTCCAGTTCCAATGGAAGCTGAGATTTCTTTGGAATAAAACCAAGTATTTCGATCAGATATCCTGACAATGTATCGCAGGAGCTTTCTATTTCTTCATGAAGCACCTCATCCAAATCATACAGGGATATACTTCCTGTCGCCTTATAGACATTAGGTTCCATTTCTATCAGCTCCGGCTCCCAATCATCATATTCATCCGGAATATCTCCTACAATTTCTTCTATCAAATCCTCCATGGTGATAAGACCGGAAACTCCTCCGTACTCATCCACCAGGATGGCCATTTTAGTCTTACTTTTTTTCATTTCCAGAAATAAATCATCTGTCTTTTTATTTTCCGGTATAAAATAAGGCTTCTGCATGATGGTACGGATATCGACACCCGCCTGATCATACTTATTCATTTCAATTATAAAGTCCTTCATGGACAAAATACCGATAATATTATCAATTTCTTCTTCATAAACCGGAATTCTGGAATGTCTGCTGTCCAGTATTTCATTAAGGACCAGCTCCATGGGATTTTTAATATCCACTGCCACCATATCCTGTCTGGGGGTCATGATTTCTCTGGCCCTTTTATCATCAAAGAGAAAAATAGAAGTGATCATATCCTCTTCGATTTTATTGAATACACCGCTTTCCCGCCCCATCTGAAGCATGGAACGTATTTCTTCCTCAGAAATTTCTTCCTCCAGATTATCCGTCTTCATGCCAAGAAGCTTTAAGATTCCATTGGTTGACACTGAAAGAAGCTTTATGAACGGAGCCATGACTTTTGATACGGCGTAAATAGGGCGTACAGCGAATAAGCTGAACCATTCCGCCTTTTGCAATGCAATCCTTTTAGGCACCAGTTCTCCAAATACCAGGTTAAAATAAGACAGGATAATGGTTACTGTCACCATGGCAATACTGCGGCTGTAGGGTATTCCCAAAGCCAGCAACTTTACTCCCAGTATCTGTGAAATTCCTGTTGCCGCCGATGCACTGGAAAAGAAACCTGCAAAGGTTATGGCTACCTGGATGGTTGAAAGAAAACCGGTTGAATCCTCGGAAAGCTTTTGAATCAGGGCTGCCTTCTTATTTCCGCTGTCAGCCAGCATCCGGATCCTGTTTTTGTTGACTGATACAACAGCCATTTCTGCTCCCGCGAAGAACGCATTCATTAAGGTCAAAGCAATTAATAATAATATCTGTGCGGCTATCTGCGCCGCGCCTGGGTCACTGTCCAAGCTGGTATTCCTCCTTTTTTTAGGACATTCGTCCATGCAGGATTTTCCTGCTGAATTTCAATAAAGAAAAGACTTTGGATGCAGTAAAGTTAATATTGCTGCATTCAAAGTCATTTACTGCTGATTATTGATGGTACATATTATAATATAAAAAATTAAATATTACCATACCTATTGGTGTTAAATTTTTTATTCTTCTTCCGGAGCTTCATCACTTTCAACGATTTCAACGATTTCTTCCGGAATTTCTTCATCCATAATATCCAGTTCTTCCAGTCCTTCACCGTCGGACTTGCTGCCGTCATCCCGTACCTTTGCAATGCTGGCAACTTTGATATCAGAATCATGGTCAATGTTCATCAGTCTCACTCCGGAAGTGTTTCTGCCGATAACAGAGATATCATTGACAGAAATGCGGATCACAATGCCTTCCGTTGTGATCAGAAGGAGATCATGGTCATCTTCAACTAACTTGGCTCCAACAATATCTCCGGTCTTTTCTGTGATCTTATAGCACAGAACACCCTTTCCGCCTCTTCTTTGAGGAGTAAATTCTTCAATTGGAGTACGTTTGCCCATACCATTGGCAGATACGATCAAAAGCTTTGGTCCCTGGGATTCCTTCTGCATGCCTACAACCTTGTCATCATCATTGAGCTTCATACCGATAACACCCATGGATACACGGCCTGTTATACGGACATCCTTTTCATGGAACCGGATGCACTGACCCTTTCTAGTTACCAGGAAAATATCCTTTGTATCGTCGGTTGCCTTAACCTCAATCAGTTCATCATTTTCCCGAAGGACAATGGCCTGGAGGCCGTTCTTACGGACATTGGCATATTCCATCATAGGTGTTTTCTTTACCATTCCGTTTCTGGTTGCCATGAATAAGAACTTGTCATCGTCGTATTCTTTCATGGGGATGATAGCCGTAATGCTCTCTCCTGGAAGCATCTGCAGAAGGTTCACAATGGCGGTTCCTCTGGATGTTCTGCTTCCTTCCGGGATCATATAGGTCTTTAACCGGTAAACACGGCCTGTATTGGTAAAGAACATCAGGTAATGATGGGTTGTTGTCATCATCAGATCCTCGATGTAATCCTGGTCAATGGTCTGCATTCCCTTGATTCCCCTGCCGCCCCGGTTCTGGTTCTTGAAGTTGTCTATAGACATCCTCTTAATGTATCCCAGTTTTGTCATGGCGACGATGGTGCTTTCATCGGGAATCAAGTCTTCCATGGACATATCGTATTCGTCAAAGCCGATGGAGGTTCTTCTGTCATCTCCATATTTTGCGGAAATGATGGATATTTCCTCCTTGATCACTGCTAAAAGCTTTTTCTCATCAGCAAGGATGGCCTTTAATTCTGCAATCCTGGCTTCCAGTTCCCTGTATTCGTTCTCAAGTTTTTCTCTTTCCAGACCGGTAAGAGCTCTCAAACGCATATCCACGATTGCCTGAGACTGGACATCGCTTAAGCCGAAACGGCTCATGAGTTCTGCCTTGGCTGTCTGGACATTTGCCGAACCGCGGATGATCCTGATGACTTCGTCAATATTATCTAAGGCAATGAGCAAGCCTTGCAAAATATGGGCTCTCTCTTCCGCCTTATTTAAATCATAACGGATTCTTCTGGTTACCACTTCCTTCTGATGATCCAGATAATAATTTAACATCTGAAGGATGTTTAAGACCTTTGGCTCCAGAACACCGGAACTATTTTTAACAAGAGCAATCATGATCACGCCAAAGGTATCCTGAAGCTGGGTATGCTTGATCAGCTGATTAAGTATTACATTGGCATTTGCATCCCGGCGAAGCTCAATGCAGATCCTCATACCGGAACGGTCGGACTCATCCCGTAAATCGGTAATGCCATCTACTTTCTTATCCTTTACCAGCTCAGCAATCTTTTCAATGAGACGGGCTTTATTGACCATGTATGGGAGTTCGGTTACAATGATCCGGCTTTTTCCATTTGCCATGGCTTCAATGTCGCTGACAGCCCTGACACGGATTTTTCCCCTTCCTGTGCGGTAAGCTTCTTCAATTCCCCGCTTTCCCAGGATGGTTGCTCCGGTTGGGAAATCCGGCCCTTTGATGATTTCCAGGATTTCTTCCATGGTGGTTTCCCTGTTTTCTTCCACCTGATTGTCAATAATATGAACAACCGCATTGATGACCTCTCTCAAGTTGTGAGGAGGGATATTGGTAGCCATACCAACGGCAATGCCTGAGGTACCATTTACCAGAAGATTGGGATAACGTGACGGAAGGACATCCGGCTCCCTCTCTGTCTCGTCAAAGTTAGGGCTGAAATCAACGGTATCTTTGTTGATATCCGCAAGCATCTCCATGGAAATCTTACTTAAGCGGGCTTCCGTATATCGCATGGCAGCCGCTCCGTCTCCATCCACAGAACCGAAGTTTCCATGGCCATCCACCAACGGATATCTGGTAGACCACTCCTGTGCCAAATTAACCAGGGCTCCGTAAATGGAGCTGTCGCCATGAGGATGGTATTTACCCATGGTATCACCGACGATACGGGCACATTTACGGTGTGGCTTATCAGGACCGTTGTTGAGCTCTATCATGGAATACAGGACTCTACGCTGAACCGGCTTCAAACCGTCTCTTACATCAGGCAGGGCTCTGGAAACAATGACGCTCATGGCATAATCGATATAAGATTTTTCCATGGTCTTTTTTAGGTCCACATCATGAACTTTATCAAAGATATTTGGTTCCATTTTATTTCCTCCAATTAAACATCAAGATTCTGTACGTATTTGGCGTTGGCTTCGATAAATTCACGTCTTGGCTCTACCTGATCGCCCATTAAGGTGGTAAAGGTTAAATCCATTTCGGATGTGGTGTCCTCATTCATGACAACACGCAGAAGGACTCTTCGTTCCGGATCCATGGTGGTTTCCCAGAGCTGTTCTGCGTCCATCTCTCCCAGACCTTTATAACGCTGGATCTTATTGTTGTTGTCACGGCCGATTTCCTTCAGGATGGAATTTAGTTCCTCAACGTCGTAGGCATACCATACCTTTTTATTTTTTTCCACCTTGAATAAAGGAGGCTGTGCCAGATATACATAGCCTTCCCGGATAAGTTCCGGCATGAAGCGGTATAAAAAGGTGAGAAGCAAGGTGCTGATATGGGCACCATCCACGTCGGCATCGGTCATGATGATGATTTTATGATATCTTAATTTGCTTAAATCAAAGTCCTCATGGATTCCTGTTCCAAATGCGGTAATCATAGCTCTTATTTCCGCATTGGCATAAATCCTGTCAAGCCTTGCCTTCTCAACGTTAAGGATTTTTCCTCGCAAAGGAAGGATGGCCTGGGTGTTTCTGGAACGGGCCGTCTTTGCAGAACCACCGGCACTGTCTCCCTCTACGATGTAGATTTCGCAATTTTCCGGATTTTTATCGGAACAGTCTGCCAGCTTTCCGGGAAGGGCCATCCCCTCAAGGGCGGTTTTTCTCCTGGTTAAATCCCTGGCCTTTCTGGCCGCAGCTCTTGCCCGCTGAGCGAGGATGGATTTGTCGCATATAATTTTTGAAAGGCTTGGATTCTGCTCTAAATAATAGGTAAACTGTTCCCTTAAGAGGTTATCTACCGCCCCCCTTACCTCGCTGTTTCCTAATTTCTGCTTTGTCTGGCCCTCAAACTGAGGTTCCTCGATCTTAACACTTATAATGGCCGTCAAACCTTCCCTGATGTCCTCACCGGACAGGTTCGTTTCATTTTCCTTTAACAGCTTGTTCTTTCTGGCATAATCATTTAAGGTGGTTGTCAGAGCATTCTTAAAGCCAGCCAGATGGGTTCCTCCTTCCGGAGTATTGATGTTATTGACAAAGCTATAAATATTTTCTGTATAGGAATCATTGTGCTGCATGGCAATCTCAACATAGATGCCGTCCTTTGTCCCTTCGCAGTAAAAAACCTGATCATAAAGAAAGGTTTTTCCCTTGTTTAAATAGGCGACAAACTCCTTGATGCCCCCTTCATAATGGAACACGTGCTCATGATTATCCTCTCTCTCATCTTTCAGAATAATCTTTAAGTTTTTGGTTAAAAATGCAGTTTCACGGAGACGGATCTTTAAGGTATCATAATCAAAGACCGTTTCTTCAAAAATATCATCATCGGGAAGGAAGGTAACCTTTGTTCCATGCTCAGCAGGGTCACACTCTCCTATGAANNTTCATAACGCTGTTTATAGATCTTTCCATCCTGGCGGATTTCCACCTCAAGCCACTGGGAAAGAGCATTTACAACAGAAGCGCCCACGCCATGAAGGCCGCCGGAAACCTTGTAGCCCCCGCCGCCAAATTTGCCGCCGGCATGGAGAATGGTAAAAGCCACCTCTACTGCCGGTATCCCGGCCTTTTTCTGGATTCCTACGGGGATCCCTCGTCCGTCATCCACGACTGTAATGGAATTGTCAGGATGGACAATCACCTCTATGCTGTCGCAATATCCTGCCAGAGCCTCATCCACCGCATTGTCCACGATCTCGTAAACCAGATGATGAAGTCCCCTTGTGGATGTACTGCCGATATACATACCAGGTCTTTTTCTTACTGCCTCAAGACCCTCTAATATCTGGATTTGATCTGCACCATATTCTTGACTCATATTTGCACGCTTCCTCCTGAATTAATTTTCACTGCCTACTGTACCGCTTACCACCCGGAATATCTTATCGACGGGAAATCGGTTTCTTACAAATTCTTCCAGCCCCGTACAAGTGATCACGGTCTGTATATGATTGATTCCTGCAAGTAATTGATTTTGTCTGCTGCTGTCCAGTTCTGATAATACATCATCCAGCAAAAGGATGGGATAATCATGTACTGTTTTTTCTACCAGTTCTATTTCTGCAAGCTTTAAAGATAAAGCCGCTGTCCTCTGCTGCCCCTGGGAACCGAACCGGCGAATGTCGATTCCGTTGATGATGAAACTTAAATCATCCCGGTGGGGACCGGTAAGTGTGGTTTTCTGCTTAATATCCTGCTGTCTGCTTCGCCTTATGACATCTTCAAACGCATCCGCCTCTACATTTGGCTCATAAAGGATGCGCAGAGTTTCCTTTTCCCCGGAAAGATGACCGTGGATAGGTTCGATGATTCCATCCAGCTGTTCTATAAATTCTTTCCGGTACCCTATCATTTCCTTTCCATACTGGACCAGCTGCATGTCCCATATATCCAGGGTTTCCTCATAATCAGGCCGGAAAGCCATATCTTTTAACAGTTTATTGCGCTGCGTCACGATCCGGTTATATTGTACAAGGGAATGGACGTAAAGTTTATTTAGTTGACATAATTCTAAATCAACGAACCGGCGCCTTTCGGCCGGCCCATTTTTTATGAGATTTAAGTCTTCCGGAGAAAAAAATACAACATTGACTATTCCAAACAATTCACTGGCCTTCCTTATGGGAACGCCGTTCACTGCCACGCCTTTGGCTTTATTCTTCTTCAAATGCATGTCAATCCGGTATGGAATATCTTTCTTTCTGATGTTTAGCTTGATATGCGACTCATCCCTGTCAAACTGTATGATTTCCTTATCCTTGCTCCCTCTGTGGGATCTTGTCGTAGCACAGACATAGATTGCTTCTAAGACATTTGTTTTCCCCTGGGCATTGTCCCCATAGAGTATATTGGTTCCCTGACTAAAATCCATATGTAATTCATCATAGTTGCGGTAATTCTTAAGCTCTATCGATTCAATTATCATGGATGGTGTTATTCCTCAATTTTGATGGTATTACCTTCAAATGTGACTACGTCTCCGGCTCTTAATTTCTTCCCTCTCTGGTATTCTACCTGGCCGTTGACGCGTACAAGTCCATCCTCAATGACAAATTTGGCATCAACACCTGATCCCACCGCACCGGCAGCCTTTAAGGCCTGTCCAAGCTTGATGTATTCATCCCTTAACTTGATTGTCTCCATAATTTCCTCTCTACTGCCCATGCTTTTTGGGCATTAAGGTATGCCCGTAGGGCATCTCTATTTCCCATGTCTTTAGGGCATTACGGTATGCCCGTAGGGCGTTTCTCTCTATTTCCCATGTCTTTAGGGCACAATGCCAGCTCCCCTCTTTTTGTCACCGCATATGGACAGTTTAAACAGCTGCCGCATTAAAGTTGACAGGAAGGATCAGATAAATATATTTTCCTTCTTCATCCCGGATAAAGCATGGGGATTTAGGGTTCAGCATATAAAGGGTTACTTCTTCATCATCAATGATCCTTAAGGCATCAATCAGGAACTTGGGATTAAAGCCGATCATGATGTCGCTTCCTGTTTTATGAATCGGAACCTGAGCATTCATGGAACCAAAACTGGAATTCATCTTAAGCTGCATTTCCTGTTCTTCAATGTTCATGATCAGGGGCTTCTTATCATTTTCCCTCACCAGGATGGTGGCCCGGTCAAGACAGTCCAAAAGCTCTCTTTTATTGACTGCGGTCTTTGTCTCATAATCGCTGGAAAGCATCTGATCAATCCGGAAATATTCTCCTTCAATTAAACGGGAAACAACGATGGTATCATCAAATTCGAATAAAATGTGATTGGTGCTGAAGAAAATAAGCACTTCCTTTTCATTGTCCCCACCCAGGATTTTGCTGACTTCATTTAGAGTCTTGCCAGGAACAATGACTTTTATATCATGATAAGTATCTTTTAATTCAATATTCCGGATAGAAATCCTGTGACCATCCAGAGAAACCACCTTTAATTGGTTCCCGGATACCTGGAAAAGCTCTCCGGTCATCATCTTGTTGCTGTCATTAGGGGCAATAGAGAAAATGGTCTGGCGTATAACTTCCTTTAAAGAGAACTGGGAAAGGCAGATATAATGATCCCGTTCAATATACGGAAGATAAGCAAACTCCTCCCCATCCCGTCCCTGGATATGGAATACGGAGTTTTCACAGGAAATGGTGGTGGTAAGTTTCTCATCGCTTTCAATGGTGACAAGGGAATCTCCTGCAGAAGAGAGTTTTCTTACGATCTCCGAAAGCAGTTTTGCCTCAAGGGCGATTTTTCCTCTCTCCAGGATGGTTCCTTCTACCTTTGTTTCAATTCCCAGCTCCATATCATTGGCGGTCAGTTTTATTTCTGATCCGCTGGCATCGATGAAGATGCATTCCAGGATGGACATGGTGGTTTTACTGGGAACTGCTTTCAGTACGATATTAATGCCGTTTAGGATCGCATCCTGTTTAAATGTCAGTTTCATAATTGTTGATAACTCCTTTGCTCTAGAAATTGCAATAAATAGATGGATGATATAGTTAAATTTAGTCGTATTAGTAGTAGGGGCTGTGGGTTTGTGTAAAAGCCTTAATAACCTATATAAAGGCAGATGTTTCCATGTTCATAACGATGTGAATAACGTCCACAAAAACGAAGGAAAACTTCAAGGTTATCCACAAGGAGATGAGAAACGGTTTTAGGCCCTTAATTATCCACAGATGATTAACATCTAATACACACCTTATTGTGGATTGATTTTCTTTTTAAGAATTTCAATGGTGTTGCTTAAAGATTCGTTTTTGCTCATGTTCACGGTGATTTTTTCTATTCCATGGATGATGGTGGTGTGGTCCCTTCCTCCTAAGTATTTTCCGATCATCTGCAAGGGGGTTCCAACCNNTTTCTGGGAAGAGATGTCAAGCGGAGTAATGCCGTAGTGATCTGCAACCACCTGTATGACAAGTTCCGGCGTGACTTCCCGCTTATCGTTGGGGGAGATAATGTCCTTTAATGCTTCTTCAGCCAGTTCTACGGTAATTTCCTTATTATCAAGGCGGGAGAGAGCCACGATTTTAGTCAGGGCGCCTTCCAGCTCCCGGATGTTGGATTTGATATTGGTTGCTATGTATTTAATGACTTCATTGTCAATATTATAGCCTTCCATTTCTTCTTTTTTCCGGAGGATGGCCATCCTGGTCTCATAATCTGGGGACTGTATGTCCACTGTTAAGCCCCATTCAAACCGGGAACGGAGCCGTTCTTCCAGTGTCTCGATTTCTTTCGGTGGTTTATCGGAGGAAATAATGATCTGCTTTTTGGCTTCGTATAAGGCGTTGAAGGTATGGAAGAATTCTTCCTGGGTACTTTCCTTGCCGATGATGAACTGAATATCATCGATTAACAGAACGTCATTATTCCGGTACTTCTCACGGAATTCAGTAGGAGAGAAGTTATTTTTGTTACGGATCGCATCGATCAGCTCATTGGTGAATTTCTCGCTGGTCACGTAAAGGACCTTTGCAGCCGGATTGTTTTTTAAGATAAAATGGCCGATGGAATGCATTAAGTGGGTTTTTCCAAGACCAACACCTCCATATATGAACAGAGGGTTATAAATTTCACCTGGAGATTCTGCAACAGCTAATGAAGCAGCATGAGCCAGGTTGTTGTTTGCACCTACCACAAAGGTATCGAAGGTGTATTTCGGATTTAAATTCGCGGTTATGATAGCCGACTGGCTGACCTGATTCATGGTATTTGTAATAAGAGTGTTGCCTGCAGGTGTGGTCGCTGCCTCCTTTTGGATCTGGTTTTCAACGACAAAATCGACGCTGCACTCAAATCCAGTCACTTCTTCTATGGTGATCTTTAGAAGAAATCCGTATTTTTTGCGGATGTATCCCAAGAATTCCACATCCGGTACCGTGACGATGACTTTTTCACCGCTTACAGAATAAACCTTCAGCGGAAGAAGCCATGTTTTAAAAGACACGTCCGTAATTTCGTGTTCTTCTTTTAAATTCAATAAGATTTCATCCCATTTTTCCTTTAACTTTTCTAACATTGTATGTCTCCTACATTTATAAAAATGCAAATATGCGCATTTACCCAATCTACAGTTCATTCTATACTATTTCGAAACAATTTTCAATGATAATAGTAAAATATTGTGGATAAGTGTGTGCAGAGGATGTGTATTGCATGTGAATCATATGTTGATAATCATCCAGAGAGAGAGTTTTCCACAAAAAGGGTAAATTTGGAAAGTTGTGTTATTCACATCCCGGGAGCGTGGAATTTATATGGGCTGAAAGGACAGGCCTGTGAATAAAATGGCAATTATCAAGATAATATCCATAGAGTTTTCCACAAGTTATCCCCATAATGTTGATAAGTTTATGTAAATTAACAAAATGGGCGTAAATTTCCTGACGCGGATTGACGGATAAAAGCTTTCTATAATATAATGCACATGTAACCAGATGCATTGTATCTTATTTTAAAAGAACAGTAGCACAGGAGGTAAAAAAATGAATATTGAAAACAAAACCCGTAGCCTGGTATTGGCAGCCGTATTTGTTGCCATTATCGTCATCATGGCGTTTACGCCCTTTGGGTATATTCCCCTGGGATTTATGAACGCCACCGTCATTCATGTTCCTGTCATAATTGGAGCCATTATTCTTGGACCAAAATATGGCGGATTTTTGGGAATGGTATTCGGACTGACTAGTTTGTGGAAAAATACCAACATGCCCAATCCCACGTCCTTTGTATTTTCTCCCTTTATTAAAGTGGGAGAGTACGGCGGAAATATAGGAAGCCTGATTATTTGTATGGTTCCAAGGATTCTTGTGGGAATCGTAGCCTATTATGTTTTTCGTGGGGTGTTAAAAGCTTTGGGTGAAAAAAGCGGAAAGATGACCATTGCTTTAGCGGCCGCAGGAGCCGCCGGATCATTAACCAATACTCTATTGGTAATGAATCTGATTTACTTATTTTTCGGAAAAGAATACGGACAGGCGGCAAGGGGACTGACGGAAGGAATTTATTCCGTAATTATTGGAATTATATGCATCAACGGAATTCCTGAGGCCATTGTGGCGGGAATTCTTACGGTGGCGGTTACACAGGCCTTGTTTAAAGCAATGAAAGGGTAATCACTACGAATAACAGAGCCATTTCTCCAGGGATAAATCATTTGGTGGAGAAATGGCTCTTCCTATTATGATGTGAATTATAAAAAAGTTTTAATAGTTCTGATATCCGCATGTGTCTTGAATTGTCTTAAATCCAATAGATTGCCTTTTATATCTGTAATGATCTTTAAGTCCTTTCCAGCTTCAAAAACTTTTTTTCCATCAACAAAAGCTTCTGCCCGGGACCCGGAGTTTCTGATTTTATATGTATGCTTCCCCCATACCTGTTCGTAAAGGCTTTCGTGTCCGCATGTAGTTCCCCAGTAAATCCTTTCGTGTTCTATATGTATTCCGTACATGCNNATTCCATAACGGAAAGCATGGCAGGGCCATAGGAGTCCTGGATTCCTTCTAAGGATTCCAGGGATGGTTTCCCGGTGAAAGGATCATACTGTTGAACAAAGATGCATGTTTCTCCAATTGCCTGGAACAGTTTTTCACCCAGATATGGGATCAGATGATCGTAGCCATAATTCTCAAGAGCGCGGATTGCCCGCTGATAGGTGAGAGCCTCGGATTGTCCGCTCCAGTCATTGGTGGTGATGTTACGGAATAGAGGATCATTTACCGCAATGGATGGAAGGGGCATATTAGTCCAGAATTCTTCCGGATTCAACAGGTGCTTTGTGACAAAATGGCCGGCCATGGTATGGGTCAGGCTGTTCCAGTACATGGCTCTTAAATTGTTATGGGTCATGATATTCATGACGTTATGATTCCGGTCCCGGTCAAAGCAGGCACCTTTTGTTTCATCCCAAAGATAATTTTTTATTCTGTTCTGAACGGATAATGCTTTTTTTATCCAGAATTCAGCCCTGCTTTCATTTCCCTGTATTCTGCAGATTTTTGAAAGAATTTCCCTTGAGGAATAAGAAAAACTCATAATGTCCATGGATGCCATGGGCACGATCTGACAATTTTTTGGGGGAACTTCTCCACTCCAGGAATCCGGTGCATCCCCATACCGGAGAGCGTGGTCTTCTCCGGTATCGTATTTGCACCAGCTTTCCAGACAGCCATCACCGTCTGAATCCCTTACATTCCATAAATAAGTATCAAATTTTTCCAGGGAAATATAAAGCAGGTTTAAATATTCCGGATCTTTCTCCATTAAATAATACATGTTAAGAGCAGAAGAGGGAAAGCAGAATCCCTGGAATTTATTGAACTGGGGAGTGATTTTTCCATCAATTAAAGCAATGCTTCCAGGAAATCGGCCATCCTTCCTTTGGGTTTCCATGAACAAAAGATGGTTATTCAGTCCGGCTTCCATGTTTCTTTTTGCGTACATTTCCCCGCCCATGGGTTGGGTTTCCAGCCATAATTTTTCGTAGCCACCGCCTTCGATCAGTACAAGTCTGGAATTGAAATTTTTTAAATTATTCCCTGTTTTTATTTGGGCTGAATCCATAAGCTTTTGCAAAAGTTCATAAGAAGTCTGAAATGATACATTTGTTTGAATATTCACATTTTGCCTCCAAGGGTTAGCGGATTATCCTGCTGATCAAGTTTTATTATTTTACAATAAGCCTTTGAACAAGATCAAAAAGATCATCAGCACCCTGGTCTTCGGTAATACTTCCATAGGCCACATTTTGGCCAATGAGGTGTAATTCATTTATGAATTCCTGGTCATTTGGCAAATTTGGCCCCTGGGGAATGGAACGGTCGCTGATCGCATTATAAATAGAATAGACGGCTGCGTCAACTGGAGTGGATTTCCCGGTGATTGCTTCACGTACAATAGGAGAACATGGAATGCCGCGGTTTGTGCCAAGAATTTCACCGGCTTCGGGGCTGGTCACAAAGAAATTAATGAAGAGGGCCGCTGCTTCCTGATTCTGACTGTTTTTGTTGATTCCAAGATATTGGCTCATTTGGATTGCGTATGCCTTTTCACCGCCTGCCGGAAGTGTGGTCGCTCCAAGCTGGTCGGTCATAGCCGCCTGATAACCGGCTAACTGGTTGCTCCATATCATTCCGATTGCAGCTTTGCCTGCGACTAGGGCAGAACTGTCAGCGCCTGATTCTGCGTAGGTTGCCGTGGTGTCAGCATCGGGTATCAGTCCTTCGGCCCTTAAATCGGCCCATAACTTAATCCATTTTTTAGAAGTTTCCAGTGTCAAATAACCTTTGCCGCCCTGATCGGCGGTCCATAATGGAGTGCCTTCCTGTTGACAATAGTAGCTTAAGTAGTTGGCCTGATTAGTACTGTTATCAACAAAGGGGAATACGCCATCCGGCAGCTTGGTTTTTAACTCTCTGCCGTAGGCGATCAGTTCATCCCATGTCAGATTGTAATCGGGGACAGCGGCACCGGCGGATTCTATCAATGATTTGTTATAGGCAAGAACAAGAGTGTTGGTTCCAAGGCTGACGGCATAAAGATTTCCGTCCAGGGTAGCAGCTTCAAGGGCTACCTGGTCAAACTGTCCGGCAGTACCGATCAAAAGCTGCTTACCGAGAAAATCGTTAAGGGGTGTGAGATACTGTATGTAGTCCGGATAATTTCCTCCAAATTGAATCAGATCCGGAGCATTATTACCTTGCAGCTGGGTATCGATGATCTGGAAATGATCGGCAGTACCGCCGTTAGGTTCGCCTGTAACTTTGATATTTGGATAGGCTTTCATAAATCTGTCTATCACCTGATTGGTGAGGGCAGCGCGTTCGTCATTGCCCCACCAGCCGAAACGCAGTTCAGCCGCTTCGCCGGTATAGGGGGGAAGAACTTTTGTGTCAACTGGTTCATTTTCTGCTTTTTGTGATTCTGTAGGAGCCGCAGCCGGAGCATTTGTTGTTTCTGTAACGGCTTTGGAACTGCATCCCCATAAGGAAAGGACTGCACAGGCGGCTAACAGCAGTTGAATTGATTTTTTCATAGTATTCTCCTTTTCATGTTATTTGATTGAAAGGGTGTCATCCCTTAATCCCGGATGTAGCGATTCCCTGAACAAAATATTTTTGAAGTGAAAAGAATAAAATAAAGCTTGGCAGCATGGCGAGAGTGGACATGGCAAGTGCACCTCCCCAGTTTGATACGGCGCCCGCATCCCCTACAAAGGTTCTTAAGGCACGGGATACTGTGTAGCTTGCCGGAGACGTAAGATAGAGAAGATGATTAAAAAAATCATCCCATGTCCAGAGGAAAGTAAAGAGTGCGGTCGTAACCATTGCAGGTCCTGCAAGAGGTATCACAATCCTGAAAAATATTCCGATCTTTCCGCAGCCATCTATGATGGCGGCTTCATCCAGATCCTTTGGCAGTCCTCTTATAAATTGTACAAGCAGAAATACAAAAAACGCGTCAGTGGCTAAAAATTTGGGAACCAGGATCGGTAAGTAAGTGCCGACCCAGCCGAAGTTATTAAAAAGGATATAACGGGGCACCAGTGTAACATGTGCCGGAAGCATAAGGGTTATCATCATGATACCGAACCAAAAATTTTTTCCGAAGAACTTGAGCCTTCCGAAAGCATAAGCAGCCATAGTACATGATATAAGGTTTGCGGCCACTGCAGTTATGCACAGAAGCATGGAGTTTAAGAAAAATTTACCAAATGAAACGCCTGCATAGCCCTTCCAGCCGCTGATATAATTATCAATGGTGATTGCTTTGGGAATCAGNNAATATCATATTGTTGGGCTTAAAGGAACTGACAACCATCCAGATAACCGGATAAAGCATGGTAATTCCCAGTGTTACGATAAAAATATGTGTTATGATGATATGCAATTGTTTTTTCGCTTTCATAGATTATTCCCCGTTTCCGTAGGAGACCCATAGTTTTGATGATCCAAATATGACTGCCGTAAATACTCCGATAATAATCAAAAGTACCCATGCCATTGCAGAGGCATAACCCATTTCATGGTAAGTCCACCCCTGAAGATATAAATGCAGTGTATAGAAAAGAGTTGAGTTTAAGACTCCTCCTTTGCCGCCGCCAATGATGTATGCCTGGGTAAAGGTTTGGAATGCTGAAATCATTTGCATGACGAGGTTAAAAAGTATAACCGGCGTAAGTGATGGAATAGTTATTGAAAAAAACTGCTGGACTTTACTGGCACCGTCCACACTGGCTGCCTCATAGTAGTCCGTGGGAATCTGTTTTAAGCCGGCCAGGAAGATGATCATGGATGAACCGAACTGCCATACTGTGAGAAGTACCAGAGTGCCCAAAGCATACTTGGGATTGGTTATCCACCCTGGTAAATCCGTAAATCCAATTGACGAAAGGATGCCGTTTATCAAACCTTCTTTTTCAAATAACTTTCTCCATAAAACTGCAATTGCCACAGAACCGCCTAACAGTGTGGGAATGTAGTATATGGCGCGGTAAAAAGACACGAACCGCAGTTTCTGGTTCATCAGTACAGCTACCAGCAATGCAAATACCAGCTTTAAGGGCACCGATGTGAACACATAGGTGAATGTCACTGATAATGATTTTAAATAGTAGGGGTCGACCCTCATTATTTTGCCTGATGCCGCTGTAAAATCAGTGATGCCTAATAATGAACCAAACATTCTTATGTAATTGCCGAAACCGATCCACTGGACAGAATCGGGCTTTGTGAAATCGTAATCCGTAAAACTCATGCGGAGCGACATGAGCATGGGATAAACCGTCAGTCCCAGAATTCCTATAAGCCAGGGAAGCAGAAACATATAGGGGATAAAATTGTCACGACAGAACTTTTTCATCTTTTTCAATCTGTCTAACCTCCTTTACGTTTTAAAATGATGTTTAAAATGTACAATAATGAAATCCGGATTTGCTCTTATATGTATATATTTTACTGTTTCTAATTGAAAATAACAACATATGTTGGGCAAAGCGCCAATACATCAAAAAATCCTCATTATTTTCACTAAATTGACTGGACTTATGGGGTTTTCCTGGATTTTCTATATTGAAGGGGAGACATCCCTACGTATTTTTTGAAAACCCGGTCAAAATAAGAAAGTCTTTCATACCCTAATTTTTTTGAAATATCCTCTATGGAAAGGGAATCATCTATTAGCAGATTTCTGGCACGGTCGATTTTCTGTATGTTGATGAATTCATTTACGGTAAAATTAGTCACTTCTTTGAAGATGCGGCTTAAATAACTTTTATCAAGGTAAAATATGCCTGCCAGGTCCTCCAGACCATAAATCTCAGAATAATGCTCCATAATATAGTATATAATTTCCTTCACCTTTACATAGCGCATCATTTTACCGCCTGTAGTACGGTATTCCTCCGGCCTGGTACCAGCTCCGTTTAAAATCATTATGATGATGGAAAAAAGCAATTCTTTCACTTCCGCGGAGGCATAAGGTTTTTCTGCCTTCAAAACTTCTTCCATCTTACGGAGTTTCTTTTCAATGATCTCCTGATGTTTAGAATTCATCTGAAGAACGCCGTGNNGAAAAACCCCGTTAAGTCCAGCTCCATAACAGTTCCTGCAGAGATCAGCCATGTTTCTTCAATTTCTATTAATATCCGTTCATGATATTTTCCACCGATTACGTTCGTAAAAGGAATCTTTTTTTTATCAATAAAAGACAGGGTGCCTTTTGACATCCTGTAGCTTTTATTGTTTGAATAGAAAAAACGCTCTCCATCCAGGATATAATAAATCTGATATTCATTTTTATAAAATCCAATGGTTTCAGCCAGGTCACAGTCCCTGGCTACATGGCTTATTCCGATTCCATCGCATTTTCCTGTAAAAATCACTTTTTTCATATTAAGTTCCGCTGACCCAAAGGGTGTCATCTGTTTCTTCCAGTTTGTAAAAAACAGGATGCTCTTTTAAATGTTCATTAGGGGTATGAAGGGTAAGATAAAGTTCACCGGATAGGTTTTTAAATATCATGCCATGGCCTCCGTCTTTTTCAAAAAGCAGCCTGTCATCCTGAGCCCATTTTCCTGTAATATCTCCATTGCCGGAATAAGCAAGAGCCTGCGTGTATCCTTCCTTACCAAAGCTGGACCAGAGAAGAATCAGGCGGCCGCTTTTGGCTCGGTACAGGAAAGGACCATCCGTTACATAATTTGTACCAGGCCTTTTATTTTTTACGGGGACGATCCAGCCTTTTGCTTCTGAAGCGTGAAAGAGAAGTATGGGTTCAGATACCGCCTGTTTTAGATCCAGGCTCAGTTCTACGGCACAGATGGAACCATCCGAAATCTGGACCCATTCATGAACGAAAACCATATAGGGTTTTCCTTCCGGACTTACATATAACGTTCCGTCAATGCATTCCCAGTCTTGGGGCGTTATTTGCTTTTCGCTGTGAGGTATAAACGGTCCTAAGGGATGATCTGCCTTTAAAATTGCAGTACCTCCATGGGAATGACTGTCTTTAAAGGTTGCAAACATATAATAAGAACCGTTGTATTTATGGACTTCCGGAGCCCAGCAATTTAAATCGGCCCAAAAGTCTTCCGGCTTATGAAATACTTCGTAAGGACCATTCCAGTTTTCCAAGTCTTCGCTGATGTAACAGTCAAATCCGGTGGCAGATGTCCAGCATGTTTCAGCCCGTGTTCCATACATATAGTATTTCTCCTCATTTACCAATATAAAGGGATCTCTGATGTTGATTCTTTCAAGATTCATTTGCAAACCATCCTTTCATAAGAGCGTTTTTCCCATATCTATCCATATGAACAGATAGAAATATTTTCCAGTTTAATTATACTGTATAAATGATTTGATTGATAGATTATGAGCCGACTTTATGGGATTTTTCCTGTATATGGAAAGGAATGTCTTTTATGCTTCTGGTCCGGTATCTGGAATGCCTTGCAGAAAAGCCGGGAGAGTATTGGTTTTGAAAGAAAAAATATATTTTTCCCTTGACTAACCACCTTTTGTTCTATATAATTGAAACGATGTTTAATTAAAATAGTCTCAATATGTTTCATCATATTGCCTATGATAAGCTATTGTAACAAGAGGAGGTGTCCGTAGATTATGAAGATGACGTTTCAGCCAAAGAAGAGACAGAGATCCAAAGTTCATGGTTTCAGAGCCAGAATGAGCACTCCAGGCGGAAGAAAAGTTTTAGCCGCTAGAAGAGCAAAAGGAAGAGCAAAATTATCAGCTTAATGGACCAGGCCGCAAGTAATTGTGGCCTTTTCTTTTCTCAAATTCCTGGGAAACAGGAAAATACCTTTTTGGTATACCTTTATGTCCAAAAAGAGTGGACAGGAGATAGGTAAAAGTTTCATGAAACATTTTAATTCAATTAAGAAAAGCCGGGATTTTCAAGAAGTTTATCAGAATGGAAAATCCCTTGCCAACAGACTTCTTGTCATGTATGTTAAGAAAACGGACAGGCCGGAAACCAGAATCGGCATATCTGTCAGCAGGAAGGTAGGAAACAGCGTTGTAAGGCATCACATAACCAGATTAATCAGAGAGAGCTTCAGGCTTCATGAGGAAATGGTAGAGGCAGGATTAGACATCGTAGTCGTTGTAAGACCAGCGGCAAAGGAAGAAAATTACAAAACAATCGAAAGTGCATATCTGCACTTGTGCGGACTTCATAACATTTTAAAAAAAGAATCGAAGTGATCTTATGGTAAAAAAAGTCATGATTTTGTTGATCAGAGGATACCAGAAATATCTTTCTCCTCTGAAAATAAGAACTCACTGCATTTACACGCCTACGTGTTCTCAATACGCCATTGAGGCACTTACAAGGTATGGCGTGTTAAAAGGTACATTTTTGGCTTGCAAAAGGATACTTCGGTGTAATCCCTTTGCAAAAGGCGGTTATGATCCAGTTCCGTAACAGATGAGGAGGTAGTTCTATTGGAATTCTTAGTATTGACTAAGGTAGGAGGCATTTTGGGGCCGTTTGCGACCGTTCTGGGTGTTATCATGGATTGGCTGTTTAAGCTGACCAGCACGTTTGGAATCCAGAATATTGGTTTGTGTATTATTTTATTTACTCTTGTAACAAAGCTTCTTATGTTTCCGCTGACCTTAAAACAGCAGAAATCTTCAAAGCTTATGAGTGTTATGCAGCCGGAAATTTCAGCGGTTCAGGCAAAGTATAAAGGAAAGACCGACCAGGAATCCATGAGAAAGCAGAACGTGGAGGTTCAGGCGGTTTATGAAAAATATGGAACTTCCATGACAGGAGGCTGTGTGCAGCTTGTCATCCAGATGCCAATTCTTTTCGCCTTGTATCAGGTTATTTATCATATACCTGCCTATGTACAGAGCGTTAAAACGGTATTTGAAAATGTGGTGACAGCCATCAATTCCCTTGGGGTAGATCATGTGGGGATGCTGACACAGTTTGCCACAGATAATAAAGTCAATGTATCAAGAATCGGAAGCCTTACCAGCAGCAATGGAATGGTAGACTTCTTATATCAGTTAAATCCCAGCCAGTGGAATTATTTACAGGAATTATTTCCATCCATTAAGGATACCATTGCAACCAATGCAGCCCAGATTTCCCATATGAATTCCTTCCTGGGAATCAACTTAGCATCTACGCCATCCAGCGTACTGTTTCCGCCAGGAGGGGGCTTCCATTTCAGTCTTGCTATCCTCATTCCAATTTTGGCCGGTCTCAGCCAGTGGTTCAGTGCCAGGTTGATGACAGTAAACCAGCCTCAAACTGGTAATAATGAAAACAATGCCATGGCTCAGTCCATGAAGAGCATGAATACGGTTATGCCGCTTATGTCTGTATTTTTCTGTTTCACCTTTGCATCCGGTATCGGTATTTACTGGATTGCCTCAAGCGTGTTCCAGATCATCCAGCAGGTTGCGGTAAACCGCTATTTAAACCAGATTGATATGGATGACATGATTAAGAGGAATGTTGAAAAGGCTAATAAAAAGCGTGCCAAGAAGGGGCTTCCTCCTCAGCGCGTTTCCCAGAATGCCACAGCTAGTTTGAAAAATCTTCAGGCTGTCAATGAAAAAGAGGAAGCTGAGAGTAATGCCAAGGCAGAGAAGACAAGGGATCAGGTTAAGGCTTCCAGTGATTATTATAACAGCGGAGCCTCAAATCCGGGCAGCATTGCATCTAAGGCTAGGATGGTTGAGAAGTTCAACGAAAAGCACAATAAATAGGAGGGTGACCTATGGATATGATTACAGTTTCAGCTAAAACCGTTGATGAAGCGATTACAAAGGCATTAATCGAATTAGGGACAACCAGTGATAAGCTGGAGTACGAGATTGTTGATAAGGGCAGTAATGGTATTCTGGGATTTATCGGTTCAAAGCCGGCTGTCATCCGTGCAAAAAAGAAAGAAACCATGGAAGACAAGGCTATGGCCTTTCTTTCCGATGTGTTCGGCGCTATGGATTTAGGGGTGCATATGGAATCTTCTTATCTTGAAAAAGAAAAAGAGCTTTCCATCAACATGTCGGGGGATGACATGGGAATTTTAATAGGCAAAAGAGGACAGACCCTGGATTCCCTGCAATACCTGGTGAGCCTTGTTATAAATAAGGAAAATGAAGATTACATCAGGGTAAAGCTTGATACGGAAAATTACAGGGAGCGGAGAAAGGAAACTCTGGAGACTCTTGCAAAAAACATTGCTTACAAGGTGAAGAGGACAAGACGTTCCGTTTCTCTGGAACCAATGAATCCTTATGAAAGAAGAATTATCCATTCCTCACTTCAGAATGACAAGTTTGTTGTTACAAGAAGTGAAGGAGAGGATCCATTCAGGCATGTTGTTATTTCTTTNNAAATAACTATGAGGGGTTGGGGCTGTCGGAAGGCACCCTCACCCCTTTTCTTAAAGAGAAGTTTATTCAGGTGATTGAATATGAAAATGAATACAATAGCGGCCATCGCCACAGCCATGTCCAGTTCCGGTATTGGGATCGTGAGAATCAGCGGCGAGGAGTCATTTCAGATTATAGATAAGATTTTTAAGGGAAAGGGAAAAGGAGAGAAAAAGCTTTCCAAAGAGCCTTCCCATACCATTCATTACGGCTATATTTGTGATGGGGATGAGGTCATTGATGAGGTTCTGGTTCTGATTATGAGGGGACCAAGAAGCTATACGGCAGAGGATACGGTTGAGATTGACTGCCATGGAGGTGTTCTTGTAACGAAAAGGATTCTGGAGACTGTATTAAAGTACGGTGCCAGACCTGCGGAGCCTGGAGAATTTACGAAAAGGGCATTTTTGAACGGCAGGATGGATCTATCCCAGGCTGAGGCTGTTATTGATGTGATTCATGCAAAAAATAATTATGCCTTAAAGTCTTCCGTCAGCCAGTTAGAGGGAGCCGTTTCCAGGAAAATAAAGGATATGAGGGATAAAATCATTTATCATATCGCTTTTATTGAGTCAGCTCTTGATGATCCGGAACACATTTCTCTGGATGGGTACCAGGAGCTTCTTTTGCAGGTTCTTATGCCTTTAAAAGAGGAACTGAATCTTCTTATTAAGTCTGCAGATAATGGAAGAGTTCTTTCGGAAGGTATTGAAACTGTTATCTTAGGTAAACCAAATGCAGGAAAGTCTTCTCTTTTAAATGTTTTGGTGGGAGAGGAGCGGGCAATTGTTACAGATATTGCAGGAACCACCAGGGATACCTTAAAGGAGCAGATCAGGCTGGAGGACTTAAGCCTTAATATCATTGATACGGCAGGAATCCGGAATACGGAGGATGTGGTTGAAAAGATCGGTGTTGAGAAGGCAAGAAATGCGGCCCAGGATGCTGATCTGATTATTTATGTGGTGGATGGGTCCTGTCCTCTTGATGAAAATGATGAGGAGATATTGGAATTCATTGAAAACAGGGAGGCAGTTGTCCTCTTAAATAAGACGGATCTTATTCCTGTTGTTACAGAGGATATGATTAAAAAGAGAACCGGGCATCGGGTGATTCCCATTTCCGCAAAGGAAGGTCTGGGGATCGGGAATCTGGAAAATGAGATAAAGGCTATGTTTTATCAGGGTGAAATTGATTTTAATGATCAGGTTTATATCACAAATGTAAGGCATAAAAATGCCCTATTAGAAGCACTTAAGAGTCTTTCTATGGTGGAAGGAAGCGTGAATAAGGGAATGCCGGAGGATTTTTATTCCATTGATTTAATGGATGCTTATGAGCAGTTAGGAACCATCCTGGGAGAATCTGTAGGGGATGATCTGGTGCATGAGATATTCCGTAAGTTCTGTATGGGTAAGTAAGGAATTAGGATGGAGAATGATACGAAAGGAGAAAGAAATGCAGAATTTAGAAGAATCTTATGATGTTGTCATAGTCGGAGCAGGCCATGCCGGCTGTGAGGCGGCCCTGGCCTCAGCAAGGCTGGGCCTTGAGACAATTATGTTTACAGTCAGTGTGGACAGCATTGCGCTGATGCCCTGTAACCCCAATATCGGCGGAAGCTCCAAAGGCCATTTGGTAAGGGAGCTGGATGCTTTAGGCGGTGAAATGGGAAAAATTATAGATAAAACTTTTATCCAGTCCAAAATGCTAAATCAGTCAAAAGGACCGGCAGTCCATTCCTTAAGGGCTCAGGCGGACAAACAGGAATATTCCAGAGCCATGAGAATGACCCTGGAAAATACGGACCATTTGACCATAAGGCAGGCGGAGGTTACAGAAATTATTGTAGAGGATGGAACCCTTACAGGTGTTAAGACCTTTTCCGGAGCAGTTTACCACTGCAAGGCTGCCATATTGGCTACGGGAACCTATTTGAAAGCAAGGTGCATCTATGGCGATGTAAGCGAATATACAGGCCCTAACGGCCTTAAGGCGGCCAATCATCTGACCGATTCCCTAAAGGAGCATGGAATCGAAATGCTGCGTTTTAAGACGGGAACTCCAGCCAGAGTGGATAAGAGAAGCATTGATTTTTCCAGGATGGAAGAGCAGCTGGGGGATGAGATAGTAGTGCCTTTTTCCTTTTCCACAGATAGGGAAGCGCTGCAAAAAGAGCAGGTTTCCTGCTGGCTTACTTACACCAATGAAAAGACCCATGAGATCATTCGGGAAAACTTAGACCGTTCTCCCTTATACTCAGGAGCCATCGAAGGCACCGGGCCAAGATACTGCCCATCCATTGAGGACAAGGTAGTTAAATTCCCGGATAAGGACCGTCATCAGGTCTTTGTTGAGCCGGAGGGACTTTATACCAATGAAATGTATTTAGGAGGTATGTCAAGCTCTCTGCCTGAGGATGTGCAGCATGCCATGTACCGGACGGTTCCGGGGTTGGAGAAGGTGAAAATTGTCAGAAATGCTTATGCTATTGAATATGACTGCATCAATTCCATACAGCTTAAATCAACTCTGGAAACATTACCGATCAGCGGATTGTTTTGCGGCGGTCAGTTTAATGGAAGCTCCGGATATGAGGAGGCGGCAGTCCAGGGCTTTATGGCGGGTGTAAATGCGGCCATGAAAATACTGGGGAGAGACCAAATCGTACTGGACCGTTCCCAGGCTTATATCGGCGTTTTAATTGATGATCTTGTTACAAAAGAAAATCATGAACCGTACCGCATGATGACCTCAAGGGCGGAATACAGGCTGTTGCTTCGTCAGGATAACGCGGATATCCGTTTAATGGGAATCGGTCACGACATCGGGTTGATCAGTGATGGACAGCATGAAAAGCTTCTTTTAAAGGAACGGCTGATTGAGGAAGAAATCAAGCGCCTGGAAGCTACCAATATAGGGGCATCCAGAGAAGTACAGGAGTTTCTTGAAGAAAACGGGAGTACACCTTTAAAAACTGGTACAACCCTGGCAGAGTTGGTGAGAAGACCAGAGCTGAACTATGTTATGTTAACTAAATTGGATAAGAACAGGCCCGCTCTCTCAGAGGATGTGATGGAACAGGTCAATATTAATATTAAGTACGATGGATATATCCGCAGGCAGAGACAGCAGGTAATTCAGTATAAAAAGCTGGAAAATAAAAAGCTTGATGTAGAATTTGATTATACCGCGGTAAAGGGGCTTAGAAAAGAGGCCATCCAGAAACTGAATCTGTATAAGCCCATGTCCATTGGACAGGCATCCAGAATATCCGGTGTGTCACCGGCAGATATATCCCACCTGCTCGTTTTTCTGGAGCAGCTTCGTTATCAGAAGAGCCTGGAAAAGAAAGAATGAGGAGTATTATATGACAGGAGTATTTGAAGAAAGTCTCCGGAAAGAATTGAATTTATTGTCCATAGAGTTAAAAGAAAATCAAATAAATCAATTTTATAATTATTTTGAATTATTGGTTGAATGGAATAAATTTATGAATTTGACTACGATTATTGAAATGGATGAAGTGATTACAAAGCATTTTGTTGACAGTCTGTCTTTGATAAAAGCGATGGGAGATATTGGTACAAAGGATTATAAGATCATTGATGTGGGAACCGGAGCAGGGTTTCCCGGAATTCCTTTAAAGATCGCATTTCCTGATTTAAGAATTACATTAATGGATTCCTTGAATAAAAGGATAAACTTTTTAAATGAAGTAATTAATTCTTTGGGACTTGAAAAAATAGGGGCCATCCACGGGAGGGCAGAAGACTTAGGAAGAGATCCTCTCCACCGGGAACAATATGATTTCTGTGTCTCCAGAGCAGTTGCTAACCTTAGCACGTTATCCGAATACTGTATGCCCTTTGTTAAGGTCGGAGGTCATTTTATTCCATATAAATCAGGAAAGATTGAAGAAGAGCTGGGAGCAGCAAAGCACGCCATATTTTTATTAGGAGGAAGCGTGGAAGAAGTGAAAACCTTTTTATTACCGGGAACAGATGCGGAACGTTCCTTAGTGAAGATTGTTAAGAATAATGGTATTTCTAAAAAGTATCCAAGAAAAGCGGGCTTGCCATCAAAGGAGCCTTTAAAATAAAATGTTTCACGTGAAACATTTTTTATATCTATTAATTATGCAAAAAACATTTGAATGACGCGATACAGTTCAGAAGGATTTTCCAATTGAGGTAGGTATTTTGAATTTCCAATCAGGGAACTTTCAACGGCCGGATTATATGTCTGATATTCCCGGATCAATTCATTAATGTTTTCCATTTCACACCCCCCTATAATATAAATGCTGTTATCGATTTTCTTTAAAGCATTTACAATGTTACATTTAGTATAATTGCATCTGACACTGGCATATAAGGATTTTGGTGATTCACCCAAATGAGCTGATTCATAGTAAGCATCGACCAGTGAGGTCTTTACAGAATAAGGATTATAGAAGTTATTAGCAAAATCTTCCATAATTGCCCTTTTACTGGTAGCGATGTGATAGAGCAGTGTTCCTAAAATGGGCAAGTCCAAAATAAATTTATAAACTTTACCATGCTTGTTTGGTATCTGGCTGCATGATAGTAAGGTATCCGGATTAATCAGCATAATCTGATCAAATAATTCTGGTGCCTGATTACATGCCATGACAGCAAGAGGCGTTGAAGCGCCGGATGCAATGACATTCGTACGATGTCCTATTTCTGATTTGATAAAGTCAGAGATCATCTGTACATAAAGATAATTAGTATAAGTCAGATCCGGTTTTTCAGAGCGTCCGCATCCCAGGAGGTCTATAGCATATACGGTATATTGTTCTTTTAAATAGTTAATCATTTGGTTCCATTCATATCCGCTGGAACAAGCCGTTAAATCATGAATGAGTAAAAGTGGCTTGCCGGTTCCAGTCTTTGTATAATGAATATTACCAAAACGCCATTTATAGCAAAGGGGCTTTGAATCAGATAGTATGTTTTTGGAGGTTGCAGAGTATTTAATACATTTATTAATGACAGCAGTGGCAGTTGCTGTGCTGGCTGATAAAATAAGCAAGGTCAATAATTTGTTCTTTGTTTTCATATTTTACCTCCTGAAATGAGTTGATCTTTTCTTATTATAATATAATCAATATGGACTTACAACGCCTAACATATTAATTTATTCTTAAAACTTGGAAAAACCTTACAAATATTCATTTATAGTTAAAAAATTGGGC
This sequence comes from Hungatella sp. UBA5982, assembly GCA_002429965.1. GTDB lineage: Bacteria > Bacillota > Clostridia > Lachnospirales > Lachnospiraceae > Lacrimispora. The sequence goes on from DJBG01000210.1 coordinate 34,496, forward strand.
AAAAAAGATGCTAAAATCTTTTGGATATAGCTTTATACCAACTAAGTGTAGGAATAAGATTGGAAAAATGTTTCACGTGAAACATTTATTATATTTTATAGATTTTTTTTACAGGAAACCATAGGAAAAAAAAATAAAGTATGCTATACTCTAGTTTGAACTGCAATTTCCGGATGTTATAACAAGAAAAGGTTGAAAGAAATACATCTTTCAGCCTTGAATATATGAATCAACTGGATAAGTGAGCACACCCGCTTGATTCATTAGGAGGCAAAATTAAAAATGGGAAGAATCATTGCGATAGCAAACCAGAAGGGCGGAGTCGGTAAAACGACTACTGCAATCAATTTATCTGCTTGTCTGGCAGAATCAAGACAGCGGGTATTGGCTGTGGATTTTGATCCACAGGGAAATGAGACCAGCGGATTAGGGATCGAAAAAAGTTCCATTGAGCGAACGGTATACGATCTGCTGGTAGGAGAGTGTGAAATTGAAGAATGTCTGATTACCAATGTTCAGGAAAACTTGGATTTGCTTCCTTCTAATGTGGATTTAGCAGGAGCAGAGATTGAATTATTGGAAATTGAGAACAAGGAAACACTCCTCAAAACATATCTTGAAAAAGTCAAGAAACACTATGATTTTATTATCATAGATTGTCCTCCGTCATTGAATCTATTGACAATTAATGCCTTAACAGCTGCAAACACCGTATTGGTACCAATTCAATGTGAATATTATGCGTTAGAGGGATTGAGCCAGGTATTGAAAACGGTAAATCTGGTAAAAAAGAAGCTAAATCCTGCCCTTGAGATGGAAGGCGTAGTATTTACCATGTATGATGCCAGGACAAATCTTTCCCTGGAGGTTGTTGAGAGCGTTAAAAATAATTTAAACCAGAATATCTATAAAACCATTATACCCAGAAATGTCAGACTGGCAGAGGCTCCCAGCCATGGAATGCCGATTAATTTATATGATTCCAGATCAGCAGGAGCGGAAAGCTACCGGTTACTGGCGGCAGAAGTAATAAGCAGAGGAGAAGAAATATAATTATGGCAAAGAGAACGGGTTTAGGAAAAGGCCTTGGAGCAATTTTCGGAGATGAAGTAATGGAATCAGCGGCAGAGGAACAGGAAATGAAAAACCATCCAAAGCCGGAGCAGATAAGCGTAAGAAAAGGAACAGGGGAAGAGGAACCGGAAACTGGAAAAGGGTTGTTCCTTAAAATATCCTCCATTGAACCGAACCATAATCAGCCAAGAATGGATTTCCGTGAGGAATCTCTCATTGAATTAGCGGAATCCATGAAAGAATATGGTGTTTTACAGCCTCTTTTGGTACAGAAAAAGGGGGATTTCTACGAAATAATCGCCGGTGAACGCAGATGGAGAGCAGCAAAGCTGGCAGGCTTGAAAGAAGTGCCTGTGGTAATCCGGGAATATACGAAGCAGCAATCAATGGAAATTGCATTGATCGAGAATGTACAAAGAGAAGATTTAAATCCCATTGAAGAAGCCAAGGCTTATCAAAGTCTGATGCAGGAATTTGGTTTAAAGCAGGAAGAAATTGCAGCGCGTGTGGCCAAAAACAGGGTAACCATCACCAACAGCATGCGTTTATTAAAGTTGGAAAAAAGAGTACAGGATTTGCTCATTCAAAACCAGATCACAGGAGGACATGCCAGGGCGCTTCTGGCTGTTGACGATCCGGAAATGCAATTCCAGATTGCAGGAAGGATTATTGCTGAAAATCTAAGCGTCCGTGAAGTGGAAAAACTTGTTAAATCCATGTCAAAGAAAAAAGAACCAAAAGAAAAAAAGGAAGAGGATGAGAGTATTTTCCTGATTTTCAGAGAACTGGAAGATAGAATGAAAACTGCCATGGGAACAAAGGTAAGTATTAACCAGAAAGATAGAAACAAAGGAAGAGTGGAAATTGAGTACTATTCTGAGGCAGAATTGGAAAGAATAGTAGAGTTGATAGAATCCATAAGATAACATCATGGAAGCGAGGACAAAAGAATGGACAACAGTATATTGAATCAGTTAGCGGTTGATCCTGCTTTTTTAATCATTGGATTAGCTGTAATTACCATGATATTACTGATCGTTGTAATCATATGCCTGGTTCAAATGAGAAAGCTATATCGCAGATACGACTATTTTATGAGGGGAAAAGATGCGGAGACCCTGGAAGAGATTATTATGGAGCAAATGGAGGATATTGCGGAACTAAAAGCGGAAGACCGCGCCAATAAAGACTCTCTTCGTAATACCAACAAAAATTACAGAAGTGCTTTCCAGAAATTCGGACTTATAAAATACAATGCGTTTAAAGGGATGGGCGGAAACTTAAGCTTTGCAATGGCAATCCTTGATTATACAAATTCCGGTTTTGTTTTAAATTCCGTTCATAGCCGGGAAGGATGTTATGTTTACATCAAGGAAGTGGAAAGAGGAGAAACAGATGTCTTGCTTGGAAGTGAGGAAAAGGATGCATTGGAGCAGGCATTGGGATATCATTCATAAAAAACCAGGTGCGGTAAAAGCTGCACCTGGTTTTTTATAATGGTAAAACAAAAAACTTTTTTATCAAAACCTATGATAGTATAATTTGTTTTAGTTTACAATAATTTATGAAGGTTTATTATCGGATGGGTATACGATCTGCCTCATCTCCATATGGCGTTCCTCTGTAAGTGCTGCTCCGATGGCAGTACCGTATTCTGCCTGGTCCGGTATGATAAAATGGACATGAAACATGGTTTCAAGGGATTGAAAGATGCCTTTGCACTGGGGGAATTTTGCCAGGTTTCCGGTCATGACAAAATTGGTGATATTGCTGTTCAGTGAAGATAAAATAGCGGATTTTCCAATAACCTGAAGTACCATATTAATGATTCCTACAGCAATATCCTCGTCAGATGCAAGGTTGCGTACCTTACCGAAGTTAGAGGCTGTAGCAGTAAGAGGAAGGCCGGGAAGGGGAGTTCTGGAGATATCTTGTATCTGGAGATCAATGTTGCTAATGTTTCCCTTGCTTGCAAGTTCCATGATCAGAGAGATATCCTGGGTTTTTAAAAGGAGGCTTGAAAGGCCGAGGATGGTTCCTCCTCCGATGCCGATTCCTCCGGTGTGGGTAATTTTATCTCCAATTACCTGGACAAGAGAGGTTCCTGTTCCCATACTCACGACGATTAAGTCGTTCAATCCTGTAAAGTATTGTCCTCCCAGACCATTGCAAGTGAATTCGTCTACCTTATAAGTAGGAATTCCGTATAAAGGCTGTTCTACGTAAGCGCTGCCAACCCCTGTGATCATAATCTTTTCAATTTCATTCAACTGGATGTTGTTTTCATAGATGAATTTTCCAAGAGCTCCAAACAGTGATTCTATTGGGTTATCAGCTTTAACAAAAGTAGGAATTTTTAATTTATTATCTTGAAATCCTACAATTTTAGTGGTACTTCCTCCAAGATCAATTCCAATTGTAATTTTCATAATCTTAAAATCCCCTTATTCTTGTATATTAAAACAATATAATCTTACCTGTAAAAGAACGGTGTTTTAGGTAACATAATTATATTTAAGCACAGACAAACCTGCAATGCTAAGGCTTACTATATCATACATGATGCGCATTGCCAAGTTTTTAAATCCGTCCAAAGACCGAATATCATACTTTTCCTTAAGAATAAGCCAGGAAGTAGATGCTCAGAATATGTTTTATATGAAAAAGAGCTGTATGATTAAGTTAAACCTTGTATTAAAATAAATAATATGAGATTTGAATAAAAAATAGCTTGAACCTTGTATTTTTTTGTAAGATATAACATTGACAAAAAAATAACAATAACATATAATGAAATTACGATAGATCGTTAAAAAAATATCGATATAAAAATACCTATTGAACATATTTAAAAATTGGAGGAAAATCATGATGGCAAAGAAAGAAGAACAGGTAAGAATTCCTGAGATCATTGATAGTGTTGATGCCCTGATTGCAAAGATGGAAGCCATGAAAGAGGCTCAGAGAGTATTTGCTTCCTTCACCCAGGAACAGGTGGATAAGATCTTTTTTGAAGCAGCAAGTGCTGCCAACAAGTTAAGAATTCCTCTGGCAAAAATGGCTGTAGAAGAAACCGGCATGGGTGTTGTGGAAGATAAGGTCATTAAGAACAACTATGCTGCAGAATATATTTATAANNCTGATTGCGGCGGTTATTCCTACCACAAACCCGACTTCAACTGCTATTTTCAAAACACTGATCAGCTTAAAGACCAGAAATGCCATCATGATTTCCCCTCATCCCCGTGCAAAGAATTCTACCATTGCGGCTGCAAAGGTGGTTCTCGATGCCGCTGTTAAGGCCGGCGCACCGGAAGGTATCATCGGTTGGATCGACGTTCCTTCTCTGGAGCTGACCAACGAGGTCATGAGGAGTGCGGATATTATTCTGGCGACCGGCGGTCCTGGAATGGTGAAAGCCGCTTATTCTTCCGGAAAACCGGCGCTCGGTGTTGGTGCAGGCAATACCCCTGTGATCATTGACGATACAGCGGATATTAAGATGGCAGTCAGCTCTATCATCCATTCCAAGACCTTTGACAATGGTATGATCTGTGCTTCCGAGCAGTCTGTAACAGTACTTGAGCCTATTTATGAAGCGGTTAAAAAAGAGTTTGCAGCCAGAGGATGCTATTTTCTGAAGGAAGATGAACTGAATAAGGTACGTAAGACCATTATTATCAACGGCGCGTTAAATGCTAAGATTGTAGGCCAGAAAGCCCACACCATTGCAAAGCTTGCAGGCGTGGAAGTTCCTGAATCCGCAAAGATCCTGATCGGTGAAGTTGAGAGCGTTAATATTGAAGAAGAATTTGCACATGAAAAGCTGTCACCGGTTCTGGCTATGTATAAGGCTAAGACCTTTGATGAGGCCATTGAGAAGGCAGAACAGCTGGTTGCCGACGGCGGTTACGGACATACCTCTTCTCTCTATATAAATGTAAATGAAAAAGAGAAAATGGAAAAGCATGCAGCGGCTATGAAAACCTGCCGTATCCTGGTGAATACCCCATCTTCTCATGGCGGAATCGGCGATATTTACAACTTCAAGCTTCAGCCATCCCTGACTCTGGGCTGTGGTTCATGGGGCGGAAACTCTGTTTCCGAAAACGTTGGGGTAAAGCATTTGCTGAATATTAAGACCGTTGCTGAGAGGAGAGAGAACATGCTGTGGTTCAGAAATCCGGATAAGGTTTACTTTAAAAAAGGTTGTATGCCTGTCGCACTTAGCGAATTAAAGGATGTATATAACAAAAAGAGAGCATTTGTAGTAACAGACTCTTTCCTTTACATGAACGGCTATACCAAACCGATTACAGATAAATTAGATGAAATGGGCATTGTTTATACCGTATTTTCTGATGTCCAGCCAGACCCCACCCTTGCAAATGCCCAGGCAGGTGCGGCTGCCATGAAGGCATTCCAGCCTGATACCATTATCGCCTTAGGCGGTGGTTCAGCCATGGACGCTGCCAAGATCATGTGGGTAATGTATGAGCATCCGGAGGTGGATTTCCAGGATATGGCCATGCGCTTTATGGATATCCGTAAGAGAGTATACACATTCCCTAAAATGGGTGAAAAGGCTTACTTTGTGGCCATCCCAACTTCTTCCGGTACCGGTTCTGAGGTAACCTCTTTCGCGGTTATTACTGACCAGGAAACAGGGGTGAAATATCCACTTGCGGACTATGAATTAATGCCGAATATGGCTATCGTTGATGCAGACAACATGATGAGCCAGCCAAAGGGCCTTACAAGCGCTTCCGGTATTGACGTTATGACTCATGCATTGGAGGCTTATGCTTCTGTAATGGCTTCTGATTATACGGATGGTCTTGCACTTAAGTCAATGAAAAATGTATTTAACTACCTGCCTACTGCATACAATGACGGAACCAACGTAGAGGCAAGATGTAAGATGGCAGATGCTTCCTGCATGGCTGGTATGGCATTTAATAACGCATTTTTAGGTGTATGCCATTCCATGGCTCATAAATTAGGCGCTTATCATCACCTTCCTCATGGTGTTGCAAATGCTCTCCTGATCACCTTAGTCATGGATTTCAATGCTTGTGAAGTACCTACTAAAATGGGAACNNGTGCACGTTTCTGTGGTATCGAAGGTAAGGATGATGCCGAGCTGCTTAAGAAATTCATTGCTAAGATTGAGGAATTAAAGAAGACAGTAGGAATCAAGGCAACCATTAAGGAATATGGCATTGACGAGAAGAACTTCCTGGCTACTCTGGATGAGATGGTTGAAAATGCATTTGATGACCAGTGTACAGGTGCAAACCCGAGATATCCTCTTATGAGTGAGATCAAAGAAATGTATTTAAAGGCTTACTATGGTAAATAAGTTTAAATAGGTGGCAAAAGGCCGTACCCGAATTTCGGGGCGGCCTTTTGCATTTTTGCATAGATTACGCAGGGTTAGAAATAATAGTTGACGGGTAATAAATTTTGTTGGAAAATATAAGAGCAGCCTGTTATATTAAGAAAGTAAGGAAGGTCCCTTATGCGTATAAAATCAAAAGACATAGCGGCAGCGCTTGGAATTTCACAGGCAACCGTTTCTCTGGTACTCAATGACAAGCCCGGCGTCAATCCTGCAACCAGGAGAAAGGTGCAAGAATATTTAGAACAGTTGGTTGCAAGAAATAATAGTAAATTAAGGGCGGAGTCTGCAGAAAACAGGGGGACTGTGCTCGTGTTGGACTATATCAAGCACGGGATCATTCTGAAACNNGAAGGAAAACGTTTCCCACCCCCTGCTGTTTGATAATTTTGAATACCTGACCAATCAAGCGGGCTACCGGTTTGATTATCAGGAATTCTATGAGAAATCCGGAAATCTGGAGAAGTTTCTGCAGAAATGCATTGACAATCATGTAAAAGGGATCTATATAATTGCCGCCGAAATGAATGCCAGCGATATCTATCCTTTTCAGCAACTGAAGATCCCCATTGTAGTCGGGGATAACCTGTTTTATGAACAGGGAATGGATAGTTTTCTGATTGATAATAAAGAAGGAATTCGCAGAGGCGTGGATTATCTTGTGGATAAAGGACACAGCCATATCATATATCTCGCTGAAAAAGTGAATATTTTTAATTTTGAAGAGCGGAGAGAGGCCTTTGTACAGGAAATGGCTGAACGGCAGTGCGGTGACAGCAGCAACAGAATACTGCACCTTGGAAATACGGTGGATCAGGTGTATGAGTCCATGAACCATTATCTTACCGGAGGTCTGCATAAGACCACAGCCTTTGTTTTAGAAAGCTCGGTTATTTCCTTAGGTGTCAGCAAGGCTCTCTTAGAACACAATATTAAGGTGCCGAGGGAAGTATCGCTGGTCGGCTTCGATGCGCTGCCGGAACTGAGCATTCCGGGTCTGAATCTGACCCTGATCAAGGGCACCCATACCAAGAGACATACGGCGGCAGTCAAGCATCTGATCCGTCATATTCTGGCGGAAGGGGAAGAGGATGAGATGGTCCGGGTATATTACCGAACCAGATTAATTGAGGGCGACAGTGTATTTGACAAGGCGAAATATATTTACAAATAACATGCTTTTAAAGAAAATTTAAAAACATGTTATTTTTTTACAAAAACATAGAAAAAACAGAGGAAAAAACATACTTATTTAACATATACAGAGAAAAGCACAAGANNAGGGATTGATAGCAAAATAGAGGGATGTTAGGATGAAATCACAAAAAGATAAGCGCGTATCTTCTATGTGAAAAATTGTTGTTATCAGGAGGAATGATTATGGCAAATAAGAACTATGATGAATTGGCAAAACAGATCGTTGCCAATGTGGGCGGGGCTCAGAATGTAAAGTCATTGATACATTGTGCAACGCGTCTTCGTTTTCAGATTGTTGATAAATCAAAAGTGGATAAGGAGCGGCTGAACCAGACGGAAAAGGTGATTACAGTTGTAGAGGGTGGCGGACAGCTTCAGGTTGTGATCGGCAATGCGGTGGGCGACGTATATGATGCCATTATTGAAAAAACCGGTGTAAAAGCTGGGGATGCCGGAGAGGATGGAAACAAGAATAAGGAAGGTAATCTGGTCAATTTATTTATGGAGACCATATCCGGCATCTTTGCCCCGGTTCTTGGGGCGATGTCCGGGGCCGGTCTGTTAAAGGGTTTTTTGATTCTGTTTACCACACTTGGCTGGCTGACTGCCGACATGGGTACTTACAGGATTTTATATG